>NZ_JBVIDV010000028.1:0-81884 GCF_055572195.1 Streptomyces sp. NPDC030809
CTTCGCTCCGCAGCAATGAGCCGCCGAGCTGCGCTCGGCGGGCCCGCTTCGCGGGCCTGGAGCCGGTCCTTCGGGCCGGTGTCCTGCGCTTCGCTTCGGACGGGTTCGGGTCTCCGCTTCGCTTCGTCCCGAACGGCCCGCTGTGCGTGCCTGGGTGACCCCGTTTCACGGGGTGCGGGCCTGCGGCCCGTTGGGCGGGGCCGCTTCGCTCCCCCGCCCTGGGCCTTCCGGCTTCGCCTCCAGGCCGGCCCGCTCCGCGGGCGCCACCGGCGGCAAGGGGGTGGTCAGCTGTCGTCGGGGAGCAGGACGCTCAGTTTCGTCGGCCTGCCGACGGTCGCTTTCTCGTCTCCCAACAGCTCCACCAGGTGCTGGAGGATATCAAGCGCGGTCTGGGCGTCTCCGTGCGGCTTGTTCGCCCAGCACTCTCCGCGCAGGGCGATCGCCACACGGGGCTCCTTCAGCTGGAAGATGCCTTCCCAAAGAGAGTCGTCGAAGGCGTCCCAGCTCCGACCGGATACCGGCGGGTCCATGGGTAGCACCCGGGCGAAGCATTGGATGAGCGCGGTCTTCTCCGTCGCCACGCCGGTGTCCACCTCGAAGACGCGCACTCCGGAATCGGCCCAGGCGCGCAGCAGCGCTTGGGCGTCGGCGGTCCTCGTCTGGTGGATCCCGGCCTCAAACTCCATGAAGGCTCCCCTGTCCTGATCGGATTCAGCACCAGACTCTATCGGATCCGAGTACAGTCGTCAGTGCATCATCAGTCGAGATGTACTGTGTTGGATCCCGAGGACACAGCCAGCACCGACCAGTGGGTTATTTTCAGCGGAGTGACGAATGCCAAAATCCAGCGGAATCACACTCCGGCCCCATCAGGAAGAGGCCGTGGAGGCCATTGTCCGGGGTCTCGATATTCTGCCGGGAAAGCGAATCCCCAAGGCAGGGCTCCGGGCCACGGTGGTGGCCGCGTGCGGGACCGGGAAGACGTTCATCGCCGCCGCGGCCGCGCTCCGGCTGGCTCGGGGCGGGCGGGTCCTGGTGCTGCTGCCCACCTTGGACCTGCTGACCCAGACCGCGCGGGAGTGGCGGACGGCTGGCCACAGCGGGCCGGCTGTCGCGGTGTGCTCGCTGGAGGACAACGTCGAGCTCTACGGGCTCCAGGTGCGGACGACGACGTCGGCGCCGCAGCTCGCGCTGTGGCACGGCCGGGGGCCGGTGACCGTCTACGCCACCTACGCCTCCCTGCCCGTGATCGCCGAGGCGCACCGCGGGGAGTACGGGTTGCCGATGGAGGCCTTCGACCTGGTGGTCGTGGACGAGGCGCACCGCACGTCGGGGTCGGCGGGGAAGGCGTGGGCGGACGTGCACCGCCAGGAGGTGATCCCGGCGCGGCGCCGGCTGTACATGACGGCCACCCCTCGGGTCTGGGCCGAACGGCCGCCCCGGACGCGGGCGCAGGAGCTGGAGCAGAAGGAGAACCGGCGGCAGGAAGAGGAGGAGCGGCGGCGCAAGGCGGAGGCCGAGGGCCGGGTCTACGTGCCGCGGTCGCGGTGGGACCGGCTCCCCAAGGAGATGGCCTGCTCCATGGACGATGTGCGCGTGTTCGGGCCCGTCGTCTACGAGCTGTCCCTCGCCGACGCCATCGCCCGCGGGCTTTTGGCGAGGTATCAGGTCGTGGTCGCCGAGCTGGTCGACCCGGTCGTCACGCCCGCCCGGCTCTACAGCGAGGAGCGGTGGGAGGAGCGGCTGCGCGGCCAGCGGCTGGCCGCGGTGCAGACGGCGCTGCTGGAGACCATGGCCGAGCACGACCTGAAGACCACGATCACCTTCCACCACCGCACCGTCGAGGCGCAGGCCTTCGCCGAAGGCCTCGACCGGGTCGCGGCCCGGCTGCACGCCGTCGATCCGGTCCGCCACCCCGCCACGGTGTGGGCGGGGTGGCTGCGCGGGGAGCACGAGAGCGAGCACCGGGCCGCCGTGCTCGCCGACTTCGGCCGCCGGGCAGGCCGCGCCGTGCTCGCGAACTGCCGCGTCCTGGGCGAGGGCGTCGATATCCGGGCAGTGGACTCCGTCGCCCTGATCGACCCCAAGGGATCGGCCGTCGACATCGTGCAGGCCATCGGCCGGGCGCTGCGCCAGAAGCCCGGGGAAGGGAAAATGGCGACCCTGATTGTTCCCGTCTTTTTGCGGGAGGACGAGAAGCCCGAGGACATTCTCACCTCGAAATCGTATGGCCCCCTTATTCGGGTATTGAATGGGCTTCGGGCGCATGATGAGCGTGCCGTGGAAATGCTCGCAATTCCTCAGGAGAACCAGAAGCGCATCGTTCAGCCGTCGCCTCTGGTCGGCAGGGCGCCCGCCGAGGGTGAGGAGGAGAACCGGCTCCTCCTCCGGTTCGCGGTCCCCCGCGACCCGGCGCTGATCGCCAAGTGGATCAGCTACCAGGTCTTCAACACCGAACGCCAGGACTGGCGTCGAGGCGTGGAGGCGGCCTTCCGGTACCGCGAGCGCGAGGGCCACCTCCAGGTCCCATACGACCACAACGAGGGCCCCTACCCGCTGGGGCGGTGGCTCTCGGACCAGCGCCGGGCGTTTAGGGCCGGGGCGATGACCGGGGAGCGGGCGGCCGAGTTGGAGGGGCTCGGGATCGTGTGGGACACCGCGGACGCCGCGTTCGAGGAGAACCTCGCGGCCGCGCGGGCGTACCACCGGCTCCACGGCACCCTGGCCGCCCCGCGGGGCGCCGCGATCCTCGATGTCCAGGTCGGGCAGTGGCTGACGAACGTCCGCCGGCCCGGCGGACTCGGCAAGGACCCGGGGCGCGCCGAGCGGCGGGCGGCGGCGCTGGCCGCGATCGACGCCGACTGGAACCCGGCGGCGCTGGGGTGGACGGTGGACTGGCAGCGCCACTACGCCTACCTCGCCCAGCTCCTGGCCGAGGGCGCCCGCTTGAACGCCATCACGCCCGGGGTGACCCGGCACGGCGAGGACATCGGCCGGTGGCTGGCCACCCAACGGCGGGACTGGAACCGGCTGAACGCCGAGCAGCAAGCCCGGCTCGGCAAGCTGGGCGTCACCCCGGCACGGGTCGTACGGGCCCGCAGCGCGCCCGCGAAGACGAGCGCGGCCACCATGTCCGGGCGGGGCGCGGAAGCCTTCCACAGGGGCGTCCAGGCCCTCGCGCAGTACCTCGCACGGGAAGGGCCGGGTGCTCCGGGGCGGTCGCACGTCGAGCACCTCCCGGACGGGAGCGGGCACCGGACGGGGGTGTGGCTCGCCAACCAGAAGCAGCGCCGCGACCGGCTCAACCCCGACCAGCTCGAAGCACTCGCCGGGCTCGGGGTGGAGTGGGCCAGCCGGTGATTGCCGGGCAATCGCTCCGTCGTGGGTCATTGCCCGGTAATCACCCTGGGGCGTTCACGGGCAGTCGGCTGAGGCACCCTGCAGAGCGGCCCTGACGGTGTACAGGGCGGCGAGCCGGGACTCCGCAGGGGAGGTCAGGATGGCCTCGCACATCTGCGCCCACTCCGGCACCGGCCCGCAGCGCAGCAGCTCCAGCGGGCGGCGGTCCTGCGGAGCATCGATCCAGGCACGGACCGCGTCCACGCCGACGCCACCAAGCGCGGCGGCCATGAGATAGCCGGACAGCAGAATGCGCCCCTGGCCAAGCCAGTAGGCATTGTTCGGCGGCTGCGGGGACCGTTCCAACAAACCCGTAGCCCTGGCGAGGGCTGTCTCGGGGTCCGAGCACCCGGCCACGTCGAGCGGATAGGTCATCGGTGCCTTCTCTCGATCCGCTTGGCTACCAAGCCGAAGCTGCTGTCCACGCCGACGCTACTTCCAGCTCTCCCAGCGCCGCCAGTGTTTGCCCGGCAATCCCGGCCGGGGCCACCGCCCCGGCCGGTGTTACTGGCCGGGCCCCGAGGCCTGCCGGTCGGCGTGTGCGCGGACCTCTGCGGACTCCGGCACCACCGGCCCGGCCGGGACCGGGCGCGCCGAAGCGGCAGCCCTACGGGGAACCACGGCCAGGGCGACGCGACCCAGGTCACTACCGCCACGATCATGGCCATGGCGAGGAGCAGTGGCGCGGCCGGCTCGCAGACCTCCGCGAAGGACTTCGCCAGCCCGAGCGAAGGGGGCTCCAGGCCGTCGACGGCCGCAGGCGGCTCGTACCCGACCCGGCTCGCGCCCCAGCCGGCCGGCGCCAGCACGGACGCCAGCGCCATGCCGCCCATCACGATCCGCTCCGGAGAACCCCGCCTCATATGCCTTGCCTTCCACGCGCCCAGCCGTTCCTGGGCCGCCGTCTCCCCTACCCACGGACCAACGAGCTCTAGCCCTCGCCCGGCACGATGAGTGCCGGATGCTGTGTACGGTCCCGGCTACGGGCGGGCTCCAGTCCAGGCCGTCAGGAATCGGGGCGCAGCCCGGGGCCGGATCCCGGGATCCGGCGTTCGCAGGAGGGGTGCTGGTCACCAGCGGTCGGTGGGCTTCACGGTCGGCGTCTGCAGCTCGGCCACCAGCGCCCACAGGGCTTCCTGCCCGTGCCGGGCGATCAACGAGTCGATGACCGCCATGCCCGCGGGCGTGGCCTTCCCGTCGGGGAAGTGCTCGGCCACGAGGTCGGCGAACTCCCGGCGCAGCCGGGCCACCACCACCGCGTCAACCACCTGTCCGCTCCTCTCCCCCGCCGGCGGCGGCCTGGCGGGCGGCATACTGCTGAACCTCCGGTGAGGGCGCGACCAGCGGGCCGGGCGGTGGGGCGGGCTGTCGACGGTGGACAGCTCCCCGGTACACGGTCGCCACAGCGGCCAGGCCGCCCAGGAACGTGAGCACGAAGTCCGCCTGCACCAGCCCGAGCCGGCCCGCCCGCCAGGCTCCCGCGAGCAGGGCGCCGGTCAGCAGCACCCCCTCGGCGGCCAGCCGGTCCCTGCCCGGCAGCGCCCACCAGGCCTCCCGCACCCGCTGCGCCCACGCGCCGATGCCCCGCCGCCGGTGCCCCCGGGCGGGAGCCTGGGCCGTCACCGGGCCCGCCCCGAGCTCCGGGCCGGGGCCGCCTGCTGCCGGTGCGCGGGCACGGCAGGCTCTGCGGACGCGGCCTGGCCGGGCGCGGCGCCGGCGGGGGTGGTGGTGGAGCGGGAGCGGGCCGCGGCCGCCGACACCCGGGGGCCGGTGGGCAGCGGGTCGGTGAGCGGGGTGGTCAGGACCTGGTGGGTGGCGAGGATCAGGCGGCGGGCCGTCTCGCCGGGCGGGCCCTGTCGCCAGCCGTCCTGCGTCTCAAGGCGGGCCAGATGGCCCGCGAGGGGCTGTCCGGTGTCGGCCATGGTCTGCATCCGGGCGGCCAGCAGCGGCCACTGCCGGGCCGCGATCAGCAGGCCCGCGTCCCGCTCGCCGAGGGCGTCCTTCGTCAGGGCGACGATCCGGCTGTGCGCGGCCGGACGGACGCCGAGCTGTTCCAAGGCCCGGGTGCGGACGCCGAGGTCGAGATCGGTCGGCACCTCCAGGCCCTCGGTCAGCGGCCCCCACGACGAGACCGCATCCGCACTCGCACCGGCCGGCTCCCGCGCCGCGGCCGGGGCCGTATCGGCGGACGGGGCCGGCGCGGGCCCCGGAGCCGGCCCGGACGGCGCCGCGGGGGCGGAGTCGAGGGTGGTGATGGCCGACTGCTGCGGCACCACCGCGGCAGGGGCCGGATCGGGAGTCTGCGGGATGAGGGAATGCACGGCCGACGGCCCCTGTACCACCGGCGCCGGACCGGCGTCCCCGACCAGGCCCATCACCGCGGACTGCCGCGCGGCAGCGGGCGGGGCAACAGGGTCGGCGGGCGGCGGCGCACCGGCACCGCGCCGGGGGTCCGCCGCCGGTGCCGCCGCAGCCGGGTCGGCCACAGCCGCAGCCGGGCCGGCCGGCTGCGCGGCGGGGGCGGGCGGGGCGAGCAGCGCGGCCACCGCGCGGTCCACGCCGACGCCCTGGGTGTGCGCGGCCGTGAGGAATCCGGCGACGTCGACACCTTGCTGTTCGAGGAGTGCCATCTTGGCGGCCATGTCCGGCCAGGCCGGGGAGGCCAGGATCGCGTCGCGCACCAGGCCCTCGGGCATCGCCTGCTTGAGGAGGTCCGCCCACTGGTCGGTGCCCGCCGCGCTGATGCGGGCGGCGTTGGCCTCCACCGCCTGATAGACGGTGCGGGCCATGCCGCCGAGCTGGGGCAGGAACGTGGTCAGGTTGACGCCGGCCCTCTGCAGCAACACCATCTGCCCGGCCATCTGCGGCCAGTCCTGCCCCGACATCAGATCGGCGAGCACCCCCTCGTGGAGCAGCGGGCGCAGCGCGTCGGCGGCCCAATCCGGGGCGAGCTTCTCCTCGCCGGCGGCGAGTTCGGCCTCCTCGCCCTGGCGGAGCTTTTGGGCGGCGCGGCGGACGGCGTCGGAGATGGTCAGCATGAGCCGGAAGGCCGCCGCCGCGGTCTGCGCGGCTTCGGCCATGGCTTCGGCGAGCGGGTCGACGGCGGCGGGGTCCGGAGCGGGTGCGGGGGTGGACACGATCTCAGCTCTCCTCGCAGGGCGGGTCAGCGGGACTTTCCCGAACCCGGCTTGGGCGGGCCGGGAGCACGGGGCGGCACACCGGTAACGGCGCCGGACGCGGTCGGGCCACGGCCCGCCACCGGTGACGTCCGCGCAGTGCGTGCCGGACCCGGCCGCTTCGGCGGTGCGCCGGCCGCGGCGGCGGCCTCGCGCAGCAGCCGGGCCGCGTCGGCTGCGGCCTTCGCCTGCGCGCGATGCTGCTGGGCCTCGTGCCACAGGCGGGAGGCCTCCACCGCCTCCACCAGCGCCACCAGGAGCGTGAGGACCACCATCGCCCCGCCGCCCCGGGCGGTGCGCGGGGCCCGCTCCAACGCGCGCGCCGACGCCCGCCATCCCGCGCGCGCCCGGCCTTCCAGGGAGCGTTCGCCCGGGGCCCGGCCGGCTTGCTCGAAGGCGTCCGCCGCCGCCGCGATCCGGTCGCGCACGGCCGCCGGGGCGTGCGCGGCGGCGGCCACCAGGAGGTCGCCGAGCGCGGCCACACCACCCGCGCCCTCCGCACGGCCGGAGCGGGCGAGTGCGGCCGCGGCCTCGCGCACCAGGCGCTCCGCCGCCGTCCAGTCCGCCGGACCGACCACCGGCTCGAAGCGCTCCCGTACCCGGGGCAGGGACAGGTCGTACGCGAGGGAGCCCCCGGAGAACCAGACGGGCCGGCTCCCGGCATCGGCGCGGTCGCCGGGAAGCGCGACCGCGTACCCCAGCAGGACGCCTTCGTCGTCGCGGCGCTCCCGTACGCGAAGGCCCGCATCCCGCAGCCGCTCCAGGAAGTCGGTGTCGCTGGCGGCGAGCGCGGCCGCGGTACGGACGGTGCGCTGCAACGTCTGGCGGGCGGTCTCCACAAGGCCGCGCCGGCCGGCCTTCGCCAGCTCCCCCGTCGAGGGGCGGCGCACCGCGGTGCGGTCCTGCGGGGACATCGGCGTCAGGCCCCAGCGGGCCTCAAAGGCGCGGGCGACGGCGTGCATCGCGAGGATGTCCCCGCGCAGCCGGGGCTGCCGGCCGTCCACGCGGGCGAGGGTCGCAACGATGTGGATGTGGTCCTCGGCGTGGCGCACCGCGATCCACCGGCAGGCTTGTTCGTCACCTGCCGGGGCGATGCCCGCGGCGTCCACCATCGCCGCCGCGACCTGCGCCCACTCCGCACCGCCGAGGATCCGGTCGCCGGGCGCGTTGCGGACGGAGACGTGCCACACGTGCTGGGGCGGGCGGGCTGCGCGCAGCGCCTCGACGGGGGCGTCCAGGAGGTCCGCCAACTCCCCCAGACCCATCCGCTCCGGGTGGCGTGCCGGGCACGGCAGGTGGGGATCCCAGGCCGTGACGAGGTGGGGGTCGGTGTGCTCGTCGCGCTTGCCCGGACCGAACAGGTAATCCAGCAGGACGGCGGTGTCGTCGCCCATGTCCGGCTTCTTCGGCATCACGTACGGGCCCGCCTCTCCCGCATCACCGCCACCGTCGCCACGTCCACCCGCACCACCGCCGCACGCACATCAGCCAGAACCTCCCCCAGCGCTGCGCCGGCGTTGCCGTCGGCGCCGAGCGCATCCAGGCGGACCGCGACCTCCCGCAGGCCCGCACGCGCCCGAACGAGCTCGCGCAGGACATCGGCCCGGTCCGCGGAGACCGGCACCAGCACATGCTGCGCGACCGCCATCACCTGCTGCCCCACCCACCCCGCCGCCGACATCCCCTCCCGGGCGGCGGCCGCACGGACAACCGCCAACTCAGCCGCGCTGAACGCCACGCCCACCCGCTCCGACCGCCGCTCCCCCGTCTCCCGCTCACGCCGGCGGCCACCCACACCAGCCATCACCCCACCACCCCATCTCCACCACACCAGGACACCGGAAAACGGTCCGCAGGCCCGGAACCAAAAAGAAGATCAGTCAGCGCGTAATGTTCCATTCCGCACTAACTGGCTGCCAATTTCTAATGTCTGGAAAATCCTCCCAGCCCGCCGCACGCACCCCTGCCGAAATCGCCCCCGGGCAGCCCACAACCACCCCAACCAGCGACCCCCGAAACACCCCACGACACAACCCAACCCCCGCGCCACCATCCCCACCACGCCCCGCGCCCACACCCACACCCACAGACCACACCCCCACCCACCACCCCCACCACCAACCCCACCCCCACACAGACACACGGCGACTCCACCCTTGTGGGCACCTTCCCCTTGAGTTCGGCAATGTCAAATAAATACCGGAGGGCGAGTTTATCGGAGGCATTCCCCTGCCCATATCGAGGAACCTCGGAAAATTCGACTCATGACACGTCAGGGTGATTTCAACCCGCGCCCCGCAACGACGGGAACCTCCCGGAGTTCCCATTTCATGAAACGGACTATTACTGCAACTCTCCTGGCTCTTGCACCGCTTGTTGCGGCATTCGCCCCGGCGGCGGCAGTTCCGGTGTCCGCTCCGGCGGCGGTGGCCGAGTGGAACAGCTGCGGCTATCAGGTGACCACCAACGTGAAGCTCCGCACCGGGCCGACGAAGAAGCACACGGCCATCGGCATCCTGACCCCGAAGGACTCCGTCTACGTCCTGCGGGAGAAGAACGGCTTCTACGAGGTCGAGCTCTACGGCGACTCGGAGACCGGCCTCAAGTGGGGGACGAAGGGGTGGATCACCAAGCACGTGAAGCCTCACGTGTGCATGACGCTCGACTAGTCGGGCAGGACCGGCCCCGGGGGGGACTGCTCAGTCCCCCCCCGGGGCTCATGCGCTGTCTACCGGCAGTGTCCATGCGCTGGGAACCAGGGACGGCATCCTGTGCGCCACCTGGTGCTCGCCCTTGGTGCAGCCCTGGAAAGGTCCGGTGGAAGCACGGAGTTCTCGCATGCACGGGTCGTAGTGGTCGCGGTGCCACACGCTGGGACCGGTGTACCCGCAGCTGGCAGGGTCGGTGAGTTCCTGCCAGGCCAGCCAGAGGGCGTGGAGCCGGGCGACGGCGACGGGGTGATCGGTCCATCGGTGGCACCACCGAGCGTCGGCAGAGGCCTCGGCCAGGTAGCCAGGAACGAGTACGCCCTCCACCCACTCGACCAGGGCGCGCAGCTCGCCTTCGTACTCCGGGGAGTCGAGGAGCAGGATGAACGGCGGGTACTGCCAGCTCTCTTCATCGGGTTCGTCCTGACCCGGGTCGCCGGTGTCGGTCGCTTCTGCTGGTGGGCCGGCAGGCTGGGTGAGGGACTTGACCTGCGTCGCCAGGGCTCGGATCTGTGCCTTGAGGTCTTCGATGTCTTCCGCGAGAGCGGCTGGGGCTGGGCTATCGGGCACGTCGTGCTGCCTTGAGGGTCTCGTGGGCGGCGACTGCGCGCTTGGTGATCGCGATTTCCTCTGCGGCCTTCTGGGGGCCGATGTGCTGCATAGCCTGCTCCTCGTACCAGGGGCGGAGCTGGATCTGGGCAATGCGCATGCCGGTGGACAGCAGCAGGCCGGTGCCCTTGGGCATGGCCCGGATGTCGGCGGCTTCCAGGATCTGTTCCCGTTGTTCGCTCCAGGACTGCGAGCCGCCGTCGCGGGACTTGCTGTAGGAGCCGCGTTGGACGGTGTGCTGGCCGACGAGGGTGGCGATGTCGGCGACGAAGCGTGGGTCGTCCACGCCGGCGCCGATGAGTTTCTTGGTGGCCGCGCCCCACATGGCGTCCATCCCGACTTCGCCCCAGGCTTTTACGCCCTGTCGGTAGGACTGGAGGATGACGTAGGGGGTGATGCCGCGTGATCCGAGGTGGGAGTACAGGTCCGGGAGGTCGGCGATCTTGCAGATGTTCGCGGCTTCGTCCAGGACGGCGCGCATCGGCTCGGGTAGCCGGCCGCCGTGGCGTTCGCCGGTCTCGGAGGCGGCGGTGAAGGTGGCGTCGGCGAGGGCCGCGACGACGGCGCTGGCTGGTCCTCCCTTCTTGGAGAGGAGGTAGAGGGTGTCGCGGGTGAGTGAGAATTCCTCCGGGTCGTAGCGGTCTCGGTGCTTGTCGGGCATCACCCAGGCCAGCACGTTCTCGTCGCGCAGGCCGGAGAGCGCGGTGCGGGCGTTCTGGAAGATGCCTGACTGGGTTTCCTCGGCGATGTTGATGCTGCCTTCCACCTGTTCGGCCAGGACCGGTTCGTACTGGTGGAGGATGCGCAGGGGGGCCTTCTCCTGGGGGTCGGCCACCCAGCGCATGATGTCCTTGATGCTGGCGCCGTCGTGCCAGGCAGCGCGGAAGAAGCCGACCAGGAGGTCGTTGGCGGACTGGGACCAGAAGGGGTCGGCGCCGTCGCTGGTGATCTGGTTGGTGAAGTGCGAGGCCAGGCGCTCGGCGCGTTCCAGGGTCTCGCCTTCGGCGAGCATGTCCCACCACATGGCGCGCTCGGTGCGTGCGACGCCTTGGGTGTCGAAGACCCAGGGCATGCCGACTTCGCTGCGGGCGGTGAGGGTTGCGGCGTAGACGTCGGCCTTGTTGCTGGTGAGCAGGAGTGCGCCGGGAGCTTCCATCGCGATCGGGATGGCCAGGGCGGTGGACTTGCCCGCGCGGGGGGCCATGATCGCGATGTAGGTGTCCTCGTCGCTGCCGCGCAGCTCGACGCCGGTGGTCATGTGGTCGCCGAGGAGGACCCCGCGGTCGGGCGGCGCGACCTGCTTCGGATCCCGGTCTTTGAGGGAGGCGCGGAGCCGGGTGGCGGTGGCGGCTGCCCGCTTCGGGGTGAGGTCGCGCATCTGGAACAGGGTGGCCAGGTGCAGGGGGTTGTGGAACCAGTGCAGGCAGGTGCGGATGCCCCAAACAAGCAGGACGATCGCGGCCAGGTCGAAGAGGAAGGCGCCGATGCCCGAGGCGATCGGCGAGGCCCAGACCGATGTCCAGTTCCTGATCATGTGCAGCACGGTCAGCGGGGTGAGCGGGGCGACGGTTTCGCCGGTGACCAGGGAGCCGAGGGCGGCGCCGGTCCAGGTGGACGCGGCGAGGGTGACCGCGCCGCCCGCGACCACGCCGCCGGCCAGCCAGTTGCGGTCGGAGTCCGTCATCATCAGCGCTCACCTGCCTTCGGATCGGTGTGGTAGAGCCGTGCTTCGGTGGCGGTGAGCTCCGAGGCGGCCGCGATGCCCGGCCTCGTGCCGATCTTGATCATGAATTTGCCGCGGCCGGGGTGGACGGCGTCGCCGGTGTCGAGGCCGGTGGAGGTGGCCGACGACCATGAGCTGATCATCATGCGTTCCTGCTCGGTGAGCTGCCTCTTGCCGGTGACGCGCACGAGTTCTTCCTCCGTGGAAGCGCCGATGATCCAGGTGTCGCACCTGTCCATCAGGCCCCTGGCTTTGGCCCGGTCCTCCTCGTTGGGCAGGGATTCGCTGTCCAGGAGGCTATGGGTGACCAGGATGGAGATGTCGCCGTCGCCGCGGGAGAGGCGGGTGATGGAGTCCATGGAGTCCACCAGCCCGGGCCCTGACCGAAGGGCGCGCCACATCTCGTCCATCGGCAGGACGAGGCGGCGCTGCATCAGCCCAGTGGAGCGGGCGGCATCGATGCTGGAGTAGGTGTAGGCCCAGGTGGCGATCATGCCCGCGGACAGGACGTCCTGGCCGCGTGCGCGCAGGGGTGAGATGTCCACCGATACCGCGGGGGCGGCAATGTCGAGGGGGTGGGTGGTCGGCCCGTCGAACAACCCCTTCAGCGGGCCCGAGACGAGGTTGTCCAGGCCGGCGATCACCGAACGGGTGATGTCGGCGTATGCGCCGCCCTCGGCGGCGAGCCGGTTCCGCAGGGGTTCGGGGGCCTGGCGCAGGACGGCGATCACGTCCGGGACGATCGGGTCATCGCCCGGGACGGCGTCGGCGGCGAGCTGGACCGCGCAGGTGAGGGCGGAGCGCTGGACTTCGTCAGCGGTCCGGCCCAGACCGTGTTTGGTGGCCAGCAGGGCGCCCAGCGTCTCCAGCCGGCGTGAGTTGAGGACGTCGAGGAGGACGGCGCGTTCGGTCGTGGGCATCGCCCAGACGCGCTTCTTCAAGGGGCCGGAGTCGAGGGGGTTGAGGCGGCCGGAGCCGTCGCCGATGCGGATGACGCTGCCGCCCAGGCCCTGGATGAGGGCGGTGTACTCGCCTTTGACGTCGCCGGGGACGACGGGCATGAACCCGAAGGCGCAGTAGAAGAGCAGGATGCGCTTGACCAAGGCGGACTTCCCGGCGCCGGGTTGGGACATGACCCAGACGCCCGAGTTGGTGGTGAGCTTGCCGACCCAGTCGGCAGGGTCGATGCACACCAGTTCGCCGGTCAGGACGTCCCGGCCGACGGGTACGCCGCGGGGTGGGAGGCCTGCGCCGAGGAGGAAGGGGTAGACGCCGGCGGCCTGCGTGCTCGGCCCGGTGTAGACGGTGCCGGTGTCCTCGACGGGCACCCGGCCGCCGAAGCGTCCGCCCCAGCCGGTCCGGGGCGCGTACAGGCGCCGCCGTCGCTGGTTCTCCGCCTTCTCGGCCTGGATCTGACGGCCCGGCAGCGGGGCTGTGGTGGTGCGGCGGGGGCTCTGGATCTGCCGGGGCTTGGCCACCGGGTTACCTGACCAGGGGGTTGTAGCCGACGGGGATGCCTGCGGCGAAGATCGCGGCTTCCGCGCCGTACGCGGGTCGCATCCGCAGGGACCTGGTGGCCTTCACGGCGCGGTTGAGTTCCTGGCGGGCGGCGGGCAGGTCGGCGGCGCGCAGGGCGGTGACGGTGACCATGAGGGTCCAGTCCACGACCTGTGCACCGCCGGCGGCCTGGGCGGCGGCCTGCTCCGCACGCTTGTAGTCCGCCTTCTGCGACCACTTCGCCCGGCCCTTGACCTGGGCGGTGGCGTCCGCCCTGTTGGCGGCCGCGCTGATCTCCCGCTCCAAGACGGCCTCGCCTTCGTGCGGGTCCAGGACCCGGTAGGCGAGGGTGACGCGGCGGGGGAACTTCCCGGGGCTGAGGAGGGGGAGCAGCACGGAGTAGGCGATGGGCCGCCTGGGCATCTCGCGCAGGACGTAGGAGACGGAGACGGCGCCGTCGTGGGCGTACTCCTCGAAGAGGTCGTCGGCGGCGACGGGGCCGCAGTCTGCCCAGGAGAGGTCGGCGAACTCCTCGTCGCGGGCGTTGAAGGTGCTGGGGTCGTAGGCGGAGCGGACGATGCGGCGTAGGTCGACGTCGGTGGCGCGGCGGACGATGTCGGTGCCGGTGCCGGACAGGTCCAGGCCGTCGACGACCCGGAGGGTCTCGGCGACCTGCCCGGGGAGGTCGGCAGGCGGGGTCGCGGTGGCGCAGGGGTCGACGGTGACGCTCATCCAGGAGGCGACCGAGGCGGTGGCCCGTGGTGCGGTGCGGATGAGTTCGTCGACGACGGAGGTGGCGAGGTCGGGTGCTTCGGGGACGCGGCGGGCGTTGATGTCGTCGCTGAGGGCCTCGCCTGCGCCGGGGGTGATCTGGATGGTCACCGAGGCTCCGCGGATCTGTTCCTCGGTGCTCATCGCGTCGAGGACGGATCCCCAGGTCCGCAGGTTGCCGCGGACGCTGCCGGTGGGGGCCATGAGGCTTCCGCCGGGGGCGAGGAGGGTGGAGACGGTCATGTAGCCGGTGGCCCGGTCGTGGACGACACCGACCTGCCGGCCGCTTGTGGGGTCGTGCGCGGCGATCAGGGTGGTGGAGGCGGCCACGCCGGGCAGGTCCAGGGCGTAGGGGTGGGGCAGCAGCACCCGCCGGTAGCTTGTGGATTCGGCCCGGGTGGCCATCTTCCAGGCAAGGACCGCGCGGTAGTAGGCGAGGGCGGACATGCCGTGGCGGCGGGCTGCTGCCATGCCGATCACGGCCAGCGTGACGGGGAGGGTGACCAGCAGGGTCAGCGGCTCCATGGTGCTGAGCAGCGCCTCGACGGCGAGGAAGCCCGCGCCCATCATCGTCGCGGACTTCGAGAGGTTGCCCAGGCCGAAGGTGCGGCGGGTCCGGAAGCCCTCGATCCTCAGTCCGTCGGGCACACCGTGGGTGGTCATGTGTTGCCCCCGTCTCCCATGGTCGAAGAGGCTTCCTGGATGGCGTCGTTGACGCCGTCCAGGACGGTGAGTGCGAGTACGGCGCCGCCCGTCGCTGCGGTGGCCGCACCGGTGGTGGCCGCCCCGGTCGCCGTGCTGGTCTCGGTGGCCGCGCCCAGGCCGGCTGTGGCGTCGGGGCCGCCGCCCTGCGCGGGGATCGACGCGTCGCCCCCGTTGCGGGAGGCCTGCGCGAGGGCGTCCTGCCCTTCGTCACCGCCGCCCTGCGGACCCATGGACTGCTCGATGTACTGGGCCTGCTTGACTGGGTCGGCGCCGCTGTCCGCGCCGCCACCGCCGCCCCCGCTCGGGTCGGGGTCGTCTCCGCCGCCGCCCTTGCCGCTGCGGCCGCCTAGGTAGGAGCCGGCCGCGCTCGCGGCCGCGGCCATGCCGCCCCCGGCCATGCTCCCGCCGACCGCCGCACCGAAGGGCGCGAAAATCTTCATCAGAGGCCCGGGGGCGATGATGGCGAGGGTGAGCGTGGCGCAGCCCCTCAGCCATGCCACCAGGTCGTGGGCGCTGCCGAACTCGGCGAATCCGACACAGATGATCGCGCCGACGATCGGCTTGTAGGCGATGATCGTGAGGATGCTGGTCACGAGGTTCGGCGCCCATTTGCGGGTCACGGATCCGCCCATCAGGCCCGCTCCGGCGATCGGCAGGAGCAGGCACTGGATTGGGATCGCGGACTGCCGCAGGAAGATCATGATCATCTGGACGAAGCCGACGAGCAGCAGCACGCAGCAGATTCCGCCGACGAGGACGGGGTTGGCGACGGCAGCGGGGACCATCACGGTGATGATGCTCTCGAAAGCGCCGTCCTTGTTGAAGGTGGCCTTGACCATCCCCTCGGTGAGAAGGTCGCCCGCGCGCAGCAGCGCTGCCACCATGGTCAGCCCGATGACGCTGAGCACCATGTTCTGGGCGTAGCCGGACAGCAGCTGGCCCCAGTACTTCCCCTGGCCGGTGATGGCGGCCTTGCCGATCTGCCACATCGCGCCGAACGCCGCGATCACCCAGCCCAGCCAGACGAGCATCCCGCCGAGTGTGGCGTCTTCTTCGAAGAGGCCGCTCTTGGACAAGTCGAGGCTGGGGCCCATGAGGGACAGGGTCAGCATCGTGCGCAGAATCCACTTCGCGACGTCGACTGCGGACTTGAGGATGTCGCCGATCACCGAGTCCCAGACGGCGGTCCAGTACTCCTCCACCTTCTCCTCGACCTTGTCGCCGACCACATCGCAGGCGTCCCGGCCCTTGATGAGCGTGCCGGCGAGGCGAGCCATGGCCCCCAGCGAGCTGCTGCCGGTGGCAACCCGGCAGGAGACGTCCACCGTCTCGCCGACGGGGCCGTCCGCGGCGGCGGGGGTGGCCAGGCCGATCCCGAGCATGGCGGTGAGGATCAGCAGCAGGGCGGCCAGCCGCCGCCTCATGAGGCCTCCCGGATCGCGCTCCAGGAGGCGGAGTTGAAGGCGGGATCGCCCGGGGCTGCGATGTCGGGCGTCGGTTCGCTGGCGGCGACGGCCCGGGTGTAGGCGGCGAGGGAGGTCTTCCAGTCGCCTTCGGCCCACTGGACGGCGACCACGGAGCGCATGTAGGAGCCGGTCTCCTTCTGGGTCTCTCCGGCCTTCGTCGTGACGCGCGAGAGGAGCCAGACGGCGACTTCGTCCGGCTTCTCGCTGATGATCTTGAAGCCGACCACGCGGGTGCGGACGTACGCGCCCGGCGGGAGGGCGCTGCCGACTGGCAGGCCGAGGCTGCGGCGCACCTGCTTGTCGGCGTCGATGCCCGCGAGCTCGACCGCTTCCCGGTTGGGCTCGGTCTGGTCGGCGGCGATCAGGTAGGAGTCGAAGATCCGCAGCTGGGCCTGCTGGTTGTCGTACGCGCCCTGAAGGTCGGTGGAGTTGGAGCTCGCCATCATCGCGACGGCCCCTTGCGTGGTGTGCGGGAAGCCGACCTCCATGCCTCGCTCGTCCGTGCGCGCGCCGCGGGGCAGAGCCGCCCAGCGGGCGGGCTCGGTCCAGTCCGACGGCGGTGCGTACCCGTCCGACGGCGAGGCGGACGGCACCGCGGAGGCACCGGCCTTGCCGGAGTCGGGCGTGGAGTCGTCTCCGCTGATCATGGCGTACCCGGTCAGTGCCAGGACGGCGGCCACCAGGGCGAGCGCCGTCGGCATCATATAGCGGGTGAGCCGGCCGCCACGGGTCACGCGGCGATCCCGTTGATCATGGCGATGAGGGTTCCCGCCATCAGAATGGCCAGGATTCCGGCGCCCATCCACTTGAAGGGCTCGGACCCGCCGCCCTGGCGGCTCTTGTCGGCCCAGGCCAGCTTGTAGATGCCGTAGCCGGTGGCGCTTCCGCCGGCCAGGACGAGCAGGTAGAGGCCGTAGCCGAAGAGTTCGACGACGACGGGGGCAAGGCCGGGGATCGGCGTCGGCTTGGCTCCCGGCAGCAGGCCCTTGTCCGCGAGGGCTCCGGCAAGCGTGATCATGTCCATCGGCTAGTTCCCTTCGAGAGCGCTGCGCAGCTTGCGGGCAGCGGCCCGGACGTCTTTGTGCTCCATGGCCTCCGCGGCGGTCTCGACCGTGCGCAGCACCGGCAGGTACGGCACGTAGGCCGTGCCGATCACGCGCGCGCCAAGAGCCCGGATGCGGTAGCGGGCGCCCACCGGCGGCGGGGCCGGCGCGTCGGCGACCAGGACGAGCCAGGGGCGCGGCAGGTGCACGGACCAGGTCTCGCGCAGCAGATGTTCGACGTAGACGGCGTTACTGACGGTGGTGTCGGCGATGACGACCGGGGTGACTCCCATCGGCAGTGCCTCGCCGGGCGCAAGGAAGCGGACGGTGCCTTCGTCCTGGTCGGCGAGCATGGGCTGGACGAGGCCTTTGGCGATGCTCCAGCCGGCGGCCAGGATGAGCGCGTACCGCAGGTCGGGCTCCTGGGGACGGTCCGTCGCGGGCGGCACGATCTCGGTGGCGGTCATCGCAACCTCCCCCTCCTCCCACGCGTTGCGCTCATGTGATTGCTCTTTGTGCCCAATGAGCTACAGAGAGTAGCGTCACCCGTGCGCGGAGCTGACATCAGGTCAACGCCCGGACCCGTGATCAGGCACGCAGGCACAACCGGCTCCCGAGTGATCACTCGTCCAGGTGACGGGCCCGCCGAGGAAGGGGGAGACGATGAAGGCCGCGACGGGCTGCCTCGTCGGAGTGCTGGCGCTGCCTGTGGCCGCCTTGATCGTCATGGCCGGGCTGCTGACGGCCGCGGGCGCCGATCCCGGCGGCGAGGGCGGCGGCGATGCTGGCGGGCTGAAGGGCGTACCCCCGAAGTTCGAGCCGTGGATCCGCCGGGCCGTCGCCGAATGCGACCACCCCGAGCTGACACCGGCCCTGATGGCCGCTCAGCTCTACCACGAGTCGGGTTTCCGCACCGACCGCGACGCGGTCAGCCACGCCGACGCGAAGGGTCCGGCCCAGTTCATCCACGACACGTGGCTCACCTGGGGGCGCGACGTCGACGGAGGCGGCGCCAGCGAGTTCCACATCGGCGACGCCGTCGTGGCGCAGGGCCGGTACATGTGCTCCCTCCTCGGCGATGCCAAAGCCTCGGGCTACCGCGACGATGTCCGCCGGCTCGCGCTCGCGGGGTACAACGCCGGCTGGGGCGCCGTCGTGAGGTTCAAAGGCGTGCCACCGAAGGGGTTCGCCAAGGGCGAGACCTACCGTTACGTCATCACGATCATGGATCTGATCGACGACTTCGAGGGCCCGGCCGCCTTGGCCGTCACGGGCAGCGGGGCGGGCGCCGACGCGCTGCGGCGCGCTGCGGCCCGGGTCGGCACCCCGTACGCGTGGGGCGGCGGCGGGCCCGGCGGACCCAGCCGGGGTTTCTGCGACGGACGCAACGGGTTCCTGCGCGGCCGGTGCGCCGCGTCCCACACCGAGGGCTTCGACTGCTCGTCGCTGGTGCAGTACGCGTACTGGCCGAGCACCCAGCTTCCCCGCACCGCCGCCGCGCAGTACGCTGCCACCTCCCACCGGCCGATCGCCCGCAGCCAGCTACGGCCCGGCGATTTGCTGTTCTGGTCGCGGCGCGGCGGCGGCATCTACCACGTGGGCCTCTACGCCGGCGACGGCCAGGTCCTTCATGCCCCGCGCACGGGCCGCAACGTCGAGGTAGTCGCCCTCGACAAGGCGATGCCGGCGGGCGACTACCACGGAGCAACCCGGGCGTAGCCGGCCTGCGGTCCGGCCGCGTCGCCCGCCGCGCCCGCGCCCGGCGGCGGGCATCATGCGGGGCATGAAGGCAGACGAGATCCTCAAGAAGGCGCAAGAGCTCCAGGCCGCACAGCTGGCCGCGAAGCAGGCCGCGGTCGAGCCCCTCGCGGCGATCCTGGCCCGTCGGATCCAGCTCCAGACCGAGCTGTCCCAGAGCGAGGTCCCGTACGGCAAGGCGTACGTGGAAGCCGAGGCCGCGGGGTGGTCGGCGGCCGAGCTGGCCGCTCTCGGCGCCACCGAGCCGACACACCGACCGCGGGTACGCCGGGCCCGTCCGAGCAGGCAGCAGACCCCGGCCGCGGGAGCCGACTCCGGCACGGAGATTCCCTCGCAGAGCCCCACGGTCAACGCCTAACATCCGCATTCAGCCGCCGTGTTGCGCGCGCAGGTCGGTCCCGGGGGAGGTTCAGGCCGGCATCCCCCGGTGAGCATGCGTGGCCTACGCCGCCGCCGTCTGCGGACCGGCCGGGCCGGGCAAAAGCGGCCAGCGGCGGGGAAGGGCGGCGGGTGGCCCGGACCGACCGTCAGCCGACCTGGTCGAGGGCTGGGACCGTACCCCCGCCGTCGACTCTTCGCTGCGTGAGGCGAGCGCACCGTCCGGGTGGGGCTGGTGGGGGGCGGGCTGCTGCCGCGATGTGGCCGGGCCCGGCACCGCTCTCCAGCGCTGCACGTCTCACCGTGGCCGAGCGTCCGGCGAACCGTGGTCGGCAGCGGAGGGGCTGACCTGTCGCTCGTGCAGGGGACGGCCATAGTCCACTACGCCCGCCGGGTTCCTCCGCCCGGGCCGGCCTACTCACCACGAAGCGGCGAATCGCTGGCGGCCAGTAGCCTTTCCATCAGCTCTTGGTAGCGGTGAAGGTCCTCGGCCCAGCCGGGCATGAGCAGGTATTGCACGACGCTGAGGGCGATAACGGATTCACCGCCCGCCCGGTCAGGAGCAATCCCGCCCAGCCGGGCCCACTGGTCCCACATCGGATCGGCCATCAGGCTTCGAAGGATGGCGGGGTCCTTCTCGGCTCGGGGCAAGAGCTGGAAGAAGAGACCGGAGGCCTTCGTGCACGCCCGGACAGCCGCGCACAGCCGCTGGTCGTCGGTCTCCTCCACGACCCGGACGAACCCGCCGAGCCCGCCGGCCAGCGGCGTCTGGGCCGCCAGGTCGATACCGTCGAGCTCGGCCTTGCAGTAGGCGGCCCGCATCTGCTCGATCAAGTCGCGGCCCTCGGGCCATGCTTCCTCGAACGCGTCCAGCACGCCGCCGAGGCCGATGTCCTCCACGCCGCCGAGGACCAGCCAGGCCCCCGGCTCGATCAGGGCCCGGTGCATGATGTTCGGCACCGAGCGCGGAGGCGGAAGTTCGACCCCGGCGGTCGCGGCACGGAGACGCAGGATCCCGTCGAAGTCCCGCCGCGGGGACCGCCGGCCCTGCTGAAGCCTCGCGACGAGTGCCTCGCGAGCCGCGGAGGCCTCTTCGGAGTCTCCCTGGGGAATGTTGTCGGGGTCGATGCCCGCGCGTTCGAGGGGGTGCCGGAGCGCGGCCCTCAGAGCCCCCCTCAGCAGGCTAGCTGTCTCCGGGGTGTCGGCAATGGCCCAGAACGCCCAGCCGGCCCAGCTGATTTTACGGCCGGGGACGGACAGGATGACCAACGAGATGGTGTGCCTGACGACCTGCTCGCGCAGGGAGCCGTCAGGCTCGCGCCAGAGGGTCGTCCTGGGCAGCCACAGCCGTTGACGCCAGCGCTCCAGCTGGGTTGCGGTCACTGTGTATCCGTGCGCGGCGACCGCCTCGATCAGCTGCTGTTCGAGGCGCGAGGGCTTGGTCCGGGGCATACTCAGCCCCTCCCGCTCGGCGAGCCGGCCAGCACAGCGGTATAGACGGCGGTCGCCGCTCCCAGGGCGCTGGCCCAGGCCGGCCCCTGCGCCGCGGCGATACCGGCGGCCATCGCGAGCAGGGCACCCCAGTACGGGCGCCCGGGCTCGCGCCTCGGCAGGTCGTTGTTCACGTACTCCTCCTCCGGAAGTTCCGCCGGGACCGTCCCGGCAGGCAGGGTCCTCCGGGAAGCAACTAGGTCCCTGCAGCCCCATCTCCTCATGGCGGCGGAACAGAAGTGGGGGAAACCTCGCGGGGTACACCTTCACTCACTGGCCTGCGAGCTCGTGTCGCTGAGGCCCGCTCGCGCTGATCGCCACTTGATGCTCAGCCCCTTTGCGTGGGCAGCGCGGCAGTGATGCGCGTGACCGGGTGTGCCAGATGGGCGTTAGCCCCTGCGGGCGAGAGCGTTCCTACCGCCTTCTGGGAGTCGGTCTCCGGTGAATTCACCTCAACCGCTTGATACTTACCCCATGGGGTAAGTATCGTTGCGGGTGTCGGAGGGGACAGCCCTCCGACACCCCGCCGGGCAGCTGGTCAGAGCTGTCCGTCAACCCGGGAGGATAGTCGTGACGCAGGTCGAGATCATCCGCTGTACCACCCCCGACGAGCTGTTCTGCTGCTACACCGGGCAGGACACGCCGCAGCCGGCCTACATCGAGCTGGGCTTGCGCGACGGCAAGCTGCTGGCCGACTACAACCCCGAGATCGGCAACGCGGTGCCGTTCAGCGTCTATCACGGCTTTGACCGCCGCTATGCGATCCCGGCGCTCACTGCTGAGGCGGCGAACGAGCTGATGGAGGAGCTGCTTCCGTTGGCCGAGCGGATCGTGGCGGACTGGGAGGAGTACTGGGACGGCAACAACATGCGGGCCCGTCTCGGCGAGGACGCGCAGGCTGCCGAAGCGGCCCTTGAGGAGCGCTTGGGCCTGAACCTCGGATACGGCGACATCGACGCGGGCACGCAGGGATTCAAGCCGGGGCAGATCGTCGCGCACTGGGATCTCGACGGCGCCGTCAATGGCCAAGAGGCCGAGGCATACGGCATCACGCCCGAGACCGCCGACGAGCGGCTGGCGGAGATCGCGGCCGAGATCACCAGCGACCTGGCCGCTTGCGGCGAGGCCGACGTGGCCGTGGTCCCGGGCCTGCTGGAGTACTTGATCCAGCGGCGCGACGAACTCGCCGCCGACCCGTCCTGACCGCCCACCTGGGCCCCGGTCCCGCGGCGTGCCGTCGCGGGGCCGGGGCTTCCCGCTGAAACGAGGTAGAACGTGTCCGATTTCCACCAGCGGTACGCCGCGGCCATGGCGCGCATCGAGTTCGGGAACCGCGAGCGCACAGCGGGGGCCGACGACAAAGCACACGCCATCGCCGACGAAGTCGACCGGCGCGGCCGGGGCGGAGCCAGCCAGCTGGCCACCGAACTCGGCACGTCGGAGAAGACGATCTCTCAGGCCGTGTCCAGGGCCCGCAACGCGCCGCGGTCGTCTGCGGCGCTGCCCGGGGACACGCTGGAGCGCCTCTTCGCGATCGAGTTGTCGCAGGTGCCGCCGCTGCCGGCAGTGCAGTGGGACGTGCTGGCCCACATCATTCGCGGCATCGCCTTCGATGGGGCGTGGATCGAGGACCCTGGCACGCTGCTGTCGTACGAGGTCGAGGACGCTGAGCTGGAGGCGGAGTACGACCCGCAGGCCTTGGCGGCTGCGTGCCGGGCGTTCAGTCGCGTTCAGGCCTTGGCGGTCATCGACGCATGCCAGGCTGGGGACTTGACCGTCTTTCCAGTGAGGGATTCGCTGTGACCGTTGAGCAGGAGCAGGCTGCCGTGATAGTGCCGGGCCCGCGGCCGCAGGCAAGGCCGTTGCGCCCGTACCAGGAGGAGGCGTTGGCGGCGGTGACCGCCGGCCTGAAGGGCGGTGGGTCGGGGCAGCTGTATGCGGCGTGCGGCACCGGCAAGACGCTGATCGGGCAGCGGGCGGCGCAGGCGCTTGCACCGCAGGGGCTGGTGGTGCTGCTCACGCCGTCGCTGGCACTAGTCGCGCAGACGGTGCAGGCCTGGCGCCGCGACCATGCCGGGGATCTGCAGGCGCTCGCGGTGTGCTCGGATCCGTCCGTCGCGGTGGACGAGCCCGCGTACGTCAAGGACGTGCCCGCGCCGGTGACCACCGACCCGGGCGAGATCGTGCAGTGGCTGGAGCGCACCGCGGGCCGGGGTATGCGGCTGGTGGTGTGCACCTACATGTCCGTGCAGCGGCTGTCCGAGGCGTTTCAGAACTGCGGTGCCGTCGCCGACGTCCTCCTCCTGGACGAGGCCCACCACCTGACCGGGTTCCTGCACGGCGATGCCCAGCAGCTGGTCACCGAGCCCGGCTTCCTTCCCGCGCGCCGCCGGCTGTTCATGACCGCAACCCCCCGTACTGCGGCCGTCTCCGCCGAGTCCGGGGTGGTGTCCATGAGCGATACCACTCTGTTCGGGCCCGTGCTCTACGAGTACTCGTTCGCCCGCGGGATCGCGGAGGGCTACCTGCAGGACTACCGGGTGTACGTGGTCGGGGTCCGGGAAAGCGAGGCCCGTGCCCTGCTGGACGACCCCCGCTGCGAGTACACCGTAGGAGTGGGGGCGCCGAGTCTGCAGACGCTGGTGGCCCAGGCTGCCCTGCTGCGCGCGGCGGAGCAGTTCGGGATCAGGCGGGTGCTGACGTTCCATGCGCGCGTCGAGCAGGCCCAGGAGTTTGCCCGCACCCTGCCGGGCCTGGTCGGCCGGATCGCCCCCGCGCTGTCCGTCCCGTACACGGCGAGCGTGCATGGCGAGATGGCCACCAGCCTGCGCGAGCAGTGCCTGGGGCACCTGCGCAACCCGGGGCCCGGAGGGTGGGCGGTGATCTCCAACGCCCGCTGTCTTGGCGAAGGCGTGGACGTGCCGGCCATCGACGCGGTTCTGTTCGCGCACCCCAAGTCCTCACCCGTCGACATCGTCCAGGCCGTGGGTCGTGCACTGCGGCGCAGCCCCGACGGCACCGGCGACTCCGTGGTGATCTTGCCGGTGGTCGTGCCCGAGCAGGACGGCGAGATCGGTGATCTCGACCCCGGCGAGTACCGCATCCTGTGGGAGGTGATCCGGGCGCTGCGCGCCCACGACGGAGAACTCGGTATGACCTTGGACCGCAGCCGCGCCTACGGGCGGATGTCCAATCCGAGCCTGCCCGACAAGGTGACCGTCGTCCTTTCGGAGGGCACCACGCAGGGCATTTTGGAGCAGCTCACGCTGTTGCTGGTCCGGCAGACGACGTCCCCGTGGTGGGAGGGCTACGCGGCCGCCCGTGCCTGGCACGAAGTCCACGGCCACCTCGACATCCCCCTGCGACACAAGACCGAGACCGGCTTCGCCCTGGGCCAGTGGCTGGTCAAGCAGCGCCAGTTCCGTTCCAGGGGCTGGTTGGACGCCCGCCGTGTGGAAGCCCTGGAGGACCTGGGAATCGTCTGGGATCCGTCCGAGGCACGCTGGCAGGCAGCCTATGAGCAGGCTGCCGCCTGGTACCGCAAGCACGGCCACCTGCGGGTTACCGAGTTCGCCGACGGCAAGCGCAACCCGCTGGGGGCGTGGCTGATCAAGCAGCGTTCCGCCCGGCGGGCCGGCGTCCTATCCGAAGAGCGCGCTGCCGCTCTGGAACGCATTGGCATGTTCTGGGACTACGCCGACCACGCGATGCAGCGCCACCTGGACGCACTCGCCGCGTACCGGGCCGAGCACGGCCACACCGACGTCCCCCAGCGGCACGTCACCGCCGACGGGGTAAAGCTGGGCATGTGGGTGAGCAAGATGCGCGCCACGCGCGCCCAGTTGCCCGCCGAACGGATCGCGGCCCTCGATGCCGCCGGGTTCTGCTGGGTAGGTGTGCCGGCAGCAGAAAAGCAGCGGGCGCGTGCCCTGGCCGCAGCCATTTCCTTCCACGCCGAACACGGCCACCTCAACGCGACTAGCGGCACCGAGCACGACGGCGTGAAGTTGGGCAACTGGCTCGCCCGGCAGCGCTCACTACGCCGCACTGGCGACCTACCCGCCGACATCGCCGAGGTTCTCGACAAGCTCGGCATCGACTGGAACCCCAAGCGCCACCGCCCCGACCCCGCGACCGTCAGGGCCGCCCATGCCTCCCGCGCCGCCGCAGGATGGGAACGCGGAATCCGCGCAGCGACCGCCTACGCCGCCCAGCACGGCCACCTGAAGGTTCCCCAGGGGCACACCGAAGGCGGCGTGAGGCTGGACGCCTGGCTCTACCGGCAGCGCACCGCACTGCGCCAAGGGCGTCTCACCGCCGACCAGCAACAGCAACTCGTCCAGCTGGGCGCCTGCGACGTCGGCGACGGCGCAGAGATCAGCGCCGCCGACCAGCAGCCCACCACCGCCCCCGAAACGGCGTAGCCCTCTCTGGCCGACACCCGAGCACGCGTGACGCCCGGCGGGGAAGGAGATCCCGCCGGGCGCCCCACTCAGCGCTTGGTGGGCTGCTGTTCGCGTTCAGGACCGGGTCGAGGAAAGCGCCTTCATGAGGTCGTCGCGGGTCATCTGTGAGCGCCCCGGGACGTTCGCGGCGGCCGCTTTCTTGTACAGGTCGGCCTTCGACAGGCCGTCGAGGTCTTCCTTGGGCCCAGAGCGGACGCGCTTCTTCGCGGGCGCCTTCTTGGGGGCGGCCTCGGCGGAGGTGGTGGCCTTGTCGCCGGTGGATTTCGGGCTGCGGGCGCGCTCCACACTGGCGCGCAGGGCCTCCATCAGGTCGACGGCGCCGGTGGGTGCTGCGGCCGGCTCGGCCTTCTCGACCGTCTCGCCGGCCTGCTTGGCCTGGATGAGGGCGGCGACCTTTTCCTGGAAGGTGTCGTGGAACCGCTCGGGGTCCCACTTCATCGCCATGGCCTCGATGAGTTGCTCGGCCATCTGCACTTCCTTGGCCGTGCCCTTGGCCTTCCCCGGCAGGCTGTCGATCTCGTTCTTGGGGTTTCGGATCTCGTCGGCCCAGTGGAGGGTGTGCAGGGTCAGCAGGCCGTCTTCGGCCTTCACTGCGACGAGGTACTCGTGCTGGCGCATCACGAACGTCGCGATGCCAGCCTTGCCGGTTTTGGCGAGGGCCTGTTCCAGGAGGCTGTAGACCTTCTCGTACTCCTTGCCCCGGGGGCCGAGGTAGTAGGTCTTGTCGAAGAAGATGGGCTCGACCTCGTCCAGGTCGACGAACCCGCTGATCTCCAGCACCCGCGAGCGACCGGGGGCGATCTCGTCCAGCTCCTTCGGCTCGACCAGGACGTACTCGCCGCCGGTGTCGTAACCCTTGACGATGTCCGACAGCTCGACCTCCTTTCCGGTGCGCTCGTTCACGCGCCGGTTTCGAATCCGGTCGGAGGTACCGCGCTGGAGCTGATGGAAGTGGATCGTGTGGCTGTCGGTGGCCGTATAGAGGCCGACCGGCAGGCTGACCAGGCCAAATGACAGGTTTCCGGCCCAAACGGGACGAGCCATCTTCAGCCACCTCCTCCGACTGCCCCCGCTTCTTCCAGCTCAGGGCGTCTTCCCAGTGATCGCATCCCTATGACGGAGCAACCGATTCGCCGTGTTCGATTTCCGTTCGATACTTTGGAGGGAGGGAATCAAGCCATAACGGCTGAAACTATGCGCTCGCGGGAGGTGTGCCATGGGCTGTGGGGTGCATCTGCACGTGGCCAGCGGCTATTCCGCCCGCTACGGCGCCTCCCACCCGTCCGAACTGGTCCGGCGCGCCGCCGAGCGTGGGATCGGGACGCTCGCTCTGACCGACCGCGACACCGTCACCGGCTCCGTGCGCTTCGCGAAGGCCGCCGTGAACGCCGGGGTCCGTCCTGTCTTCGGTGTCGACGTCGCCGTCGCTCCCCAGGCACCTGCCCAGCCCGGCTCCGCGCCCCGCCCGCGCACTCCGGTGCGAGGGGGTGCGCACGTGGTGGAGCCGCCGCTGCGCGTCACGCTCCTCGCGCGGGATGCCGCCGGCTGGGGGCGGCTGTGCCGATTGGTGTCGGCCGCACACGCGGGCGCCGGCGGCGGCCTGCCGGTGGTGTCCTGGGAGCTTCTCGGCACGTACGCCGACGAAGGGCTGGTCGTGCTGCTGGGGCCGGTCTCGGAGCCGGTGCGCGCCCTGTCTGCGGGGCGGCCCGACGTCGCCGAGAAGCTGCTCGCGCCGTGGCGGGAGGTCGTGGGCGAGAACCTGCGGCTGGAGACGGTGTTCTGGGGCACGCCGGGAACCGGGCCGGGTTCGCTCCGGCTGGCCGCGCGCACCGTGGGCCTGGCCGACCAGGTCGGCGTGCGGGCAGTGCTGACCAACGCGGTCCGGTACGCCGACCCGGGCCAGCACCGGATCGCCGATGTGCTGGACGCGGCGCGGCTGCTGCGGCCGATCGACCGGTGGCGCCTGGACTGCGGGCAGCGGTGGCTGACCGGGCCTGCGGAAATGGCCGCTGCCGCGGAACGGATCGCGCAAGCAGCCGGCACCGGTAGCGGCCGGGCTGCTGCGCTGCTTGCCGAGACCATCCGGACCGGTGAGGAATGCGTCGTCGACCCGCTGGGGGACCTGGGGCTGGGGCGTCCGCATTTCCCCGAGCCGGAGGTCGTCGGTGCCGAGCGGGGTCCGGGCGGGGCGATGCGACTGCTGCGGCAGCGCTGCGAGGCGGGCATGTTCGCGCGCGGCCTGGACACCGACCGGCGGGCGGTGGAGCAGCTGGAGTACGAGCTGTCGGTGATCGGGGAGCTGGAGTACGAGGCGTACTTCCTCGCGGTCGCCCAGGTCGTCGCCGACGTCCGCGCAATGGGAATCCGGGTGGCGGCCCGCGGGTCGGGGGCCGGGTCGATGGTCAACCACGCGCTGTTCGTGGCGACGGCGAACCCGCTCGACCACGACCTGCTCTTCGAGCGGTTCCTGTCGGTGCGCAGGCGGTCGCTGCCCGACATCGACGTGGACGTGGAGTCCGCGCGCCGGCTGGAGGTCTACGACCGGATCATCGAACGGTTCGGAACCGAGCGGGTGGCGGTGACGGGGATGCCGGAAACCTACCGCGCCCGGCACGCCCTGCGCGATGCCGGTCTCGCCCTGGGCATCGCCCCGCAGGTGATCGACCGGGTGGCGAAGGCCTTCCCGCACATCCGCGCGTGCGACATCCGCGACGCTCTGGCCACCCTGCCCGAGCTGAAGCAGCTGGCCTCCGAGGCGGAGACGTTCGGGCCGCTGTGGGAGCTGGCCGAAGGCCTCGACAAGCTGCCCCGCGGGATCGCCATGCACCCGTGCGGGGTAATCCTCTCCAACGCCACCTTGCTGGACCGGCTGCCGGTGCAGCCGACCCCGGGCGGGCAGTACCCGATGGTGCAGGCCGACAAGGAGGACGTCGAAGACCTCGGCCTGCTCAAGCTCGACGTGCTCGGGGTGCGGATGCAGTCCGCGATGGCGCACGCCGTCAAGGAGATCCAGCGGACCTCCGGCCGGCGGATCGACCTCGACAACCCCGACCACGTCCCCCTCGGCGATCCGGGCGCCTTCGAGCTGATCCGGCGCTCCGACACGGTCGGCATGTTCCAGCTCGAATCCCCCGGCCAGCAAGACCTGGTGGGCCGGCTCCAGCCCCGCGACGTCCAGGACATCATCGCCGACATCAGCCTCTTCCGTCCCGGCCCGGTCAAGGGCGGCATGCCCGCGCTCTACATCGCCGCCCGCCACGGCGCCGCCCCCCGCTACCCGCACCCCGACCTCGTGCCGGTGCTGGCCTCGACGTACGGGGTGACGATCTGGCACGAGCAGATCATCGACATGTTCGCCGTCCTGACCGGCTGCGACCGCGCCCTGGCCGAGATCGCCCGCCGTGCCCTCGCCGACAACGACCGCCTCCCCGCGGTGGAGGCCTGGTTCCGGCGCGAAGCCGGCGCCCGCGGCTACACCCCCGCCGTACTGGACGAGGTGTGGGAGGTCATCCGGGGGTTCGGCGCGTACGGGTTCTGCCGCGCCCACGCCGTGGCCTTCGCCGTGCCCGCTCTTCAGAGCGCGTGGCTCAAGGCCCACCACCCCGCCGCCCTCTATGCCGGGCTGCTGGAGCACGACCCGGGTATGTGGCCGCCGCGCGTGATCGTCTCCGACGCCCGCCGTCACGACGTGCCCATCCTGCCCGTCGACATCAACCGCTCCGCCGCCGAGCACCGCATCGAGCAGACGGACGGCGGCGTGTGGGGGGTGCGGCTGTCCCTGTCCTCGGTGAAGGGCATCAGCGAGGACCAGGTCACCCGCATCGCAGGCGGCCAGCCCTACAACAGCCTGCAGGACTTCTGGCAGCGCGCCCGCCCTGCACTGCCCATCGCCGAACGCCTCATCCAGATCGGCGCTCTCGATTCGCTGCGCGGCCCGCTGACCCGACGCGACCTCCTCCTCCAGGCCGCCGAGCTCCATGCCCACACCCGCGCCCGCCCCGCCGACGGCCAGCTCCCTCTCGGCGGCGAACTCCTGACCGCCGAACCCTCCGGACTGCCGGAAATGACCAGTCGCGAGGCCCTCAGCGCCGAGATCGACGTCCTGAAGATCGACGTCTCCCAGCACCTGATGACCCACCACCACCGGCTGCTCCGCGAGATCGGCGCCACCGACGCCGCCCACCTCAAGAACATGCACCCCGGACAGAAGGTCCTCGTCGCCGGGGTGCGCGCCTCCACGCAGACCCCTCCGATCCCCTCGGGCAAGCGCGTCATCTTCGTCACCCTCGAAGACGGCTCCGGCCTCGTCGACCTCGCGTTCTTCGAAGACAGCCACGACGCGGTCGCCCACACGGTCTTCCACTCGGGCCTCCTCCTCGTGCGCGGCACTGTGGAGGCCCGCGGCCCCCGCCGCACCGTGGTCGGACAGATGGCCTGGAACCTCGAAGAACTCGCCGCCGTCCGCCGCGACCACGGCCCCGAAGCCGCCCTCCAGCTCCTCGGCCAAGACCACCTCGCCCCCACCCCTGCCCAAACACCGGACCGGCAGCGGACCCTGGCCAACGGCACCACCGGAGCGCGCCTGCATCCCTACGCCGACCTCCAGCCCGCCGGCACCCGCTCCGCCGACCTCAGTACCCTCGGCTACACCAGCCCCGGAAGCCCGGGGTGAGAGCCATGAACGAACGACGCATCCTCCACGCCCACTTCCACACCGACGGCGCCGACCCCGAGCTGTACGAGCAGCTCCTTGCCCTCGCCGAGGACATCACCCCCCGGGTGCAGGCGATCCCCCCGAACTCGGCCCACCTCGACATCACCGGCGCCCTGCGCTACTGGCAGCGCGACCCTGAAGGACTTGCCGCCCTGCTGCGCCTGCGCACGCTGGCCCTGCACGGCGTACAGACCACCTGCGCGATCGCTCCCAACCGGATGCTCGCCACCATGGCAGCCGCCGCAACACCACCCGGGGCCACGACCGTGATCGAGGCCGGCGAGGTGAAGACGTGGCTGCGACCGCGGTCCGTCGCGACGCTGCACCAGGTAGGTCCCGCGACCGCGACGAAGCTCCAGTCGTACGGCCTCCACACGATCGGCGACCTCGCCGACGCCCCCCTCCCCACCCTCGTCCGCCTCTTCGGCGCGGCTACCGGCCGGGCACTTCACGCCCACGCCAACGGGCTGGACCCACGCACCGTCCAGCACCAGCCGATCGCGAAGTCAGTGAGCACCGAGCGGATCTTCGACCACGACGTGCTCGATGCGTCCGCACACCGCGGTGCCCTCCTGGGCCTCGCCGAGGAGCTCGGCGGCCGGCTGCGCGACGAGCGGCAAGTCACCGGGAACATCACCCTGACCATCCGCTACGCGGACCGGACCAGCAGCACCCGCAGCCGTACGCTGAGCGAACCCACCGCCCATACCCGCCCGCTCGCAGCCACCGCGTACGACCTCTACGAGCTGCTCGGTCTCCAACGGGCGCGCGTCCGGGCCATCAGCCTGCGCGGACAAGATCTCCGCCCCGCAGCACACGCCACCGAGCAGCTCACCCTGGACCCCACCGACGACAAAGCCCTCGCCATCGAAGCCGTCACCGACCGCGCCCGAGCCCGCTACGGCCCCGGCGCCCTCAAGCCCGCCACTCTCGCCACCACCAGCAAAGAGACACCTGCCAACACCCGGCGGAGAAACGTTCCGACCACCGCACCTCGAAAGGCCTCCCGGTCATGACTACGCCCCAGCCTTCCACGAGACCGCCGGCACTGAACTGCGCCCCCTCGCAGATCGGGCCGTGCGCAAAGTGCCGCCAGCCCTGCTGCCGCTACGGCGTCGGGGCGAATTCCCTGTGCCAGGCGTGCCGCACCCAGTTGCGGGAGGCGCAACAGAAGGCGAGCCCATCCCCCAGCCTCACCTGACGGAGCCTTCTGGCCGAGGAGGCCAGCCCCGAGTGGCCTTGTGCCGCACAGGGGCTGACGCAGCAACGAAGGGCGGGCCGACCCTGGCTGGGTCGGCCCGCCCTTGCGCTTGCGCGGCCTACTGGGCGCGGCGGTCGCGCTGGATGGGGAGCGGCTTGGCGGGGCGGTTGTCGGGGCGGTTGTCGGGGGCCTGGCGCGGCTTGGGGAAGATGGGGATGACGCGCTCGTTGTCCCGGTCGCGGTCGTGGGCATCGCGCATGGCGGGGGTCCTTCCAGAGAGTTCCTGACGGGCGCCGGGGGTGGGTACCGACCACTTCCCGACAAGAAAAACTTTACGGCAACAACGGCCACTCGGGCAGGATTTCACGCGGCGCGGCGCGTGTCCGGTCTCAGTGGAGGTGGCGAACGGTTCGCTCAACATGGCGATCCTGCAAGGGGTTTAGCAGTCCTGCTGACGAGGCGGACATCGTTCTCCCCGGTGCTGCCCGCTGCCTCCGCCTGTGGGGGAGCGAAACGCGCCCGACATGATCAGGGAGGCCCCGCCGGTGATCCAGGACAAGACGCCCGCTGTGGACAGCAGCCAGGTGAACACGGGGCCGCTCGGCAGGGTCCCGGCCAGAACCAGGAGGCAGATCCCCAGCAGGAGCCCCACCACCGCGGTGCGCGGCACCGTAGGGCCTGGCGGCGAAGCGTCGACCATATCGCGCAGGAGTTCCGCCTGGCGCTGTCGGAACTGCGCCTTACTCAACTCCAATGCCGACCAGTCGTGAGGGTCGCGTCCGTGGAGGTGGGGGTGGTGACGACACAGGTCCTCCAGAAGTCCGGGTAGCAACGCCTCTGGCAGGAAGTCCCGCGCGACGCCCCTGGACTCCGACGTGCCGGCATACACCAACTCGGTGTCGTACCTCACCGTCCATTCCCAGTACGTGACCATCTCTTCGCCCATGCTGCCCTCCGCGTCTCCCCCATTGAAGGCGGCGACGGCACGACCGTCCTGGTCTACGTCGTCCTTCCTGAGCTGTTCTCAATGATGGCGGCTCAGTCCCAGCCTGTTCGCCACGTCGGACAAGCCGTTCGCCACCTTCACGGAGAACGGACAGCGCGTGAAATCCTGCCTGCCGACCGGGCGGCCTCAGGACCCGACGGTCTGCTCGCGGGCTTCGCGCAGGAGACGCTGGGCGGTGCGTTCACCGACTCCGTAGCTCGCGGCGATCTCCGCCGTGGTGACCGGCGCCCTCTCCCCCGCTGCGGCGAGCGCAAGGGCGTCGGCCGTCTCCGCGACGCGAGCGTCGGGGCTGCGGCGCGGCGCACGGTCCGTGGCGCCCCGCGGGCGGCCAGCCCCGGTCAGCTCCGGGTGGTGGCGCTGATCGTCGGCGTCGCGGCGAGCGGTGACTGCGGCGCGCCGGTACCAGGTGCGGCCGTACCGCTGGACGACTGGAAGGTAGCCGTCGGCGCCGTAGTCTCGGACGGTGGAGGCCTTCGTACCCAGAACCGCCGCAGCCTCGCGGTCGGTGAGCAGGTCGTCCGGGTGCTCCTCGCCCGGCGGTACCGCGGCCGGCCACGAAGGGACACCGTCCGCCCCATCGCCCGTCGCTACGGCGTCGGTTCCGGGCGGCCACGGGGCGCCGCAGAGGTGAGCGTGGACCTGCTCTTCGTCGTAGAGGCGGGGGCGTCCGCCCGGGTTGACCAGCGGCACCCGGGCCCGCAGCGCATCGCCCTCGGTGCGCTGCCAGGTCTTGAGCGTCTTCTTCCGCAGCGCGGCGATGTCGGCTTCGGTCAGGGCGGGTCGGCCGCGCGGGATCATCGCGCACTCCATGCTCGTACGGGGCCGCGCACGGCCGGGGGAAGGGCTGGTGATGTGGATAGACTGCCGTACATGTCGCTCTCTTTCGGGAGTTGCTGACGGGTGGGGGCCAGTGGGTACCGCCGTCTCCTTGCGGAGTCGGACCGCTGGCCCCCGACAGCGTTTTCGGGACGCCCGCGTCCGCCCCCGCCTGTGCACGACGCATAGCAGCGCCCCGGGTCTTCGCCCGGGGCGCTGCTGGTGTGTGCGTCTGTGTCTCACGCGGGCTGCGCTGTGGCAGTGCGCCAGGCCCGAACGGTGGCGAAGCGCCGCCCCTCGACGGTACGGCGGAAGGTGCCCTCCGCCATGTCGGCGACCTGCCAGGCGGCCAGGCGGAACCGGGCGGCAGCAGCGAAGTGGGCTGCAACCGCTCCGGCGACGGTGTCGAGCGCGCGCAGATCCACGTCCTCCAACGGCTGCGGCTCCGGCACCCCAAAGGTGACGTCCCGCTGCCACTCGTTCAGCAGAGTAAGGGCCCGCTCCAGAACGTCGGACGCATGGTGCCAGCCATCGGCGTAGTGGAGCAGAGCAACGACCGCTTCCACCACGTGATCCACCTCGCGCAGCGGGTTGCCGACGGCGAGGAGGTTCCCACCACGTTCCCACTGGGCGGACGGGTCTGTCTGGCACGTAAGGCACTCGACCAGGCAGTCGGCACACTCCTCCGGATCCGTGTCCCCATCGAGAACGCGCATCTCGCCGCCCCGGCCGTCACCGATCCGGAGTTCGTGGCCCTCGTGCTCAGCGAGGACATCTTCAACCCTGCGGCCGACTCGGACAGCCTCCAGGTGGCCGCGCAGGATCTCCTCACCGCGCGCGGCGTCGCGCACTCCGCCCCCGGGGGTCTCGACCACCATGTGCGCCTCGTAGTCGTGCGCGACGTCCCACTCGGCGCTGACTCCCACCGGGGAGAGGGACAGCCGCCACCACCCCCCCGACTCCCGGGCAAGTGCCGGGTGCCGGGGCAACTGACCGACCAGCTTGTCCAGCTCCGCTCCCAGCTCGTCCCAAGGCAACCTGGGGTCCTGCATCCAGCCTTCGAGGTCAAAGTCGAGGCAGTGCTCCACCCGGACGTAGCCGCGCCCAAGGCGCCGCACCGGACGCAAGCCGGAGGCCTCGCCGTTGGCCGCGATCTGGAAGAGCAGGTGTGTCGGTCCATCTGTCAGACAGCCACTCCAGATGCTCTCGACATGCGCAGCAATCAGGTCGAGTGAGGCAGTGACAGGGCTGTCGTCGCCGGTGAAGGCCATGGAGTCTCCTTGATACTGACGGGTCGTCGTCCGCCGGTGGGGTGGGTACCGACCACCCTCCGACACCAAAAACATTACGGCAACAAGGGACATCGGGGCCAGTCCAACCCCGCCAAGTCACCCAGACGGACTACTCGCGCAGGCGGCGGCTCGACCAGGCCGCCGGAAGACGCTGCCGCGTGGCGACGAACGGGCCCGGCACGAAGGCCGGGCCCGTTCAGAACAGCAGGATGTGCGTGATGACGATCTGCGGCGAATCCTCGTCGCGGCTGATCACGCACTCGGCGATCCCGAGCTCACCCTCGGCCCCGAGCAGGAGGCGGCGCTGCTGCGGCCGCCGCGGCGACGCCGTGCTCCCCGGCAGACGCGCGGGCCGACGCGGTGCTGGCCAGCACCGGACAGGGCGCCGCGATCCCCTCCGCGTTGCGCGGCACCCGCTCAGGCTCGTGCTGATGTATCGGCTGTGCGGTCATCGCTCGTCGAGTCTGCCTCCTGGCAGGCCTCCGAGTCGACTGTGGCCGCGACATAGCTCACGCACATGTGGGCTCGGTCAGGAGATCTCCTGACCGAGCCCACGGCGACAGGAAGGGGGATCAGGTCTGCGCCATGTCCACGAAGCGCGAGTAGTGCCCCTGGAAGGCCACGCTAATGGTGGCAGTCGGGCCGTTGCGGTGCTTGGCGACGATGAGTTCGGCCTCCCCAGCACGGGGGGACTCCTTCTCGTACGCGTCTTCGCGGTGCAGCAGGATGACCATATCCGCGTCCTGCTCGATAGCTCCGGACTCCCGCAGGTCGGAGACTTTAGGCCGCTTGTCCTCGCGCTGCTCGGGCCCGCGGTTGAGCTGAGACAAGGCCACGATCGGTACGTCCAGCTCCTTGGCAAGGAGCTTGAGGTTCCTGGAGAGGTCCGACACTTCCTGCTGGCGGCTTTCGCGTCGACTGGCACCGCTCTGCATGAGCTGGAGATAGTCCACGACGATCAGACCGAGCGACGGATGGCGCTGCTTGAGCCGACGGGACTCGGCCCGGATGTCCATGAGAGTGAGGTTCGGTTCGGTGTTCAGGAACAGCGGAGCTGCTGTGATATCCGGCACCCGGCGAGCCAACCGCGTCCAGTCGTCATCGGTCAGGGTGCCGCTGCGCATGTGGTGGAGCGCGACCTTTGCCTCAGCAGAGAGGGTCCGCATGTGGAGCTCTTCCTTGCTCATTTCGAGCGAGAAGAACACGGACGGGGTACCTGCCTTGATGGAGCAGGCACGAGCAAAGTCGAGAGCGAGGGTGGACTTGCCCATCGCCGGGCGCGCAGCGATCACGATCATCTGGCCGGGCTGGAGACCGTTGGTCAGGCTGTCCAGGTCCAGGAAGCCAGTCGGAGTTCCTGTCAGCTCGCCCGTGTTCTTGCTGATTGATTCGAGAATGTCGAGTGTGTCACCGATTCCGTCCCCAACGCTCTCGGTGGCGCTGGTGCCACGTTCTTCGTCCACGCCGTAGACCTCGGCCTGAGCTGCGTTGACGATGTCGTCGAGCTCCCCCTCAGCCGCATAGCCCATGGCCGTGATCTTGGTTCCGGCAGTCACCAGGCGTCGCAGGACGGCGCGCTCGTGGACGATCTCCGCGTAGTACTCGGCGTTCGCTGCTGTCGGCACCGACTGCACGAGAGTGTGGAGGTAGGAAGCCCCTCCAACCTTTTCGATCTCACCACGCTTGGTCAGCTCCGCACCAGTCGTAATCGGGTCGGCGGGCTCACCTTTGGCGTAGAGGTCCAGAATCGCACGATAGATCGTTTCGTGGGACGGCCGATAGAAGTCACGCGGTTTGAGGACCTGGATCACATCGGCGATAGCGTCCTTCGAGAGCAGCATGCCGCCCAGGACGCACTGCTCAGCTTCTACGTCCTGGGGAGGAAGGCGCTCCGGTCGGAAGGTTTCGGGTACCTGGTCTCGGTCATTGCGCTGGGCCGCAGCCTGAGTGGGTACGCTCATGGTGGATCTCCTGTTCAAGGTGGTTCACAGCGGCGGCCGGCTTCTTCGCGGGAACGGCCGCCGCCTCTGGTTTCGAATCAGGCTGTGGCGCGGACGTGCTTCGGGTGGCACTCGGTGCACGGGATGTCTCGACCGTCAGCGAGCTCCACGAAGCGTTCAGCAGCGGAGTTTGGCCTACGGCCCCTGTTGCACTTACCGCACCAGTCCACGAGCGTGCTGGGTTTCGAGGGCGCCGTGGCGGCCTTGGGCTGCTTCTGATCAATGTGCTCCGCGTGCTTGATCAGATCTACCCAACCTGACTGAGCGCACTCAGCAGCGCGTTCCGCAACCCACTCAACGGGCTTGCCTGCTGCCAGCAGCTCTCGGGCTTGCTTCTTGATCTTGCCCCGGATCCAGTTGGTGACAGGCTTGCCTGCTTCCGCCAGGTAGCGCTTGACCACCATCCCAGCGTCCTGCTCCTCCTGAGACTGAGACCGCTGGCCAGGAAGAGCCATGCCAGCTGCGGCTGCCGCTGCTCCCACAGCAGCGGCGATGTCGTTCGGCGAAGCAGGGTTCTCTCTCTCGGAACCGGGGGCCCCACAGGGCTCAGAGCTCGCCGTGACAGGAGTGTCGCCGGAGAGAGAAGGATCCCTACGGGATGAGTAAGGGATATGCAGGTCAGATTGACCTGACCCAGAGGTCATCTTGACCTGAGGCTCCGGTCGATCTGACCTGAGGCTCAGGTCAATCTGACCTTTCAGCAGGTCAGGGTCACTTTCGTCCCTCAGATCAGATTGACCGGACAGCAGGTCAGCGGGCGTCCCGGGGTCGTCAGGGGTGCCGGTAAGTGAGGCCTCAGGGTCTCCCTGTGTGTCGTCATCGAAGGTGATGGCGTTGATCAAGTTGTCGTCGTAGGTATTCTTCTTGCGCGCCATCGAGGCCAAGAGCGGCAGGTTCACCCGCGTCAGGTTCGAGATGGGGTCGCCCGTCTTCTTGCTGACGCGGCGGACCGACTTGACGAGTTTCTTCCCCTTGAGGTTCTTCTTCGCCCGGCGGACAGTGCTGGGCGAGGTGCCGCAGTCGTCGACGAGACGCTCCTCGCTGGGCCAGCAGTAGCCGTACGGGTCGGTGTAGTTCGTGTAGGCGAGGAGGAGCAGCTTCTCGGAGCCGTCGAGTCCTTCCGCCTTGAAGACCATCCCCATGTGTTCAGCGCTCATTCCGCCACCACCGAGCTTCGACGGGCGCGACCGTGCGAACGGGGTTCGTGCGATCCAACTTGCGGTCCTTGTCCGCTGTGTGGCAATGACCACCCACGCGGACCGCGACTTATCTACCGAACCCTTGACGGAGCTTTGTAGAGTAGACACGGCGCGTGGGTCTGCCCGGCGGGAACCGGGCGACGTGCCCACAGCTTTGGTAGAGAACCCACTCAGGTCTGGCGAGACGAGTCAGAGTGGGCGGTCGGTGGCCTGGGGATGGGAAACCCCAGGCCGCTGGCGTTTAGGCCCCCTGCGGCAAAGAACTTGCCTCGGGGTGTCGAGCCGCGAGCTGCTGGAGCAACAGGCTGTAGGCGGTCCGGCGCTTTCCGCGCGGCTCCGCGGCGCCCTGCTCCCAGCGGAGCACCTGCTGATAGCGCACACCGAGCGCGTCGGCCACCTGTGACTGCGTCAGGCCGGCTGCGCGGCGCAAGCGAACGCGAACCATGACCGGCGGCAACTTCGGCTCAGCCAGCAGCATCTCGACTCCGGAGATCGGGTCGTGAGTCATTTCACCTCCATTGCGGGGGGACATGTAAAAAGGTACATGGAAAGAGAGGCGAAAAGCTGCACCTTCACCGTGTGGCGGCCCACTTCACCCAATTGGCTCATGCCCTGACGGCCCGTGAGATCCTCAGGTGCCGCTCTTCTGCGCCACCTCCGCGGCCCGTAGTGCTACCTCTGCGGCCGAACGCCGGACAGTTCGCTGTCGATCCCGCCGCTCAACCCAGTGGTGAGCTGCGTGATCTGCTTGGCCGCCCAGGGAGGTTCCTGCAGATAGGTGCGGTATCGTCACACGGCCAGATCGGTCGCGATTCGGCGCGGTGATGCTCTTCCAGGTGCACGACGGCAACGCCGCACCCGTAGTCGTGGGCCACTGACGACTGTGCCGAACGGCGTCCGGCCTCCGTCGCTCTAAGCTCCCGGCCCAGACGGTGCGGGAGCACCGCCGGCGTACAGCGTGTCGATCTGCTCTCCCACGTAGGTCGGCAGGAACTTGTGGGAGACGACGGTGCAAGAAGTCGGCTGCGGAGCATCGGCGCCTATGGACGCGGCGGTGCTGTGGAGGGCCGCGAGGCGCAGGCGGAACGCCTCCTGTTCCGCGGGGCGCACTGGTTGAGCGCTGTATCGAGGATCTGTGCCATCTGCGGACGGCACACGCTGGCCCTCTTTTTCTGCCAGTGCGAAACCGTTCGCGGGCTGATCCCGAGGCGATCGGCGAACCCCCGCACCGACGCGTGCGTGACCGATCGCAACAGCAGTGCCTCCTCGCTTGTCCACTGCTCAACTGCGATCACTGCATACCCCTATGACGGTCTGTTGCCAGGGAAGAAGAGCCATGCCGCGACGCTATTGCGACACCCCTTCCACGCCGGGACATCTAGCCGAGACGCCCGAGACCCGGAAGCTGTTCTCCGTCGAAGTGCATGCCAATGACGAACGGGGGACGCCGTGGTTGCGCTACAGGAGAACGAGGTGGTGCGGCGTCATGGTCGGGCTCAGGGACGTGTCGACGCGCTGCTCTGGTTCTGCTCGACACGTTCGAGTCGCGCGGTCAGATCGGCGACCTGCTCTTCGAGGCGCCTGATGGCCTGCGCAGTTGGGTCGGCAAGGGCAGCCAGGGCGTTTTCGCGAACGAAGCTCCCGCGGCCCGTGTGGGAGTAGATGACCCCGTCTCGTCGAAGCTCCGCGAAGGCACGCTGTACCGTGCCGGGCGCGACGGCATACTTGCTCGCCAACTCCCTGGTGCTCGGCAGTTTGTCGCTGGCCTTGAGTTGCCCGAGTCGAATCTGTTCGCGCACGTCCTGTGCGATGCGCTCAAAGGGCTGCATGGCCTCGTCCGTCATGAGCCACATCGTAGAGCCACCTCGCTCGGATAGATAGCCTACCCAACCTAGTTGACACGATACTGAGTGTACTGATTAGGTTATCCACGTCGATACAGCTTGGTCCGCCTGCCAGGCGCGACCGGCGAAGACGTAGCACCGCACCACCGCAGTAGTCGTCCGCCCCGCGGGGCGGACGGGGTAGTCCTCAGGCACTGAGGGCGCGAGAGCACCATCGAACTCCCCCGGAGCCTGACAGCCGCGACCACTACGTGCACGTCGCAGCGCTGTGCGCTGTCTGTCCTACGAGACGCCGACCTCGTGGCGGCCTGGAGGGCGGAGAGAGCATCGCGACCGTGCCCCTGCCGCTCCCTGTATGAGGAGTCCAGATGACTGCTTCCGCCCTTGAGCGCACCGCCCGCCCCCGCCAGAGCCGGACCCGCTCACGCACCGTCAGCGGCCGCCCAGCGCTGGCCCTCTCCACCCTCAAGCCTCACCAGTACGACCTGCGCCCCAGCTGTGCCTCGCTGGTCTGCCCCGACTGCGAGACGTGGGTGCCGATCACCGGCCTCGGGACCAAGACGACCAAGGTCGTGCCGCACGACACCGGCCGCGCCGGCAAGGACGCCGCCGTCCGCTGCCGCCTGGGCAGCAACCGGCTGGTCACAGCCAACGTCACGGTCCGCGAGTGGCAGAAGCGCCTGGAGGACGGTCGCGCGGAGACGGGCCACCGCCGCAAGACCGCCGTGCGGCGCAGGCCGAAGGTCACCGTCGCCCCGGCCGTCAGCCAGATCGCCGCGCAGAAGCAGGCGCCGGCGGATGACGAGCGCAGCAACGACCGGCCCCTGTGGCTGCGGCGCAAGGAACAGTGGGCGGCGACCGAGTCCGCGGTCCGCGACGCCGACACCCGCCGCGCGCAGCTGCCTGCCGGTGCCGCGCCGCTGGGAGCGCCGCCGGTGCCGCTCCAGACGCTGCACCCCGACCGCCGCGCAAGCTGACCAACCCCCGCACGAAGGACCGCGGCCCCGTCCATCCCCGAGCGATCGGGATGGACGGGGCCGCGGCTGCTCGTACAAACAGCCCGAACGACGACAGCCCCGGGGATTGCGCCCCCGGGGCATGTCCAGGACCTGAATCGGAGGACCTGATGCAGCTCAGCATGACACGGGCGGTGCCCCGACCGAACGCCGGGATCATCGACGACATCGAGGACGCGGACAACAAGAAGGGTTTCGAGCCCGAGGACCTCACCACGTTCCACCAGCTCGTCCGCCACCTCAACGCCGGCGGCGACCGCTGGCCGCAAGGCCCGCCGCACGCTCGCCGAGCTGACCGTCGTCGGACAGGGGTGGTGACCGGGATGGACTGGCGACACAACGCGATGAAGACCCGGACCTGTTCTTCCCCAAGCGTCGCCGGATACGACCACCATCTCCACCTGAGCGACGTCGCACAGGACGCCGGCCTGGACATTCGAGACTGGGACGTCTGCCACGCCGACGAGTACACGCCGCCCTTCAACCGCCCGACCCCGCTTGTCTACGACCTCAACACCGAGATCGAGCAGCAGCGCGCGCGTCTGACCGATGTCGCCGCACTGGCCGCCGACATCGCGGCCACCGCGTGAACAGCCCAAGGAGCCGGAGCATGCAGCACGAGAAGTCCCTCACCCGCAGCCAGGGGATCATCCTGGGGGCCGCCGCACTGCCGATGCTGGCGGTCGGCGGCCTCGGAGGCTGCGGCACGTTCACCAACATGAAGACGCAGTTCCCCCAGGACGCCACCGCCCTGGGCGTCGTGGCCGCGGGTGAAGGCGCCACCCTCGTCCTGGCACTCGTCATGGTCGGCCTGACCCTGCTCAGCCAGTCCTCGCCCACGGTCGTGCGGCTCGGACTGTGGCTGCTGCCCGCCGCCGCCTCCGGCACTGGGGTGGTCGTCGCGGACGGAACGAAGGAGGCCGTCGTCTACGCCATCACCCCGATGGCGATGTGCGCGTCGGCGGAGGGCATCGGCCTCCTCGCCCGCCGGATCGTGATCTACACAACCGGCGTCGACATGGACGCCCGGCGCCGCAACGCCATCACGATGCGGCGCATGGCGGTTCTGCGGGCCCGGGCGGCGAACCACCCCTGGAAGCGATCCCGCAGGCTGGCGGAACTGGCGTCCTGGCGACTGGCCCGCAAGGTCGGAGTCGGCGACGACGAGCTCGGCGCCGACCTGGTGCTCATCCAGCGAGACCGGCTGACGGACGGCGCCAACTATGCCCTTGCGGGCATGTTCACCACCACAGCCGTCACGCCCGCCCTGCCCACATCCGTCACACCGGCACTCGCCCCCGTGTCGGGACAGGGCAGTTCCGTCACGCCTGCCGTGCCGGAGACCGTGACGCGTCACGAGCCCGTCACGGTCGGGGCGGGAACCGTGACGACTGCTGGCACGCAGGTCAGCAGCCCTGGAGGGTCTGATCCGTCACGGTCCGCCGTCACGGTGCCCGGCGCTTCCCGTGACGGTGTCACGGGGCGCGGCGAGCAGCCCGTGACGGATTCCGTCACGGCCACCGGCTCCGTCACGGATACGCCCGTCGCGATGGCGGAGCCGTCACGCTCACCCGCCACGGCCATGACGCTGGAACAGGTTGCGGCCGTGGCGGGTGTGCCGGTCCCGCGCACCGGCGAGCGGCTGTCCGACGCGCAGCTCCTCGTCGTGCTGCGCCACCTGTGTTACCGCGAGGACCCCCCGCTGTCCTACCGAGCGGCCGTCCGCGCCTTCCGCGAGGCGGGGTTCATGGCCGCTGAGGAGCGCATCCGCGTCACCTGGCGCGAGCTCCCCCGCGACGCCGCCAGCGCGGCCGACGGCGACGAGCCCGAACCCACCCACGCCCGCGACGACGGCACGGCGGAAGACGAGGACGAAGAAGAGGCCGGGCCCCGGCCCTGACCCCCTCAGCTTGAACTGGCCGGCGCCACCGGCGATGGCCAGCCCGGCACCTGCCGGACTGGCCATCGCCGCGACTGCCGGACGCAGTCGACGGCGACCGCAGAACCGAGGGCTCATCTTTACCTGGTAAAGGTGAATACCTGTGAGTTGGCGCTCGATTTGCCGTTATTCAGACTGATGTCGCAGGTCCACGCCAGCCGTGAACCTAGTAATGTTCGGTCTCATGGTCATCCCCACCCAAGGAGGCGGGCGAGAGAAACTAATCACCTCGCTCACCCCCCAGTTGCGCAGACTGCTGAAGATCCGTGCCTTCGAGCACGGCATGGACATCCAGGACGCCACCGAGCACGCGATCAAGTCCTGGTATCAAGCCCTCGAGGTCCCAGAGGTCGACACGACCGGCGCCAAGACCTGGGGCACCTTCCTGTCGGCAGGCGAGCCTGAGGAGTTCAAGGAGATTTGCTCATCACGAGGCGTCACCTACGTGCAGGGACTCGCCCAGGCCCTGACCCTGTGGTTGGAAAACCACCCGTCGCCTTCTGCTCCACTCCACGCTCAGCCGGTAACGCGGGTGATAGTCGCGAACCAGAAGGGCGGGGTGGGAAAGACCTTCATCTCGTCCGGCGTCGCGCAGGCACTCGCGGAGGACGGTAAGCGTGTCCTCTTGGTCGACTACGACCCCCAAGGCCACCTGACAGCCGAGCTGGGCTTCGAAGACCTCATGTACGAGGACGACGTCGAGACCCTGCTCATGCACATGGACGGCACTGCCAAGGGAGACATCCACGAGCTCCTCGTGGCTCTGGACCAGGAGCGGTTCGGTGGACGCCTCCACCTGCTGCCTGCGTCCGACGACGCCTTCCTGCGTGACGTCGCCCTCTCGAAGGTGTCCTTCAGCGAAGCCGCCCTGGAGCGCGCCCTCGAACCGCTTGAGGCCGATTACGACATCATCATCATCGACGGCCCGCCCAGCCTCGGCCTGAACATGGACACGGCCCTCTACTACGTCCGCCGCAGGGAGGGGGAACTCGCAGACCGCTCCGGAGTCATCACCCCCGTCTGGGCGAACAAGGCCTCCCACCGAGCCTTCCGGCTCCTCAAGCGCCAGATGGACGACCTCTGCAAGAAGGGCCGCATCCAGGTCGACTACCTCGGTCTGGTCGTCAACGCCTACGACAGCCGCAGGGGCAAGCTGGTGAAGGAGAACAAGAAGCAGTGGGAGAAGAGCTCCTCCCCCTCGGTCCTTGCGGTCATCGGTGACCTGAAGGAAGGCCGAGAAGCATCGGACGGGGAGATCCCCCTCTTTGAGTACGCACCTGACAGCGAGCACGCCCAGGCGATGCGCGACCTGGCGAAGGAACTGGCCGTATGACTCCCGCATCCCGCGTCACCCGCGGATTCAGCGTCGATGACGAAGGACAGGACGCGGAGCCCAAGCGCCGCAACATCCGGACCCGCAGCCAGATCATGGCCGGTGAAGGTAGGCGACCGCCGGCGGCCGTGGCCCTCGCCGAACTGGCGCACAACCCCTTCAACCCGCGCCACGAACTCACCGAGATCGGTGAGACCGCAGCCTCCCTGCGTGAGCGAGGGCAGCTTCAGCCGATTGCTGTCGTACGGAAGGCCGCCTTCCTGGCCGTGCACGGAGACCAGGCCGAGGAGATCGGGCAGGCCGAGTACGTCGTCATCGACGGAAACCGACGCCTTGCCGCTGCCCGTGAGGCGGGCCTCGCCGAGCTCCGCATCGACGTCAATGACGCCTTGGCGGCCAGTGCTGCTGACCTCTTGGAATCAGCCCTGATCGCGAACGTGCACCGCGTCGACGTGCCACCGGTCGAGCAGGCGAAGGCGATTCAAGAGCTGGTTGCTGTGCACGGAAGCCAGGGCACGGTGGCCAAACGGCTGGGTAAGACGGAAGGCTGGGTATCCCAGCGGCTTGCACTCCTCAACCTCGCCGATGACCTTCAGGAGAAGGTCGAGTCCGGCGAGCTGAAGGTGCGAGAAGGGCGCCGGATTGGCCGACTTCCTGCCGAAGCGCAGCACGCTGAAGCAGAGCAGGCCATGAAGGCTGCCAAGGAGCCGCGCAAACCGCGTGGTCGGGCAGCCGCTGCGGCTGCGGAGGAGACCAAGGCGCCCACCCCGGCCGTACAGACGCCCGTCCCGAGCCAAGATCGGGGGGCTCATGACTCCGGCCCGGCGCAGGGTTCCGACGCTGGCGGCACCCCGACCTCGACAGCCGTCGAGGAGACCCCCCTTCCGGGCGAGCCCATCCTGGTCGACATTAGAAAGATCCCCAGAGTGCCGTGGCACGACGGCAACGAACTGGCCGATCTTCTCTTCGAGAAGATGGGCGATAAGGACCAGCGCCTCGTTCTCCTGGAGCGGCTCTTCGAGAGCCTGGACGACGAGCAGCGCAGTTCAGTCCTGGATCGACTCCTTGCCCTCCCCAGCCGGAGCTAGCCGATCCCACAAAAGGCCTTGGTCATCTTTACCCGGTAAAGATGACCAAGGCCTTCGTTGTCTCCTGCTGGCTCCGCGTCCCACCTTTACCAGGTAAAGATGAAGCGGCCTGCAGTGGTGGTCACCCACAGCGGTGACGGTGCTCCGCCTGTCTGGGGAAAACGATCAGCATCCCGTGTCCTTCCAGAGGGCTGCCTCGATACGCATTGATCACGTCCGCCCACCCGTCAACGTGGCGGCGGCGTGCACGTTGATCGGACTGCCGTCGGGGAGGACCAGTGACCAACGAGGCTGTAGAACGGCCGCTCCGTACCGACGAAGAGGGGAACCGAGATGACGCCGCAGTTGAGCAGGCACGGCCGGCTGGCACGGGAGTACTGGCAGACGTACCGGCCGCAGGCCCTGGAGGAACTGGGGAGCCCCGAAGAGCAGCAGGCGTTCTTCGTACGCCTGGATCTGCGGCTGGGGGAGCGGATCGGGGAACTGGCCGAGGAGCTGCTCCTGGAGGTCCCGGTGGGGGAGCGGAGCGGGGTCCGGCGGGCGGTGCGGAAGCAGGCGCAGGAGATGGTGTACGACCAGGAGGTGTTCCTGCCCAAGGAGCAGGGGACGGAGCACCGGGAGATGTAGCGGCGGCACGGTTTCGTCCGGCAGGCCAGCAGGACCTGGCGCCGCCCCGTCTGGGGGACCGGGCGTACGCCAACGTCGAGGCGCTGAAACTGCTGCGCACGCTCGAAGAGGAAGGGCGCGCGGCGACTCCGGAGGAGCAGGGTGCGCTTGCCCGCTGGTCGGGGTGGGGCGCTTTGAAGCAGGTATTTGCCCCGCGCCCGCCGGCCGCGGACGCAACGGACGCGGAGGCCCGCCGGACCGTCGTCGGGTGGCTGGCGCTCGATCCCGTACGTACACAGGTGCGCGAGCTGCTGTCCGATGAGGAGTGGGCGGATGCCCGCCGGAACCTGCTGAATGCTCACTACACCGATGCCGGGCTGGTCGCAGCGGTGTGGGCCGGAGTCCGCCGGCTGGGGTTCGACGGCGGCCGGGTGCTGGAGCCTGGCTCGGGCAGCGGCAACTTCATCGGCCTGGCCCCCACTGACACCGCGGTGCCGGTGCGCATGACGGGCGTGGAGGTCGAGGGCAACACCGCAGCGCTGTCGCGGCACCTCTACCCGGACGCCGACATCATCACGGCCCCGTTCGAGGACGTGGTCCTGGCCGACGGCGCTTTCGACGCCGTGGTCGGGAACATCCCCTACGGCCGGTACAGCAGGTACGACAAGGTCCACAACGCCGATCTGGCGCTGTCGATCCACGATCACTTCGTCCTCAAGTCCCTCGTGGCCACGCGACCCGGCGGGATCGTCACTCTGATCACCAGCCGCTTCACCCTCGACGGCAAGGACACCGCGCCCCGCGAGCGGCTCTACGAACTCGGCGATCTCGTGGGGGCTGTCCGTCTCCCGGCGGGGGCCCATCGCGACGCGGCCGGCACGGACGTGGTCACCGACGTCCTCTTCCTGCGGCGCCGGATGCCGGGAGAGGAGAAGGGCCCGGACGGCTGGCTGGGCACCCGCGAGCTGGTCCTCGACGGCCACGAGGAGCCGGTGCGGGTCAACTCGTACTTCCTGGACCACCCCGACCGCGTTGTCGGGGAGCTGCGGGCACGCCTGGGCAAGTACGGGCCGGAGCCGACCGTCGCAGGCGAGCGTGACGCCGCCGCCGGCCTGGCCGAAGCTGCTGAGTCGATCGCGGCGGAAGCGCGTACCGCGGGCCTGGCGGCGACTTCCTCCACGGCCCGAGCGGCTGCCGACGCGGTCCCGGTGACGCTGACGCAGGCACTCGCCGAAGGCGCCCTCGGTCTGGACGAGTCCGGCAACCCCACGATCGTGGAGGACGGGCGGATCGTCCCCCTGGACGTCCACCCCGAGCAGCGCGATCGCCTGGTCCAGCTCATCGGCATCAAGGCCCGCGCCCTCGCCCTCTACAAGGCGGAGGGCGACTCTGCCGAACCGGGGGAGACACCGGAACTCGCCGAGCTGCGGACCGGTCTGCGCGAGGCCTACCGTGCCTACCGCAAGAAGAGCCCGCCGCTGGCCAAGCCGGGTCAGAACCGCATCTTCACGCCGAAGGAGGCCAAGGAGCGCGCAGCCCGCCTCGGCCTGGCGAAGGTCCCGGACGAGTGGAAGGCCCGCACCGCCTACGGGCTCGCCGACGACGATCCCGACGCCGATGTGCTGTTCGGCCTGGAGGAGTGGGATGAGCGCACCAACACCGCCGTCGAGCAGGCGGTCCTCCACACGCGGGTCCTGGAGCCGCGGGCGCTGCCCACGACAGCCGAGACCCCGGAGGACGCGGTCGCTCTCGCGCTGGAGTGGGACGGCGGCCGGCTCGACATGCTCCGCGTGGCGAACCTCCTGGGCGTCACCGAAGACGAAGCCGCCGTCCGGATCAGCCACCTCGCGTTCCGCGACCCCGCACAAGCCGGCTTCTGGGAGCCCCGGCACCGCTACCTGTCCGGCAACGTCCGCGAGAAGCTGGAGCAGGCCCGCCAAGCCGCCGCCGACGACCCCTCCTACATCGGCAACGTCGCCGCGCTCCAGCAGATCCAGCCCGAGGACCTGACACCCGCAGAGATCAAGGCGAAGTGCGGAGCCCCCTGGATCCCGGTCCAGGACTACACCGACTTCATGCGCCACCTCGGCTTCGAGGAAGCACAGGTACGGCACGCCGGTGGAACGACCTGGGAGGTCACCGGAGCACACGTGGGTGACCTGGCCCGCTCCGAGTGGGGGACCACCGAGCGCAGCGCGCAGGAGCTGATGCTCGCGATCCTGCGCCAGGCCGACTCCACCATCCAGGTCACCTACAAGGACGACGACGGGAAGATCCACGTAAACCAGGTGGCCACGGACGCCGCCCGGGAGAAGGCCCGGCTGATCGTCCAGGCCTTCGACGACTGGATCTGGGCCGACCCGGACAGGGCTGAGCGCCTCGCGGACATCTACAACCGCACCTTCAACAGCCTGGTGCTCCCCGAGTACGACGACAGCCCGCTCACGCTGCCCGGCATGAGCACCACGTGGCAGCGCCGTCTGCGCAAGCACCAGAACGCGGCGGTGCGCAGGATCCTCTCGGAGCCCACCGCCCTGCTGGCCCATGTGGTCGGCGCGGGCAAGACGGCGACGATGGTGGCCGGCGCCATGGAGCTGCGCCGTACCGGCTTGGCGAGGAAGCCGATGCTGGTGGTCCCCAACCACATGCTGAAGCAGGTCACCCGCGAGTTCCGCGAGATCTATCCCGACCGCGAACGGGTCAAGCTCCTGGCGATCAGCGCGAGCGACCTGAACCACAAGCGCCGGGCCAAGTTTTTGGCCCGGATCGCGGGCGGCGACTGGGATGCCGTGATCCTCACCCACGACGCCTTCAACATCGCACCTCTTCGCCCCGACACCATGCAGGCCTACCTCGACCGCGAGATGGCGAGCCTGCGCGAGCAGCTCGACGCCGCGGCCGCGGCGGGCATGAGCAACAAGACGATCCAGGACATCGAAACCAACCTGGCCAATGCCGAGGCCCGCCTCCAGAAGCAGATCGACGAGTCGTCGAAGTACGGCGGCATGTGCCTGGAGGACACCGGCGTCGACTACGTGATGATCGACGAGGCGCACCAGTACAAGAACCTTCGGACGATCTCGGCGATCCCCGGCGCCGGCATCCAGGGGTCCGGCAAGGCGACCAAGCTGCACATGCTGCTGGGCTACCTGCGCGATACCAACGGCCACAACAGGGTCGGCACGCTGGCCACCGGCACGCCCATCGCGAACAGCGTGACCGAGGCCTACGTCCTCAAGCGCTACCTGGCCCCCGACCTCTTGGCGCGGATGGGCCTGGAGAACTTCGACAGCTGGGCGGCGACCTTCGGGGAGGTCGTCTCCTCCCTGGAGCCGGATGCCAAGGGCGACGGCTACAAGTACAAGGCACGCTTCGCCCGCTTCTTCAACGTTCCGGAGTTGATGAGCGTCTACCGCGCCTTCGCGGACGTGCAGATGGCCGAAGACCTGAACCTCCCGGTGCCGCCGGTGCTCGCCGGACCGGACGGCCAGCGCGGCGAGGCCATCCACTTCGCCGTCACCGGCTCCCAGCGCCAGTTCATCAAGGAGCTCCCCAAGCAGGAGTGGGTCCGCAAGCCCGGCGGCGTCCTCAAAGCCCTCGGGCTGGGCCTCAGGGCCAGCCTCGACATGCGCCTGGTGGGCGGAGAGGAAGGCGAAGGCAGCAAGCTGGAGTACGCCGCCGAGCAGATCGTGCAGGTCTGGGAGCAGACCCGGGACGTCGTCTACCCCACCTCCAAGACCGACCCCACGCCGCAGCCGGTGCCCGGTGGCCTCCAGCTCATCTTCTGCGACGAGGGCACTCCCGGCTCCAGCGCCGAGCACCCGATCGACCTCTACGGCTCCCTGCGCGAGCACCTCGTCGCCGCGGGCATGCCCCGCGAGAAGATCCGCTTCATCCACGAGGCCAGCACCGACAAGAAGAAGGAGCGGCTCTTCGCCGACTGCCGGGCCGGCCGGGTCGCTGTCCTGATCGGCAGCACCGAGAAGATGGGCACCGGCACGAACATCCAGGACAGGTCGGTCGCCTTGCACCACTTGTCCTACCCCTGGCGGCCCGCCGACATGGCCCAGCGCGACGGCCGCATCGAGCGGCAGGGCAACCTCAACGACCCCAGCATCCCGGACACCCCCGACCACGTCCGGATCTTCTACTACGTCACCAGCGGCTCGTTCGACGAGTTCCGTCTCAACGCCCTGGCGCGCAAGGCCCGCTTCATCTCCCAGATCCAGCGCCGCGGCTTCAAGCTCCGCGAGATCGAGGACATCGGCGAGGAGGCCCTCAACCTCGGGATGCTCAGCGCGCTCGCCTCCGGCGACCCCGCGATCCTCCAGCTCGCCGAGGCCACCGCCGAACGAGCCCGCATGCAGGGCCTGGCCCGCGCCTGGGACCGGCAGCAGGACGGACGGCTCCAGCTCGCCAAGGACCTGGACGACTACCTCCAGCGCGCCGCCCCCTGCCTGGAAGGGATGCGTGCGGCCATGCCGCACCGCCGCCCCACCGCCGGGGATGCCTTCGCCATCACCATCGACGGGCGCACCCTGCGCAGCCGTGACGCCGCCGCGGCGACCCTCGGCGCCCGCATGGTTGCCCTCGCCCGGGATCACAGCCTCTCCCCGGGCCAGCGTGTCCCCATCGGCAGCCTCGGCGGACAGGACTTCCACGGCGAGATCTCCTACGACGCCGGAGGCCGCCGGCAGCTCAAGCTCCGCTTCGGGTGGGGCCACGTCGTACCCGTCGGACACCGCGACGACCGTGCGCAATGGCAGTGCTCCGCCGTCACCGAGTCCAACGGCCGCGGCGCGATCGTCTCCCTGGAGAACTTCCTCACCAAGCTGCCGGACGACGCCGAGAAGCTGGAACGCGAGATCCACCTCCAGCAGGGGCACCGCGCCGACGCTGCCGCGAACTTCCGCTCCTACGACGAGAACCCGTACCGGATCGTCGCCCGCTCCAAGGAGACGGAGGAGAAGCTCCTCAGCAAGCTCGTCATCGTCAACGAGAAGAAGGCCAACCTGGAGGAGGAGGCCGGAGCCAACACCGACGAGAGCGACGCCGAGAAGATCGCCGAACTCAGGGAAGAGGCAGACCGGCTACGGGCACTCATCGCCGACGAACACCTCATCCAGCAGGCGGCAAGCGCCACCGCCGCCGCAACAGCTACGACGACCACCCCGACGCCACGGCAGAACCCGACCTCAGGATCCCCGGAGAACCTCCCAGACTCCAAGCCCGCATCCCCAGGCCCGGCAGCCACTGACCGGCCGCCGGCCCCCACAGCCCAGCTGACAACGCCCGTCGTTCCGCAGCGGCCCCCCGGTGCAGACGGCACCTCCACGGCGCCGGACAGCGACACCCCCCAGCCGACCGACCCGGATCCGGCGCCCTCGGCCGACGCATCAACGGCACCCAGCGAGGACTCCGACGAGCCCAACCCGCCGCACGAGGCCCCTGCCGACGCAGCCGACGAACAGCCAGCCGACGTCGAGCGGGAGCTGTGGCAGACCGCGGCCGACACACTCACCCAGGCAGCGCAGAGCCTTCCCCGCATCACCGACTGGGCGCGCGCAAACGATCTGGCCGGCTTCACCGTCCCCCTTCGCACCTGGGCCGACGACTGGATCGCCTCCAGCGTCGCCGCCCACCCCACCGAGGCCTGGCCGGCCTGGGTCCGCGCCTACTTCCACAAGGACGCCGCCGCCCAGCGCGCCGAGCTCCTCGCGCTCGTCGCGCAGAACCTGCACGACCGGTACCGGAACGAGGAGCCCGAGCCCACGGCCACGGAGCCCGCAGAAACCCCGCCCGACACCGCCAAGGACAGCACCGAACAACAGGCCGTCGACCCGGACCTGGAACGCCTCCGCCAGGCCTGGCTGACCTCCCGCACCTGGCACGCCAAGGCCGCAGCCGAGGGCAACAGCGGAGAACGCATCCACCTGTCCCTCACCCCCGGGTACGCCCTGATCGAGAGGCCCCAGGCCGGACCCCTGCACTGGGAAGTCGTTCCCGCGGCCACCGGACAGCAGCTCAAGGTCGGCGACTACGCCGTCGCCGAAGTCGAGAGCCGCCAGGCCGCCGAGGACCTCGCCGCCGGCCTCGACACCGCTCTCCGCGCGAGCGACGGCACCGCCCTCGGGTGGCCGCCCGCCCGCGGGTGGCGGTCCGCCAGCGGGCACAAACTCGACCGCGCCCTCGCCGAGGCAAGGGCCGAGCACGACCGTGCCCACGGGCTGACCTACAGTCCCGCAATCCACCACGCCCACCGACTGGCCGAACGCGATGCGGCTCCCCCCAAGCCGCAGAAGTCCCGGTTGAGGGCCGGGGAAGACGATGACCCCGTCATCGCCCAGGACATGGCGGCGATGACACTCGACACTGCGGGCACCGGCTACACCATGGAGCCGGCGCACCAGGAGACCGAACCCTCAGCGGCACCCGAAACGCCTGCGGACACCGCGAGCCAGGATCCCGCGCCCGACAAGCAGCCCACCACACCAGGCTCCGCCAACAGCGCGGACCCGGCCCCGCCAGCAGGGCCTGCCTCCGAGCACGCACCTGCTACGGACAGCGGCCCGGATGCGCCGGACACCGCAGCACCACCGCCGGCCGGGCAAGACAACGAGACCGAGGCGGAAGAAGGGCTCCGTGTCATCACCCCCGACGGCCCTGGGGAGATCGTCACCCTGTACGGAGACCTGGCCCTGGTCTCCACGGAGAACGCCGGAACCCGGGTCTGGCACACAGCACAACTCCACCGCGCCGACCAGCCCGACGTTCCCTTCCTGAACACCACCGAGATCACCAAGCGCAGGGCAAACGCCGCCGACATCGAAAAGGCCGCGACGCCCGGCGGCATCCCGCTGCGCCACCCGCCCCGCCGACGGCTGCGCGACCTGGACGTCGAAGCGGGCCACGGCACCATCGTCGAGGGCATGACCGTGGACTGGGACAACAACGTCCACGAGCCCGGCGAAGTGGTCGGCTGGGTCCGGGCACGGATCGGCGACGACGGAAAGCGGTACTGGTGGGGCCAGGACGCCCGCGGCGGACCGCCGGACGGCATGCCATTCCACGAAAACCTCCCGGCCAAGGCAGGCGTGCCCGCAATCCGCGCCGCCGGCATGGTGGACACCGACAGGAAGCCCAGCTCCCAGACGGGGCACACCGGCGTCATCACACCGCCGTACGCGGTACGCGAGATCCGGCTGACCACCGCGCAGGTCGCCCTCCTGCGCACGCTGCCCCTGGAGGGCACGTACCCCGACGGGACTGAGCTACCTACTCCACCGTGGGTGGGCGACCATCGCCGGTACGTGATGAGCGTGGCCCAGATGCAGGCTCTGCGGCAGGCCGCTGAAGCCGCCGCCGAGGCATGCGACACCAGCACCGGGATCGGCCGCCGCAGCCGCAAGGTGCTCCTCAACGCCGCCGACAGGCTGCACTACGAGGAGTACGAGACCGGGCGCCGCGGCGCGACCATCCCGCCGATCGGTGAGCCGGACCCGTACGCCGCCCCTTACGCACCGCGGCCGCCCCGTCCCGAACTCCCACCCCAGCCAACGGGAAAGGCTGCCCGGAAGAAGCCGCGTCCCGACGAGTCGGCACCCACCCAGAGCCCGCAGACGCCGGATGCCGAGCAGGACCGGCCCAGCGATTCCGAAGAGCGGACCCAGGAGAACGAGACGGGCACCGCGACCGAGGAGGTAGTCGTGCAGACGCAGGAACAGACGGAGCTGCCCGGACTGACCGAAGGCACCGGCGAGAGCGCCCCGCCCGGGGCCGAACCCGCCCCCGCCCAGAACCTCGCACCGGAACCCGGGCCCGCTCCAGGGCAGCCCGCCGACCGCGCAGCCGAGGGAGAAGAGCCGGCGGTCTTCTCGCCGCAGGACCGCGTCTTCCACGATGCCATGCGCTACGTGGTGGAAAGCGTTTCGGACGACGGCGCCGTCCTGCACACCGTCAGCGGCCACGCCCTACCCACCGCCGAAGTCGTGGCCGAGGCCGACATGCCCCCCGTGACCACCGAAGACCTCGCGGACGGCTGGTGGAAGTTCACCTACGAGGGCCGCGCGTACACCGCCGGCGCCCTGCTCCCCGAGCTCGCACGTACCCACCCGACCGCAACCTTGTCCGTCGCCATCGTCGATCAGGACAACCGCCTGGTCGGCCGCGCCTTCGGCCGACCGCACGAATCCGCCATCATCTGGGCCGACTCCCACCCCGGCGAACCCCACCCACACGTCGCCGAATGGCTCGGGACCACACCGTGGCCGGAGTACACCGACGCCGAGCGCGCCCACATGACCGCTGGCCCGCCACCGGCCGAACCGGACACCGAAGGAGAGCCAGCCACCCCACCGGCTGCGGGCCCGGAGGGGACCACGAGGCCGGACGTCCCGTCTGCCCAGGCACAGACCCTGCCCCTGCCGGCCGCCGATGAGGCCCCGTCGCCCGCCGAACCAGAGTCCGGTCCGGGCGAAGTCGAGCAACTCGATCCCGAGAACGAGGCTGTCTCCGGGGCCGATGTGGAGGAGTACGAGATGACCGTGATGCCGGACGCCGACCTTGAGGCCCCGGAGTTCGAGGACCCGCCGGAGCCCGAGCGGTACACCGAGCGCACCGTGCTCGCCGATCCGGCGTACGCCCTGCACCTGTACGGATGGGACGGCCAGCCGGCGGACTCCGGCGAACTCCTTCACCATGACAGTGTCGTGGCTGCGGTACGGCCCAGCGCCGGAGGCGGCTGGTTCGCCCGGCTCCAGACCGAGGGCCTACCCAGCGACGTCACCTCCCTCACCGGCAGCCCGGCACAAGCCGCTGACGAGGCGGCCATCTACTACTCCGCGCTGACCGGCACCCCGTACGGTGCCCCCATCCCGGACACCCAGACCGGAGTCCGGGCCCGAGCAGACGCGGTACGGACCGCTCTACGCAACGCCGCGGTCAAGCACCGCGAGCAGATCATCAACGCCGCGGCGCGGGCCTGGCCGACGGACTACGGCCGCCACCCCCAGGTCCGGGACCTGATCGGCCGCCTCGCCGAGATGGGGAACGCCCCCGTCGACAACGCCGGTGCGCGGAAGATGGAGGCCGACCTCGCCGCCGTCGCCGGCGCCGCAACAGCGTTGCGGGAAGCCCTGCCTGACGATCCGGCGGCCCCCGAGCGTCAGCACGTCGGCTCCCGGACCGCCCACCTGCTCTACGACACCCGTCGCCTCCAGGACTACCTTCAGGCCGCCGCCGCTGCTGCACTGGCCGAGCGCCACGCAGCCCAGACGGCGGCACAGGGCAATCAGCCCGAGGCGACCGAGCGCACGACGGACCAACCCATGCCGCCAGCACCCGCCCCCGAGGCACCTGCCGGAACGCCGCGACCTGAGGAGCCCGCCGCCCCGACCGCTCCCGTCGAGCCAGCCACAGCCACCCCCGACCCGCAGCCACAACCCACCGATGTGCCGCCGGACGAGCTTGCACCTGCGACCCCGGCACCGGAGCCGGTGGTGGCCGGGGCGGAGCCGGAGGCGGTCGAGCAGCCCGCCGGCCTCGCACCCGACTCCGACCCGGGCGTCACTGCGCAGGCACCCGTGACGGATCAGGACGAGGCTGCCGCCGTGCTGCCGCCCGCGCCCGTCGCTCAGGCGCCCGTGGAGGCCCCGGCCCCGGCTGCCGTGGAGCCGGAGCGCTCCAGCCGGGTCTTCAGGCTGCCGACCGACCCCGCGTACGAACTGCACCTGGACGAAGTCGACGGGCGGGCAGAGTCCGGCACCCTCCGGGTCGGCCGTACGGAGATCGCCGAGATCCTCCGGAGCGAGGAGGGGTGGTATGCGGCCCTGTCCGACTACGACCTTCCGCGGGATACCACCACGCCCGTCGCATCCCCGCAGGAGGCCGCGCACATGGCAGCCATCCTGAACTCCGGGCACAGCGGACGCCCCTACGGTGAGCCCCCGGCAGCCGCGCGGGACACCGAGCAGGCCTCCCGCATCGACATCCTGCGCGAGGAAATGCGCGCGCTCGCCGCCCACCACGGCGGCGTCATCGCGGGAGCCGGAACGCGGACTTCCTGGCCCGGCAGTCCGTACGGTGACCACCGGGTCCTGGCCGAACGTCTCGTCGAGATGCAGATGGCCGTGAGCCGCGCAGCCGGCTCGGCGGAGATTCAGGACCACCTGGAGACGGCCCAGAACGCCGCGATGGAGTGGCTCGACTGGACCCGCACCCTGCCCAATGCGGATGCTCTCCGCGAGCAGATGGCCTTTCCGCTGGTGCACTTCAGCGTCGAGGCCCGGCGGCTGCTTCAGCGACTGGAGGCCACGGCCGAGGAGGTACGTGCCGAACGGGCATCCCAGCAGCAGGCCATCGTCGCCGAACAGAAGGCGCAAGACGCCTTGGCGCAGCCCGACCGTGATCCCGCACCCGCCGTCGAGCCGCCGCTGACCCCCGAGGCCGGCCTTCCCCAACCCCCCGCACAGCCAGCCATGCACGCCACTGCGCTACCGCAGCCCGGCCCGGCCACCACCGCGGCCAACGCATCCGATCCCGACAAAGAAGCGGAGACCTCCCCGGCGGCGGAGACCACCCCGAGGCCGGAAGGAACCGAAGAGCCGAAGACGGGAACCGCGGACGTTCCACCCGCATCCTCGCCGGGCGAGGGACTCCCGCTGTGGAGCGGCCCCGCCGGCCCCGACGAGCACCGAGAGAACCACTTGGTCGAGAACCTCCAGGGCGTCGCGGACGCCTTGGACGATCTCGCTCGCGCCAAAGGCCTCACCGGCGCAGTCTTGGCCCCCGAAGCCAGGGAGCACCTGCGTGCCCTGCAAGAAGCGCTCGACGCCGACCTCGAACCTGCACCGCCCGCCGCAGCGGACGAGAAGCAGAACGGGGAAGAGCCGGACGCAGCGCCGACCGAGGCTGTCCGCAGCGCCGAGGCCGTGACCGAAGCGCTCGCCGAGGCCGACCGCCACGACCTCGCGCTCGACCAGCTCCCCGAGTGGCAGCACATCCAGACCGTACGCGGGGCGGCGGCGAACCTCTGGAGGGCCATCAAGCGGAGCGCCGGGGAGCACTTCGAGCAGCTCCTCGGAGACGACCGGGTACAGACCTGGTGGAAGCAGATGTCCGTCCGGGTCTGCGAGAAGATCGCCGAACTCGCGCAGCGCGCCGCCGACCGGCTTCGAGGCCAGGAGCCCGAGCCGGCAGCCGCCATGGAGCGCCTGCACCGCGCGACCGACACGTACGCGCACCCCGACCTTGCGCCGCCCGCTGCCCGGCTCGATGTCCGGCAGCTGCACAAGCTCGGCGAAGGGCTGGCGCGCGCCGACCGCAAGGTGCAGGCGGCGGCCGCGCGCAGCAGGTCGACCACGGTCCGCAAGCCGCCTGCTCCTCGGCAGCCCGCTGCCGAGGGAGAGCAGTCGTCGCACCTGCTCCGCCCCGGCGCCGACGCCAGGCGTGGACCCCGGCACGGTCGTTGATTCGACAGGCTGGCCGCGGGCCAGCACGGACGGCCCGTCGCACCGTTCAGGCCGCGGGGGCTCCGCCCCCACACCCCCGACCACCCTGCTGAGGGGCCCGGGGCGGCCGGGACGGTGCGGGCCGGTGGTGGGTGAAGGGGGTAGGGCGCGGGGCGGCTCCCTCGCCGGGCGGCCCTCCGCACCATGCCCTACGGCCGGTCGGGGGCAGCTCCGCAGGCTCCGCCGCCCCCGACCACCCGCAGGGCCCACCGAGAGCGCCGCCCAACGAGGGATCCACCCCGCTCAGCCCGCATTCCGGCGAGCTGCCGTCATGTCCTCCCGGCCACGCCCGCGTCCGCGAATCACCCGTTTGAGCTGCGAAAACGCCGCCCCGATGTCCCTTGTTGCCGTAAAATTATTCATGTCGCCAAGGGTGGTCGGTACCCACCCCGGCAGCCCGCCAGAAACCCGCTCCCTACGGATTGAGAGCTGTCATGTCCCTGACTGCAACGGACATCTTCTGCGGCGCTGGAGGCTCCTCGACGGGGCTCGTCGCCGCTGGGTTCGAGCTGAAGCTCGCCGCGAACCACTCCAAGATCGCCATCGAGACCCACAGCGCCAACCACCGCGACGCCGACCACATCTGCGCAGACATCAACAACTACGACATGCGCAGGCTCCCGCGCACCGACATCCTCTGGGCCTCCCCGATCTGCACGGAGATCAGCCCTGCCGGAGGAACCCGCCGCAGCGTCCAGGACGGCCAGATCGGCATCGGCGACGACTACGAGCCCGCCGACCCGGAGGCCTTCGTCCGCACCCGCGCCACCGCCTACGACGTCATGCGGGCCGCCGAAGTCCACTACTACAAGGCGATCCTCTGCGAGAACGTCACCGAGTTCGCCACCGACTGGAGGCTCTTCCAGTGGTGGCGCCAGGGCATCGAGCTCCTGGGGTACAACAGCCAGGTCGTATCGATCTCGTCTGCCCACGTCGGCGGCCCCGACAACCTCCACGCCCCCCAGTGGCGTGACCGCATCTACATCGTCTTCACCCGGACCGGCATCCCGATGCCGGACCTCCGCCCCCGCCCGCTCGCCTGGTGCGCCGGATGCGACGAGGACGTCGAAGCCGTCCAGGCCTGGCGCAAGGGCCGCACCATCGGCAAGTACGCGCGCCAGTACGACTACCGCTGTCCCAACACCCGCTGCCGCAACTCCGTGGTCGAGCCGTACACCCGACCGGCCGCCGCCGCGATCGACTGGACCAACCTCGGCACCCGGATCGGGGACAGGAAGCGGCCCCTGGCAGCCAAGACGATCAGCCGTATCGAGAAGGGCCTCCGCCAGTACCCGCAGCGCGCCAGCCTGCTCACCCTCAACCACTCCGGCCACGACGGCCGCGCCATGCTCCCCGAGCAGAACCCCCTTCCCTCCCGCACCCGCAAGGTCGGCGAAGGCCTGCTCGTCCCCAGCCGCCACGGCATGCTCGTCCCGACCGGCGGAAGCTGGAACGACACCACCAGCGACCTCTCGGAGCCGATGCGGACCTGCACCACCCGTGACTCCGAAGCGCTGCTGACCATGCCCTACGTCGTCACCATGCGCCGCAACGGCCGCGTCGACAGCGTGGAACGTCCCCTCGCCACCGTCACCGCAGCGGGCCGCCACCACGGACTGGTCATCCCCTACCGCAAGGGCGCCGCCAAGCCGACCAGCGAGCCGATGCTCACGCTCGCCACCCGGGACTCAGCTGGAGTCCTCACCCCCGCCGACGCGGTCATCGAGCGGGCCCCCAGCATCGAGGACTGCCACTTCCGCATGCTCCAGCCGCGTGAGCAGCTGGCCGCCCAGCGCTTCCCCGGCGACTACATCATGCGCGGCAACAAGACGGAGCAGACGCAGCAGGCGGGCAACGCCGTGAGCTGCAACGTCGCCCAGTGGCTCGGCGAGCGAGTCGCCACCGTCCTCTAACTGAGCACCGCACGAACCCAGCCCGGCCGGAGCCCAGGCTCCGGCCGGGCATCCCCCGGCCACAAACGAAGGCCGGATGCGACGGCTCCCCGTGGGCCCCACGCGCGCGCGAACGCACCCCTCGGTACCGCCTCCGGGCGCCACCCGGCCCCGGACACGACTTCCGGCGCGCACGTGTCGGCGCCCGCGAAGGCCCCCCCTGCCACCCGGCAAACCACCGGCCACCCTCGCGCTTCCGCGAAGCGCACCCCAGGAGACAACGTGAATCCCTCCGCCCCGCCGTGCGCAAGCTCGTGCAACCAGCTCTCCCTCTTCCCCGAACTCGCCCCGACGGCCCGGCCCACTCCCACCACGGCCTTCGACTGGGACGCCCACGACTTCGTCGTCGTCGGCGACAGCGGCGGCAAAGACAGCGGAGCCCTCGTGCACGAGGTGTGCACTCAGGCCGATCAAGCCGGTCAGCTCCACAAAGTCCGCGTACTCCACTGCGACCTCGGCCAGACCCCGAGGGGAAACAGCATCGAATGGCCCGGAGCACTGGACACGGCCCGTGCTCACGCAGACCAGTACGGCGTACCGTTCGCGGTCCGCCGGAGCACTCGGTGGTCTTCCCTCTGGGACCGGATTCGGGCGCATGGCAACTGGCCAGGTCACTTCGCCAGATACTGCACGTCGGACACGAAGACGGTAGTCGGCCGCGACTTCGCCGACGAGACCGGTGCCGAGATGCGCCTCGGCCGCCCCTACCGTGCTGGCTACGCCATGGGCATGCGCGCCGAGGAATCCTCCGCCCGTGCGAAGAAGCCGGTCATCGAGCCGCACCGCATGACGGGCAAAGGAACCCTCCGGAAGGTGACGACGTGGCTCCCGATCCACCACCTCACCACCGACGAGGTATGGCAGGTCCACCAGGACCACGGCATCGCTCGGCACCCGGCCTATGCCATGGGGATGCGACGCCTCAGCTGCCGAGCCTGCCCGCTCGCGAAGACTGAGGACCTGATCCGCTCGGCCCAGCTCAACCCCGGCCTTTTCGCCGAATACGCTCAGGCCGAGAAGGAAATGGGCAAGCCGTTCAAGAAGAGCATCAGCCTCAGGCAGATCATCGAGCGAGCCCGGAGCTGACCCAAGCGGACATCTGCTGCGGCTCCTGCCGCAGCAGATCCAAGACAACACCAGCCCAACCGGCGGGCGGGCCGCGACGGCCCGCCCGGTGAGTCACTACCTGGGTGCGAAGGAAACAATGGGCTCACCACGACGGGCGCCGGTCGCAGGTCCCGCCTAGCGCAGGTGCGCACCATCGCCCGCACGGCACAGCGGATGCCGCCGTGCCGCGCGCAGCCAGGCCATCCGATGGGGCACCGCCGAGCGGTGCCCCATCCCGCGTTCCACGGCCGCCACGCAGCCGACCCCTCACGCTGCCCGGCCGGAGCGGACAACACCGGCCGGCGTGCAGCACCTACCTCGGGCAGGTTGTTGCCGTGTAGCCGACGAACACCTTGAACGCGGCCGGGGAGATCACGATTACCGGGCCGCCCTGCACCTTGGTGTCCTGCACGGCCACGCCGTCCAACCCGATGGGCGCGAGCCTGGCGATCCCCACGCACTGGCTTTGATCGTTGCCCGAGTATGACGACTTGAAAAAGTGCAGGGCCGCGAGCTGGGAGGGGCTGAGCTTCATGCCTTGAGCCTTTCGAGATGGGTTTCCAGAAGTTCCCGGGACTGATCCACGGGAAGGGCGGCGGACGAGGTGAAGTCGAACCCGGCGGCCTGGAGTTCGACCTCGCGCGGGTCATCGGTGTGCTTCCCGCCCGTCGCCGAGTCCACGGATGCGATTGGTGCCCAAGGGTGCGCGAACTCCAGCAGCGTCAGCCCGCCGTTTGACCCGTACGCCGGGTGCGTCGAGAGCGGCACAACCTGAACCGTGATTCCCGGCCGGCTCCCCAGATCCAGCAGGTGACGCACCTGGTCGGACATCACCGTCCCGCCGTCACCGAGATGCGCATGGAGCGCCGCCTCGTGGACCAGGGCGTGAAGCTCCACACCTTTGCCGGCACGGGACAGCACCTCCTGACGGCCCAGTCGTACCGCGACCAGCGTCTCGGCCCGCTCCGCAAGCTGCTCTTGAGACCGGCCGATCAGCTCCCGCGCATAGCCGGGCGTCTGGAGCAGGCCGGGAACGACCACCGGATGCATCAGCCGAAGCCGCACGGCGTCGCCCTCAAGTTCGATGAAGTCAACAAAGGACTGGGACAGATGCCGGGCGTAGGGCGCCGTCCAGCTCGATCCCGGCGGAGTCTCCGCCGCGGCGGCCACTGCCCGAACCGCCACAGGATCCGTGATCTTGTATGCGGATGCCAACCGGAGGACGTCGCCCTCCCCCATGTGGTACTTCGCCTTCTCCAGCCGAGACAGGCGGGTGAAGTCGATCGCGGCGCCCTCGGCAGCTTCCCGGAGCGTCAGTCCTGCGGCTTCCCGCCACGCCGTCACCATCGCCGCCGCCCGCCGCGCCTTCACCGAAAGCGCAGGCGGCTTCCTCCGCGAGGCGCGCGGTTGCGCCTCTGTTGCGCGTGTCTGCGTCATGCGGCGCAGCATCCCACAGCCAGGAGCACGCCCAACACCCCGCGCATATGCCAAGTTTCGGCGAATGCGTGCTCTTTGTTGCGCAATTAGCGCGGATGGGAGCAGGCTACCGCTCACACGGTGTCGCTCGCCCAACATGCACCGTGTCACTACGCACAGTCATGCCCGTAACCGGCCCGAAAGCCGAAATCATGACCCTTCACGCGCGACCCACCACCCACGCCACCGGGCTCCCCGCCTACACGGAAACCCTCCCGGCCCTGCCGGAATCCGTCGGCAAGGCCCGCCGCCTGGTCCGCCTCGCCGTCACCACCTGGAGCCTGGAGGCGCTGGCTGACGACGCGGCCCTGATCGCTTCCGAACTCGCCACCAACGCCGTCCAGCACGCGAACGTGGCCAGCTTCCGCATCACGGTCATCCAGCTGGATGACCGCCGCGTACGGGTCGCCGTCATAGACACCAAGAAGACGTTCGTCCCCACGCCCCCCGCCGCCGTACCCGACGCCGAGCAGGGCCGCGGCCTCGGCGTCGTCGCCACCCTCGCCCACGCCACCGGCCAGGAGCCCCTCAACTGGGGCAAGCGCATGTGGGCCGATGTCCAATGCACCTCCCCCCGCCCGTAGTCCCGAGAGCAAGTCCGCAGCCCGACGTGGCCGTGAGCTACATCCAGGCCGACTGCACGGCCCTCGCCCTTCCGAAGCCCCAAGCAGCCTCCGCAGCCGGCCCCTTCAGGACCCGCCCCGCTCCGAGGCCGCCACCCGGCCCCAGCGGCGCCCAGTAACTCCAAGAGCGAAGGAAGCCCCTCATGTTCATCGACATCCCGAGCGACGTCGAAGCCGCTCTGATCGACCTCACCCTCCCGACGTGGAAGCTGGACGGGCCGGCCCTGGCGACGTCCACCATGGAGGAGTACCGGGCCGGGCTGACCTCCAGCCCACGGTTCGCGGAGACCGCCGCGACGCTGCGCCGCGCACTGACGGAGAAGGGCGGCGGATACGCCGTGCTGCGTCTGGGAAACCTGGCCCAGGCGCTGGGCGCCGACGACGAGCGGTTCCTGCGGCTGGCGACGGGATTCGCGGCCGAGGTGGCCGTCCCCTTCTCGCCGTTCCCGCGGTGGCCCCTGTGGAAGGACATCGGGGTCAAGGTTGACAAGGACCCCGGCAAGTCCAGCGGCATCGGCTACAACGCCTTCCACATGGACCTGGTCAACGGGACTCTGCCGCCGGACTTCACCACGCTGCTGTGCGTCCGCCCCGACCCGCTCGGTGGCGGCCTCAGCATCCTCTCCGACGCCCACGCGGCGGTGGCCCGGCTGTCGGAGGACCACCGCGCCGTGCTGGCCGAGTCGGGCTACCACTATGGGACCTTCTACGACCTGCACGGGGTCGGCGAGGAGTACAAGCCGTTCCCGATCCTGGACGGCGATCCGGGCGAGGGCTTCGTCCGGTTCACGGCCAAGATGCTGGAACGGTCCGAACTTGGCCGGGAGCACGCCGACGCCGCCCGCGCGCTGGCCCAGGAGCTCGTACAGGGGCAGGTCTCCTTCATGCTCCAGACCGGGGACTACCTCATCGTGAACCAGCGCCGCTTCCTGCACGGTCGGCAGGCTCTCCAGAGCGGCCAGGAGAACGTCCCGGTCGCCGACCGACGGCTGCTCCTCCAGCTTTTCCTGCGCACGGCAGGCATCGGCTCGGCCGCATAGCCCGCCGCGCGGGCGCCGGCGCCCCGCCGGAGTCCCACCCTTCGGGGCCCGCCGCCGACTACGCGGCGCGGCCATGGGGCGGGGCCCGGCCGGGCTAGATGCGGGAGTTGCGCACCGACTGCCACATGGCACCAGCCAGCGCCCGCGTCGCCCGCGGGACCGACAGATGCTCGTGGTCGCGGTACAGCGCCCAGTTGTACTGGACGAGCGAGAGCTTGTTGGAGGACAGGGATCCGGCCTGGTGGGCCCTGTACACCGCGAGCGGCTCGGCCAGACCGCGGGCATCGGCGCCGTCCCGCATGATCGACAGCCAGAGGGCGTAGTCCTGGCGCTTGCGCATCTCCGGCATCAGCCTCTTGCCCAGGACGTTGCGGTCGTACATGGCGGTGAGAGCTCCGATGTGGTCGCGGACCAGCATCGCGCGGTAGTCCACGTGCGCCCGCGCACGGACCACGCGCCCGTTCGGGACCCAGTCGGTGCTCTCGCCGTCGTAGTCAGCGTCCATCTTGAAGTACGAGGTAAATGTCAGCGGTGCGGTGGCCTGCGCGGCGAAGGCGAGCTGCTTCTCGGTCTTCTCCGGAAGCCACATGTCGTCGCTGTCGAGGAAGGCGATGTAGTCCCCGCGGGCCCGCTCGATCGCGCGGTTGCGGGCCCGGCCCGCGCCGCCCTGCTCGGGTGCGCGTTCTGGCAGGACGCGCTCGTCCTGCCGGGCGAACTCGCGGAGCAGGTCCATGGAGCTGTCGGAGGACTGGTCGTCGGTGACCAGCAGCTCCAGGTCGCCGTGGGTCTGGGTGAGCACGGATCGGACGGCCGCACCGAGGGTCGTCGCCGAGTTGTACACGGGCATCACGACAGACACCAGGGGCACAGCAGCTCTCCTTGCCAGACCAGGAACGACCCCCCATTCAAGCACCACAACCGAGTAGGAGCTGCCATGCAGATCGTTGTCGCAGGTCAAGGCTATGTAGGGCTCCCCTTGGCCGTACGCGCCGCGGAGGTCGGTCACCGCGTCGTCGGCTACGACGTCGACCTGGCACGCATCCGTCGGCTCACCGTCGGCGACTCGTACGTCGAGGACGTGCCCTCCCCCCGGCTCCGGGCGGTGCTGGACGCCGGCGCCTACTGCGCTACGGCCGACGCGGCCGCACTGGACGGCTTCGACATCGCAGTGATCACCGTGCCGACCCCGCTGCGCGACGGCGCGCCCGATCTGAGATGCATCGAGGCCTGCGCCCGCACGCTGGGGGCACACCTTCGCCCCGGCGCGACCGTTGTCCTGGAGTCCACGACCTACCCCGGCACCACCGAGGAACTGCTGCTGCCGATCCTGGAGGAAGCGTCGGGCCTCACAGCCGGAACCGACTTCCACGCCGGATTCAGCCCGGAGCGCATCGCTCCCGGCAACAAGAGGTGGTCCTTCGAGACGACGCCGAAGATGGTCTCCGGAATCGACGCCAAGTCACTCGATGTGATCAAGGGCTTCTACGACGGAATCTTCCACACCACGGTGCCAGTGTCCGGGCCCAAGGTCGCCGAGCTGGCCAAGCTGATCGAGAACACCTTCCGGCTCGTCAACATCTCCATGATCAACGAGCTGGCGACGCTGACCGACCGCCTCGGCGTGAACATCTGGGAGGCGATCGACGCGGCCGCGACCAAGCCCTTCGGCTTCACCCGCTTCACTCCGGGGCCGGGAGTCGGGGGACATTGCCTGCCCGTCGACCCGCTGTTCCTTTCCTGGAAGATCCGGGAAGACCTCGGCGTCCCCTTCCGGTTCGTGGAGCTCGCCGACGACGTGAACCGCCAGATGCCCGACTACGTCGTCCGGCGTGTCGTGAAAGCACTCGACCAGCGCGGCAAGACCATCAGCGGATCCCGGATCCTCTTGCTCGGCCTGACTTACAAGATCAACGCCACCGACCTCCGCGAGTCACCCTCGACACGTGTCGCCGAGCTCCTGATCGACCTCGGCGCCCAAGTCTGCGGTGCCGACCCCAACGTCCCGGACGGCGACGAAAGCAAGCTGAAAGTGCCGCTGGTCGACGCGAGCGCGCAGGAGATCGCGGCCGCTGACGCCGTGGTGCTCCTCATGGACCACGCGATCTTCGATCTCGCGATGATCGGAAAGACCGCGCCCTACGTTCTCGACTGCCGAAACCGCCTGTCCGGCCCGAACGTGGAAATTCTTTAGCCCCCAGCCCCAGCCCGGCCCGCCGCCAATTCTCCTCAGGAGTTCTCTTGCGCGACGAATGGGAACGCGCCCACACGGACCACACCATGCCCGCGCAGCGCCACAGCCCTGCCTCGCTGGCCGAATCCGAAAGCGACTGGCGCCACCACCTGGAACACTCCACACCCAACGGATGGCTGCTACGGCACAGCGCCATGACCGCAGCGCTCGTCAGCGGAAAGCCGATCTACCTGCTGCACAGCACCAAGGACATCGACGCCATCCGCACCAGCCGGCAGCTGCACGTCTCCACCGGATGCCTGGTCGGAGCCCTGTACTGCACGCCCCTCGCCCCCCAGCGAGAGGGACTGCGCCCCCACAACCTCGGCGCCTATCTGATGGAGACGAAACCCTCCACCACGCCCATGATCTTCGAGGTCACCCCGGACGCCCCGATCCAGCCCAAGGGCATCGACTACCTGCACCTCGGCCCCATCCACCTGCGCACCTACCTGCGCTACCAGAACTTCCTCACCCCGGCCGAGAACGACCAGCTCGACCGCGCCGTGCTGGCCGGCCTGCACGCCGCGGCCCCGTTCCTCGACGTCGCCCTGCGCAACGCCACCGGCAAGGCCACTGCGGCACCCGCGTTCATCAACCAGTTGTCCGACGCCGTGCCCCGGGTGCCGTTCCTCGGCTACCTGTACTTCGAGGTTCTGTCCGAGTACCTGATGCTCCACTCCGCTACTCCGGAGACCAAGACCTACGCCCGGGCGGGAGAGCTCAACAACCGGCTCTACAAGCGACTCGCCTTCGCCGCCGTGGCCGGCATGGACCAGTTGTTCGATCTGGCCCGCTTCCACCCGCGCCATCACCGGCTCGTCCAGCTGATCGAGGGCATTGACCCGGCTCTCGCCCCGGGAGTCGCCGAGTACGTCCGGCGACGACTGTCCCACCTTCTCGCCCGGACCGCGCTGCACCCGTCGCAGGACGCTGCATCGCTCACCTTCCAGGGTGCGGCTCTCAGCACGCTCCAGGCGGCTGCGCCCGGACTGGTCGGCCAGATGGTCTTCCGTGAAATCAGGTACATGCCCCGTTACCAGCAGCTTTACCACTGCTTCGAGAAAGCTAAGGCACTGGAGGCATGGGACTACTGGAACAGCGAAGGAATCCCCACCCCCTTCAACGGGGTCATCCCCAAGGGGGAAATCGGGATCAATCCCGCCTACCCCCGATCGGCAGTCCGAGTATGGACGGCGCGACAAGACGGCAAGGGCTACCTGCACCCGGACGAGGAGATCACGGCTGTCCTCACCCCGCACCTCGCATCGTGGTGGGCACCACCCCGCCAGCGCGAGGCGCACAGTGCCAGCGACGAGTCACCAGCGGCCCCGGCAACCCGATCAGCGATCCCCAGCCGATGGTCGCCCACGAACGGGGTACCCGCGTGACCGCCAAGCCCCTGAACATCCTGACCGGCATCAACCGCGCCTCCGAACCCTCGTCCGGCAGCATGGTCCTCGCCAGCGACCTCTACCGCACGATGCCCGGCACCCGCGTGACCTTCCTGGGCAGGAAACCGGTCGATCACGCATGGAGTACCGCCTTCGACCAGCTGATCCCCCTCACCACGACCAAACGACCCCACGGCCCACACTTCGACCCCTACGTCGACGAGCTGACGCGCGAGGTCGGCACGCTCATCGAGAAGACCCGGCCCCACGCCATCCACGCCCAATACCTCGGCTTCGCGCTCAGCCTGGCCCTAACCCGAACCGCCGGCAGCATCCCGATCATCTCCATCGCCCACGGCCCCGAGGTGATGGCAGCCGAGCACAACGAGCGGGAACGCACCACCCTTCATGAAGTTGCCGCCGCAAGCGCCGCGATCGTTGCCCCGACCTCCGCCTTCGCCGACCGCATCGACCGCCTCACAGCACGCCGATTCACGGACCGGCTCACCGTCATCCCGTGGGGCATTCCCCTGAGCGATGCACGAGTACGCGATCGCCCGCCCACGGGAACCAGCGCTCTTTCGCTCGTGCACGCCGGCCGTCTGGACGACAACAAATCCACGATCACCGCCGTAGAAGCCCTCGCCCTCACCGATCAGCCGCACCGTTTGACCGTGATCGGCCAAGGAGTCCTACGGGAACACCTGGAACAGCGGGCCATCGAACTCAGGCTCGACGACCGCGTGCAGTTCGAGCCGTTCCTACCCCGCGGCGAGCTGTGGCGCCGCCTGCCGAACTTTGACGCCTTCGTCTTCACAACTAGGGGGCTGGAGGCGTTCGGGCTCGTCCTCATCGAGGCCCAAGCCCATGGACTCCCGGTTGCCTACTCCGATCTCCCCGGTGTGAGAGACATCCTCGGGGGCGCCGGCGTCCCCTACACTTCTGGCGACCCCCGCTCGCTGGCAACGGCCATAGACGGGATGGGTCGGGACCTCCACCGGCGCAAGGCGCTAGCCAAGGCGGCTCTCAACAACGCGCGCCGATACGACATCGCTGTCACCTGCAGCCAACTTCGCGAACTGACGCTTCGCGTTACCTCCTAGCCGCGCCGGACGGGACCCCGGAGGAGCGAAGGAGGGGGGCATGGGCGAGATCAGCATCGAGCGGCAGCAATGTGACGCCGGAGGAACCGGCTCTACAGCCGCGATGGCCGCAAGATCGGAATCACCGGCCAGAACACCAAGGTCGGTTGTGGAGTACCTCAGGAAGATGTCCTTCCCGCACTTGCTGCAGTTGGGGGCGCCCTGGTCGTTGGCGTAGGCCTCACGACGACCGAAGGGGCCCCGCCAGGGCCCCTTCGCACGGCTTCCCCGCGCCGTGCGATCTGCCCGAGTCCCGCAGGCGATCGGTGACTGCCCGCCCGGCATGTGCCGCATGGCGCACCGCTCGCCGTTGGGGTGTGCGCGCGGGTGCGTGCGCCCCGCGAACCTGGCATAAGTGTTCGGAACTCGATCGGATCTGTGCGCTGGAATGGGGCGACTTTCGCACCTGAAGGCACGTCAACCGCAATCGTCCCATTAACGGACAGTAGCGGTGGAGTTTCGTATGAGTGAGCGGGTAGCGTCGCCGCGGCGAGTCCGCCCGGACCTGGTGCCAGCCGTGGCGCCGAGCGAGCTCACCGCGAACACAACACACTTCGATCAAGGAGGGCGTATGCCTCCTGACCTGTACCGGCAGACCCCTGAGGGACCGCGGCCGGTGGGTTTCGACCGTACCATTCCGCGCTTTCAGGCGATCAAAACCCGTTTCTGGTGTGACAGGACGGTCAACGTTCAGCTGGCGCCGTTCTGGAAGGTCACCCGCCGCTTCGCCGAAGCCTGCGGCGGCGACCCCGAGGAACTCCGCCCCCTGTGGGACGCCGCCCGCGGCTACCGCGTCGTCCAACCCGGACAACTCGGCGCAGCCCTGCGCGGCATGCACCTGGCCAGCGGCAACCTCACCACCGACCTCCTGGCCGCCCGCACCGGCGACCAACTCACCGCCGAAGAGATCACTGGCCTCCTCGACGGCACCCGCATTACCGACTGGCCCACCGTCGAAGGCCTCGTCACCGCCATGCGCGCCGAACCCGACACCGTACGCCCCCTCTGGCAAGCCGCCCGCGCCACCGCACCCGCATCGCACCCGCGACCCTCCGGCGGATACACCCTCGGCGCCCACCACTTCGGATGACCATCACCCACACCAAAAGGGGAAGCCCATGCACCCGGTCCTGGAACCCCGCTCGACGCGCCCACCGGCTCTCGACGCCTTCGAAGCCACCCACCGCGCCACCTACACCCGCTACGCCCGCGCCCACCTCGGCTACGAGCAGGCCCTCGACGCCGTCGAGCGGGCCTTCGAGCTGATCGCAGCGAACTGGACCTTCGTCATCAGCCAGCTCTCGCCCGCCCGGGAGGCATGGACCCAGCTCGTCGGCTGCACCGGCAGCCGCCACCGCCCGCTCCCCGTCACCGCCCTCACCGCCCTGCAGTACGACGCCCTCGTGCTCCAGCACCGCTGCGGCTGCACCCCGGCACAGATCGCAAGCGCCACCGGCACCGACCCCTCCCACATCACCTCCCTGCTCAGCCTGGCCGATCAGCAACACCTGGGGCCGTGACCACAGGACGACGCCGGAAGACCCCCCACCGGACGCCGCCGTCGAAGGCGGCCGCAGTGTCGTTTCCTCAGGTGAAACCGGCCATCCACCCAGGTGAATGACCGATCACCCCCTGTACCGGAACCCGTTGCGCCCGGTAGATCCGGGTAGGTGATCAAGAACCGTCTGCTGCACGGCCTGCCCGTGCTGGCGCTCACCGCACTGCCGCTGTGCTCCGGCCCCGCCGCGCATGCATCCACCCCCATCCCGGCGCCCGCCACAAGCACGGCCGTTGCCGCGGCTTCGTCCCCGGCAGCGGCCGTACCGGTGGCGGGGACGGCCCCCGTTTCCGCATCGGGTTCGGCCACTGGCGGGAAGGCGGAAGAGGAGGAGCCGCCCACGCTGCGGGAGGCGGTCGGGATGATCCCGCTCGCCGAGGAGAAGCGGGCCGGCTACAACCGCGGCTTGTACAAGCACTGGAACAAAGGCCTGAACGCCGGCGACGGCTGCGACACCCGCAAGGAAGTCATCCTGGACGAGGCGGTCACGGCCCCTCAGGTCGCCGCCGGGTGCAAGCTGTCCGGCGGCTCCTGGCTGAGCCCCTACGACAACGTCGTGGTCAGCGACGCCTCACGCCTGGACGTAGATCATTTTGTCCCCCTGGCGGAGGTGCATGACTCCGGTGGCTACGGGTGGGACGAGGCCCGTCGCGAGCGGTACGCGAACGACCAGAACTCCCCGGACACCCTCATCGCGGTCTCGGCCGCGTCGAACAGGTCCAAGAGCGACCAGGACCCGGCCGAATGGTTGCCCACCAACGCCGCATTCCGCTGCGACTACGCGGCCCGCTGGACCGGGACGAAGCTGCGGTGGCGCCTGGCAGCCGACCAGGCCGAACTCGACCGGCTGAACCAGCTCGCGGCGGAGTGCCCCACCACCACAGTCGCCTTCGAACTCGCCCCCTGACCGGCTCAACCCTCGTACTCGGGTGGACTCCGCGGGCCGCAGGCCTCGGTGCCGTCAGGGGCCTGGGGTCGGTGGGTGCCGCCTGTCTTCGACACCCACCGGACCCCATATCCGGCCGCGCTCGGCTCGGGGTTCGAGCGCAGCCCGCCGGGACCTCCCCGCTCAGCGTTCGGACAGGGCCCTGGTGATCTTCGATCATGCCCGGGCCGACGGCGCCTCGCATCCCCGCCACCAGGACCGGCCTGTGGTACCGAGCGCGGACGCGAGGCAAGCGCGCCGGCTGCACGCAACGGTGCCCCCTGCCGAAGAGGCCAGGAGGCACCGTCGGCGGGAGCCGCGCCCGTCGGTCAGGAGAAGTCCCCGCGGGCCGCGCGCCGGAGGAGGTCGTGTTCGAACGCGGCCTGCCCTTGCGGGCCGTGGTCGATCACCACGTCGTCCTGACTCGGCGTGGAGCGCTGCTCGGCCCCGAATGCATCTGTCGCCTTGACCAGGACTGGCGGGGCCGGCGGTGCGGGCCAGCTCTGCAGCAGGTATTCCTCGACCACGCCCTCGGGCGTGCCTTCGGCTTCGGCGTCTCGGCCGCGGGCGTGGACCCGGACCCCGTACGAGCCCGGCCCTGCGCCGGCGAGCGACGGGAGGCCGACCGGGTCGCCTTCGAGCTCGTGGATGATCAGCTCGCCCGAGACACTCTCCGCGGACACCTCGGCGATCTCCTCCCACGCCTCCACATCCGCCGCCGGCTCCTGGGCGAGCACGGCCGCTTCGACGCGCACCCGCCCGGTGTGGGTTCCTGTGAGCACGTGCAGGTCGCCGCCGCTGGCGTACACCAGCCCGTTGTCCGACGCCCCCACACCCTCCGCAGCCGGCCCGCCCGGGTCGCTCACCGCGAACACGTGGTACTCGACAAACACCTCTCCCCCCGCCCGCTCACTCACCCGCTGCTCCTCCGCTCCGACCGGTCTCTACGAACCGCGGCCATCCCGACCGGGGAAGCCCACTTCACGCCACGGTCCGTACACGGAAGGCTACCGAGAACACCGCCAACAACACTGCTCACTCAGGGGGTTTGCATGTGCCCGTTCCTATCCCCCGGCTGGCCGCCGCCCTGGCCCTCGATCCGGCCCAGGCGCGGACCCTGGTCGCGGAGGCCCTGGGTCCGTTCGGGTGCTGTCCGGAGCCGGACCGCCTCCACGACCTGACCGCGGCTCTCCTCCAGTACGGCGCCGCCGTCCGCGCTGAGCTCGGCGACACCCCGGAGGCCGCGAACGCGGTAGCCACTGGGCTGACTGGTGTACAACGGCCCGGGACCCGCCCCGTTCGGGACGTGGACGTACTGCCAGGCCGTGGCCCGAACCGTCCACCGGCTGTGCGGTGCCCAGCCCGACCCAAACAGGGCGCCACGTGCTCGACACCCGCGTGTGGTCCTGCCTACCGCCGGGTCTGCGGACAGGTCGGCATGGGTGACTGGCAGGCCCAGGCCCTGCACGGCCGCACCTGATCCCCCGTGCAGGGATTCCTGCCCGTGGCGGGGTGCGGTCGGTGCAGGGTGGGGTGCATGGATGAGCGGTGGGCGGGGCGGCGGGTGTACGGCGCGGATCACGATGATCCGCACCCGTATGCAGAGCCGGGGCACGAGTACGTGGAGCTGGTGGCTGGGCCGCTGGACGGTCAGCTCGTGGTGGTGACCGGGTGGCCGGCCGAGCACCGGGCGGGGGGTGCGGCGCTGATCTCGCCCGACGGCGCGTGGGGGCCGGGCGGCCGGTCCCTGTACGGGCCGCCGCAGGACGGCAGGGCGGGTGTGTGGGTGTGGGAAGGCGACGTGCCGTAGGGCCGGGCCGCCGCGCCGGGCTGAGCGCTTCAGCTGGCGGGTGAGCGGTTGAGCTGGCAGCTTGAAGATCAGGCCTGCAGGTAGACGATCATCCTGCTGAGCGTGGCCGTGCTGTCCGCGACCAGGCCGAGGGCCAAGTTGCAGTCCCGGCAGAGCAACCCACGGTTGTGCCCACGGGCGTGGCAGTGGTCGACGTTGGCGTCGCCCATCCGGTGGTCGTCGGGATCGACTTCCTTGAAGGGGGCCAGACATGTCGCGCAGGCGCCATCTTGGTCCCTGAGCATCCGGGCGACATCCTCGAACGTCAGGCCGTAGTCCTGCTTCAGGTTGCTCTTCGAGTTCTTGATCCGGAGGCACTCCTTGCAGACACGGCCCTCGCCACGCTCCGTGAAGCCGTACACGGCGTACTCGTGACCGTTCCGGCACTGCGTGGCGTCTTTCCGGTAGGGCCGGTAAGGCCTGGATTCCGGGTCGATCCCGAGTCCGCGCAGCTTCGAGTCGCGTGTGCAGCGCCGGCAGCTACGCGCGCCGGTGTTCGGGTTCACGTAGGGGACGTTGTCCTCGTCGAACGTGTGCCCGTTCGCGCACTTGTCGGCAGGGGCGTCGTCCCCGACTCGGGCATCGCCGTGGTTCACGAAGGCCGTGCTTCCAAGGTTCCGCCACAAGGTGGCGTGCTCGTGGTTGATGCACAGAAGCTTGTTCTCGCAGTCGCGCGTGACGGTCTGTCCTGGCGCGAGCGGCTCGTCGGAGTGGTGCTCGAACACCCAGCGTTGAACGTAGACGAGGGGCTTGTCTCCCGCCGCGTAGCGGTCACCGTCGTAATACAGCGGGCGGCCGTCGCCGTCCGTCGACCCCGTCCAAACCAAGCATCCTGACTCGGTGTTGTCCACGTTCTGGAGCACCAGCTTCATGCTGATCGGGGGCCGGGGACCGGGCCGTTCAAAGGTGCCGTGGTTCTTGTAGTAGCGGTAGCAGGCTTGGCACCTGGTTCCGCCCATCCGCGTCGCGGGCTTCCCATCGCCGGATTGGCACAGCTTCGACATGCCGAGCATCAGATCACCGAAGGGCTCAACCCGCCAACTCAACCGTTCACCCGCCAACTGAAGGCGCTCAGTCACAGTGGTCACCCGGGTGCCGAGGCAGGGGGATCGGGAGAGGGGCCGCGCGATGGTGCTGAGGCCGCCGGTGGAGCCGATGCTCGCGCAGGCTGCCGAGTCGGTGCGGGGCCCGGCTGTGGTCCGGGCCGGGCTGGCGTACGAGTAGAAGTACGACGGGCATCGGGCGATCGTGTTCACCCCGGCCGGGCCTGGTGACCGCGTGCTGGTGCAGACGTGGCGCGGGTCGTTGGTGCAGGACCGGTGGCCGGACCTGGTGGCCGCGGCCGAGCAGCTGCCGGTCGTCCTGGTCCTGGACGGTGAGGAGAACCGCTCGACCCGGCCGCCCGCGGCCGCGCCGCCCAACTCGCCCCCGGCTCCCCCCGCGTCCTGTAGTGCGTGCCGTACGGGAGCCCATGACCGGGCCCCCGACACGGAAGGGACACAGACCATGCACGGCCAGGACCTTGGCGACATCCAGACAGGCGACACGATCCGCAGGGACCGGCCGCCCCGGTGCTGCACCGCCCCCATGGAGTTCTACGCCCCCACGGCCGGTGGCGTCTGGATCTGCAAGGCCTGCGTCTGCGTCGCCTACGTCGACCGACGGGCGGTTCCGGCGAGGCGCAAACACCGACATGAAGGCGGCCGGCGTCTCGCTGGCCGAGCGGAACATCGCGGGCCGGTGGAAAGAGGGCAGCACGACCGCGGACACCCGGTACGACAACCCCATCGGTCTCGGCACTCGCGACCCGCTCGCCGCGGTGCCGCTGTACGGAGGAGCTGCCCACCAAGCCGTTGCCGAGGCGCGAGCGGCTCCCCCGTTCGACCACCAGGCCCGATGAGCGGCCGGAGACGATCGTGCAGGCGCCCCCTCCGGGCGAGGAGGCATGTGGCGTTTAGGCGACTGCGCTGGTGCCGCTAGGTTCAATACGGCGGCGGGTCCTTGCCGTCGCGCTCCAGACCGCTGTGCTGCAGGGCTTGCCCGGCTTCGCTAATCCCATCCAGGGCAGGGCAGCCGTGGGGCCACCGTGAAGGTGGCCCCACGGCCCCTTCTACGAGGCGGCTCCTGCCAGGCGCAGGCAACGTGCGGCGAGGACGAGGAGTGCGCTGCCTGCCGATGCGGCGGCTACCGACCAGAGGGGTGCGTCGATGCGGCAGAGCAGGGCGGCGACTTCCGTAGCGGTGAACGCGACGCCGGCCAGTGCCGCGTCGACTGCTTCCGGGCGGCGCCGGTAGAGGGCGGGGCGCCAGGAGGGTTCGAGTCGTGACATGCTGAGTACTCCTCGTTTCGGTGGACGTGACGGGGCTGTGAGCGGGGCCGGTGCTGACACACCGGCCCCGCACCCTGTGTTTGCCCATCTAACCCGCGATCGCTCTCGGCCACGAATTCGCCCGCTACGCAGGGGCGTCACCCGGCCATTCCGCTGACCTTCTGGACGTTTTCCCAGCTCAACGGCGTTCACACGCTGCACGGTTGGATGCTCTGAGGTGCATCATTGAGGTACATGTTCCGCAGGCACAACCACGGCGCAAGCCTCTGACCTGGCACGCTTCGGGGAACTCATCCACGTGGATGAGATGGGCTCGCGCCGAGGGGTCGATCGTGGCCGAAACTCACCTCTACCCTTGGGGGGCACACGGCGATGAGGTCGAGGAGTTCGGCGAGAACGGACGTGTCACCGGCCGTCGAGGTCGCCGTCCTCTGCGGTGAAGGGCCCCTTGCGGAGGAGGACTCCGAGAAATTCACCGCCCGCACTCCCTACCCTTTGGTGGTTTATCCCTCGGATACCCGGCGGTCGATCAGTTCCGGATCGTGATCCTCAAGGCCAAGATCCAGTGGTGTAACCCCTGCATCGGCGAGCATTTGCCGCACAGTCAGTCGCCCCGGATACAGACGCTCAAGACGCGCAAGTTCAGGGAGTGCAACCTGAATCCGGGCGAGCGCGGCAAGCCGAAGCTCGCGCTTGGAGAGTTCCGCTGCGGCATCTGCCACAGGGGCCGTGAGCGTGATTTCATCCGCTTCGGCCAGGAGCAGGGCGAGAGCGGGTTGAGGAACACCCGGCGTCATGCCCTGCTAACGAACGGCCAGGCCGCTGGTTCCGGAGCCCTTGGGGCGGGGTCTCAGGAATCAGCCCGCGTCCCTCGGTTGCCGGTGGAGGGGCGCGGGCTGTTCCGTCCCGCGAGTGCGTCAAGCGATGGGCATGTTGTTGCTTGCCTGGTTCACAGGCCTGTCACGAAGAACGACCACGCCGTGCCACGGAAGACAAGAGCGGGACCTGCGTGCGCCGCCTTGGAGTCCCTCACTGCCACGCTGAACTCGACGGGCAGGCTGGCCACCTCGACGCATGCGTTGCCCTCGGCGCCGCTGTGGGAGGACTTGAACCAGCTGCTCTCGGGTGCGATGTCCGACGATTTCATGCCTGTAGTGATCACGATGTTTCAGACTCTCGTTCTAGGTCACGTTGGACTTTTTTGAGGAAACTCGGCGTCTCGTGGGGTGCGAGAGCCGCGGCCCGCAGGGCGTCGAACCTGCGGGAGTACTTGCCGACGTCAGGGCGCTTGTCGGTCACGCTCGCTTGTCCGCCTGGCTGGTCGGCCTGCACGATCTTGCCCAGGGGGTCGCCCATGTCCAGGACGATGAAGTTCTGGCTGGCGCGGTAGCCGGTTGATGCCGCAGGCAGTATCTGCACGGTGATGTGGTCGAGGGCGGCCAGGCGGGCGATCTCGGCGAACTGCGCGTCCATCACCTCTCGGCTGCCGATGGTGCTGCGCAGACTGTCTTCGCCCATGATCACCCACAGGGGGCGGGGCTTTTCCTTGGTGATCAGGGCCTTCCGCTCCATGCGCAGCTCGACGTTGGCGTCGATGAACTCTGTGGTGGTCTCGTCGACCGTCTTGGCCGAGAGCAGCAGGTGGCGGGCGTACTCCTCGGTTTGCAACAGCCCGAACACGAGGCTGGGCTGCCACGCGGCGAGCTCCAGGGCATCGCTCTCCATGCCGACGTAGTCCCGCATGCCCTTCGCGAGGTGAGGTGTGTACGGAGTCCACCAGCCTTCCTGCAGGGACTCGCGGTGGATCACGAGGAGGTTCTCCACGATCTCCAGGTCCTCCTCGCCGTAGTGGACCAGGAGCGCCTTGAGGTCTTTCGGGTTGGGCAGGCTCGTCCGGCCCTTCTCCACCCGCCACAGCTTCTCGGGGGAGAACCCCAAGGCTGCGGCTACGTCCTCCCGCCGGAGGCCACGGTCCTCTCGCATCCTGGCGAGCACCTTGCCCAGGTGTACGCGCCGGCTGGTCGGCCCCTTCGGTGCGGCCACTGGCCTGTCCCTCCTGTCGTGCCGAGGCACGCGCCGATCGAGTTGGGTCCGATCGTCCCAGAGTCCGGTTCATCCGTCCCGGAGTCCGGTCCGCTCCTCCCCAAGTTCCCCTGATTGTTGCCCGGGTTGCGAGTGTGCCACCCCGAGTTCCCCTTGCACAGCCAAGAGTTCCATCGATCGCATATGCCATTCCGCGTGAAAATTGCACGGCAGGTTGCATTGCAACTCTGCCATGCAACACAGTAGTTGGGCCGATGCAGCCCGTAACAGCGAGGGACACGAATGCCGTCCAGCAGGCTGCTGCACACGCCCGTCTCCCCGTCCCCGCGGAGGACTGCGCCATGCCGATCACTGCTTCAACCTCTGCACTCTCCTACCAGCCGGCCGAACTGGCCCTGAAGCCGACTCCGAGGCCTCCGCGCCAGGCGGGCGCCGTGTTCCAGTGCACCTTCGAAGTGGGAGCTCACGCTCCTGGCGGGACGCTGTCTCCCCGCGATGCCAGCCGCGTCGGCGAGGTGCGACGGACCGCCGCGGCCCACCTTCGTCGCTGGGGCCTGCACAGGCTGCGCGGGTGCGTGGAGCTGATCGTCACCGAGCTGGTGACCAACGCCATCCAGCACAGTTCCGGCGGCACGGTGACCTTCTCGCAGCTGATCACCTCCAGGGCCCGGCTGATCCTGACGGTGCAGGACTCCGGGACCGGCCAGCCCCGGCCGGCCAACCCCGACCCGGGAGCCGAGTCGGGCCGGGGTCTCCAGATCGTGGATGCGCTGACCAGGGAACGCGGCGGCACGTGGGCGTTCATCCCGGAGAACCGGACGGCGTGGGTGACCCTGCCGGTAATCGACCCGGCCACCGTCGCCCTCATAGCGCAGGCCCGCAATCCCAGCGACACGACCCTCCGCCGCATCCTCGCCGCGCTGCAAGCGGGCGCTCTCTCGTCCTGACGGCCGACCTTCGCCGCAGGCCCCCCGGATCGCCCTCACCGGCGCCCACGTCCCCCTGGTGCTGGTGAGGGCACATCACCCCTGGACTTCTGATGCACACCACAGCCTTCATCGCGCCGGTACCGACCACGGATGCCGGCTGGCACGTCCCGGCCGTCCCGCTCGCCGACCCACGCACGGCAGTGGACTACGAATACTGGCTCGCGCGCCTGGCCGACCCCTTCGTCGTCTCCGCCAGTGTGGCCGTGCGGCCGTTCCGGATCGGCCTGCTGGCCATCCCCGCCAGCGGGCCGCGCCGCGGCGGGCACTACCCCGCGCAGGACTGGCAGCTCGCCGCCAGCGTCTACGTGGCGCTGCGGGGCCGGCCGGGCTTCACGGACCTGCGGATCATCCAGTCGCCGGGCGGGGGCAGTCACCGGGTGGCGTGGGGCGATGCGCCTCCGCCGAGCGACCGGCTCGTGCAGGTGCTGCGGTTCCACGGCTACAGCCCCGCTGCGATCGAAGCGAACCTTGCGGGTGAGGGCCGGGGGGTGCGGTGAGCGTCGCCTTCACCACCGCGCTGGCCGGCCCTTCGAGCCTGCGTCTGGTACGGATCAACGTGCGCCACCAGCTCGTCGTGCTGGGCTGGCCCGGCGATCACCTGGCTGCGGGAGCGATTGCCGTGGCCTTGGCGGACAACGCGCTGCGGCACGGATCCGGCCCCGCGAACAGCGAGAGCGTCGGAGAACTGCGGCTGCGGCTCGGAGCGGACGGCGTCCTGCTGATCGAGGCCTCCGACGCGAACCCGGCCTTCCCCGACTTCGACGCGGCCGTCCGGGGCCAGCTCGGGCGCGGCCTGCGGGACGTAGCGCTGCTCGGTAGCTCCGTCGCCTGGTTCCTGCGGCCGGGAGTTCCGGGGAAGACGGTTCAGGCCGTGCTCGCTGCGGGGCGGGCGGATCTGTGAATGCGTGGCGTGTGGGCGTGGCTGGACAAGAGGCGGTGGCTGGACCGGCGCGGATGGGAAGGCTGCTGCAGGTGCTGATCGTGGCGGGGGCGGTCGCCGTGCTCGCGGGGTACTGGATGTTGATGGAGCGAGGAGAGCATGACCGAGGAGCACACCCGTCCGGCGGAGGAAACCACCGCGCCGGCCCGCCTTCCCCAGGGGGGCGTGCAGTGCCGCACGATCGAACAGCAAACACCGTTCACCGGGCCTGCCGATGCGGCTCCCGCCGAGATCTCCGCCCGGGGAGGCGTCCTTGAGCGGATCGGCGCAGGGGACAACTCCGCCCGACGGCGGACGCCCGCATCTGCGTCCACTCCCGGCGCGGAGTCCCGCGTGCATTTCCTCGTCCAGGAGTACGTGCGGTCCATCCCGGCCGGCGGCCGACTGCCAAAGCACGGCGCCAAGTCCACCGCCCGGCACCTGGCCGACCTTTTGCAACTCCCGCTGTACCAGGTCGTCGCAGCGCTCGACGCGCTGGAAAACGCGGGCGAGATCGCCACGTCGGGTGGCTACGGAGTCCAGGTTCTGGCGCCGGGCGAGCCTCACCCACGGGACATCGTCCTCCACGCCGCCGTCAAGGAACGGATCCGCAGCGGCCGCTACCGGCACGGGCAAGCCCTGCCGACCGGCCTCCTGGGCCACGAGTTCGGCCGCTCCCCGCAGGAAGTCACCCGCGCCTGCCGGCACCTGGTGGGCAGCGAGCTGGCCTACCGCCCGGCCGGCCCGCACGGGCCCGGCTTCTACGTCACCGCCGCGCACCGCCGTAAATGACCCGCCCGCCCCCCACCCCGTCCTCGACCGACCCCCCCCGGGAATGGAGCCTGCTGTGCCCGATCCGACCAGCGCCCGAGCCACCATGCGGCTGCGCCTGAAAGACCCCTCCCTCACGGACCACGCGGTGGAGGTGTGCGGGCACCTCGCTGTACCGGTCGGACACCGGCGTGTTTCCGGCGCGCTGTTCCTGAACACCGTCGGTGAGGCGTATCAGGTCCTCGGCGCACTGTCTGGACGGCCGGGGTTCCCCCGGCCTCGGTTCTGGAGGCCGGTCAGCGCCACGACGAAGTTCGTGGTGCTGTGGGGCCAGCCCGCGCCCTTCGACAGTAACCCGTCGGAGGCCGGGCGCATGCTCGGCTACACGCAGACCGGCGTCGACAAATTCGTCCTCGCCTGGCAGTCGGCCTCCCTCGTCTGATGCGACCGCACCCGCAGGCCGGCCCGGAGACTACGCGGTCTCGATCGGCGTTCGAGCGGCACCGTCGATCCTGCACTGCGGCCGCGTGCCTCGTGGTGCTACGGCGTCGGCGGGACCACCCGCGCACAGCAGCTCGCCGGCCTGGCCCTCGGCGATGCGTCCCGGGTCCGCACCGCCGAGCACGCAGTCATCGCAACCCTGCAGGACGCTGACCAGGCCTCTGCCACGGCATGGCCGGGCTACTGCAGCCGTCCTGGCACATGGCCATCAAGACCGGCAACGCCCAGATCACCGCCGAGCTGCCGAACCTGGCCGAGCGCCTCATCACCGCGCTCGGCCGACCGGACCACGATCGTGAACTCCTCGACGGCGCCGCCGGAGCGGCCCTCGCCCTACCTTCGGCACGAACCACGCCCCCGCTCCCCACTGGGACACCTTCCTCGCCCTGGCCTGACCCCCAGCGAGACACCGGAGCGTCGTCTCGCCCCGGCCACGCCGCCCCTGTCGCCCACGCCCGGGCAAGCCTGCTTGTCACCTGGCCTTGAAACCACCGCACGAACCGAAGCACGAAAGAGAGCAGTACCGATGACGCTCTTCGACCGCATGGCTGACAACTGGCACGGAGGCCACCCCGTGAACCAAGCCGCCATCATGGTGCGCACCCTTGCTCCCTCGCTCGCAGACGCCGCAGCACGCCGTCGGGCCAGCCAGCTCCGAGAGCCCGTCCTGGACTTCCTCCGTGCCCGCAGCCACACATGGCACTCGGTGGAGACCATCGCACTCGGGTCCGGAATCGCCCGCGAGCACGCGGCCGAGCTGGTCATCTGCCTCAACGAGCTGGTCGACACGGACCAGGTCGTTGAGGGCCCCGAGTCCCACTTCTCGTTCGGCCCTCCGAACGTCCTGGGCCGCATCGACCATCAGGACACACGGCGGGACACTTTCGGACGCCACACCGTGCCCCTGTCACCCGAGATGGCCCAGGCCCTCGTTCCGGGCGGTACACGCGACCTGGCAGTCAGGCTCATTCCGCACGTCGTCAACCACTTCGCGCAGCAGGGTACGGGCTACCGGCCGGTGTTCACCGACCTCGTCGTGGCACTCGGCCTGAGCGAGGACGGACAGGGCCTTCACCTGCACCTCGCCCTCGGCGCCCTGGCCTTCCACGGCCGCCTGCGCATGCTGCCCTCCACCGACCTGCGCGGCCCCCGGTGGCAATGGGCGGCCACCGCCCCTACCACCCCCGCATCCCTCTAAGTGCATAGAGCCTGGCACCAGTTCAACATCACCTTCACCGGCCGGGACACCGCCCGGCACGTGCTTGCGCAGACCCTCGGCTCTGCCCTGGCCCAAGCCGAGGCCTCGGTGAAATCACCGCCTGGTGGTCTCACGCGCTGCGCCTCCGAACCACTGCACCGTCCAGTGCGCACGCAGGGCCTGGAGGCCCGCCTCCTCACTCTGCAGCCATGCGCGGGCGAGTGCCCGTCCCTTCCGGTTGGGCACGTACGTGGCACGACCGTGGCTCGGAGTCAGCAGCCCTGGGCTCATCGCGAAGATGGGGATGAGGCCGCAGTTCTTCGCCGGGAGTCCGGTGGCCTGCGCAAGCTGGATCGCGTTGACGGGTACCGTGGTGGCGACCGCGTGTGTTCTCGCCGCGCTTGCCACCAGCCACCCGGCCCCTGCCTCTGACGCGGAATGTGGGGGTTGGTGTCCTGGGCCACTGCGCGCGGTTACAACGACGAGGACGAGGGTGGGGTGCGCAGGGCGCGGAGAGCAGCGCGGGTGTAGTCGGCGGGGGAGGTGTCGGGGTGGTGGACTTCGGAGATGGCTGCCAGGACCGCGAGGTAGCGGGGGTCTTCGTCGGCGGCGTCTTCGAGGAGTTCGAAGGCCCGGGAGGCGAGACGGACGAGGCTGGCGTGGGTGGTCTTCCCGCCGGAGCCGCCGAGGTCGTGCTCGACGACGAGCCGGGCCCGGGAGGTGCCGACTTCCAGCACCCGCAGCCGCCGGTCCCGCGCCTTCATGTCGGGCGCCAGATCCCGGTACAGCTGTCCCACCACGACCGCGTCCGCCATGACTCCTCCTCCGGCCCTGCAGGGTCTGTGCCCTGCCGGAGCGCACCCTACGCCCTGCTCTGGTGCCAGGGAGAGCGGACGGTAGCGAAGTGGGGCCGGGTCGAATCCGTACCGGTAGCAACATCTGCGCTTGGACGCTATCGGTGCGATGCAGTGGTGGGGGGGGGGGGGGGGGGGGGGGGGGGAAAAGAAAAGAGAAAGGGGAGGAAAAAGAAAAAGGAGGAAAACCACACAAAAAAGGATGGCCAGAAGGAAAACCCCCCCCCCCCCCC
>NZ_JBVIDV010000028.1:81894-96517 GCF_055572195.1 Streptomyces sp. NPDC030809
AGGGGACGGGAGGGAGGTGGGGGCGGGTCGAGTCTGGATGGGGAGAAACGTTGGTGTTGGGATGTTGTGGGTGGGGGGTGGTGTTCCCCTTGCTTTGGGCGGGGCCACCCCCAGGGAAGCTGCGGGGTCAGGAGAAGTCTCCGCGGGCTGCCCGCCGCAGGAGGTCGTGCTCGAAGGCGGCCTGCCCTTGCGGCCCGTGGTCGATCACCGGGTCGTCCTGGCTCGGCGTGGAGCGCTGTTCGGTTCCGTACGCATCCGTGGCCTTGACCAGGACCGGTGGGGTCGGTGGTGCAGGCCAGCTCTGCAGCAGGTATTCCTCGACCACGGCACCGGCCGCGTCGTCGTCTGCGGTGTCTCGGCCGCGGGCGTGGATCCGGATCCGGTACGAGCCCGGCCCTGCGCCGGCGAGCGACGGGAGCCCGACCGGGTCGCCTTCGAGCTCGTGGATGATCAGCTCGCCCGAGACACTCTCCGCGGACACCTCGGCGATCTCCTCCCACGCCTCCACATCCGCCGCCGGCTCCTGGGCGAGCACGGCCGCTTCGACGCGCACCCGCCCGGTGTGGGTTCCTGTGAGCACGTGCAGGTCGCCGCCGCTGGCGTACACCAGCCCGTTGTCCGACGCCCCCACACCCTCCGCAGCCGGCCCGCCCGGGTCGCTGACCGCGAACACGTGGTACTCGACGAACACCTCGCCCACAGCCCGAACGCTCACCCGCTGCTCCTTGTTCCGTAGCCCGTGCTTCCAGTGTTGCGGAAGCTCACCTGATCCATACGAGGAATCGATCCTTCTCCAGGACCCGGCTGTAGGTGTAGAAGCCCTTCAGCGCGACGCCGCCCTCGCGGTTCTGCCTCGCGTTGATCATCCGCCAGCTGAAATGCCCACCTCCGGTCTTCGCACCCTGCCAGGTGGAGGCGAAGGGGTACTCGTCGCACTGCTTGCCCGCCGGCCGGGGCCGACTGGTCGGGCAGGCGGTGCGACGGTTCTCATCGATCTTCGTACCGTTGGTCAGCCGGGTCAGGTAGTTCGTGGTCCCGTACTTCCCCGGCAGACCGCGTGTGTTCTGCGCGTACTCGATGTGCCTGGCCAGCTCCGGCCACGGCCCCGTCTTGCTGTACGACAGCACCGGCACATACCCCGGATGCACGCAGCCCACCTGCCGCGTCGTGCCCGGCAGCGCCGTGTCGCAGCGCACGTCCGTCGTGGCCAGCGTGGTGTCACCGGACGGGCCCGCCCAGGCCGGATTGGAGAAATGCCAGGCCGCCACGCTGACACCCGAGCCGATCTGGCCCTGCTTGGCCGTGTTGATCGTGGTGTCCATGAAGAACTGCCCGACCGGCTCCGCGGTGGCGCTGATCGTCTGCGCCGAGAACTTGCTGCTGGTCACCTTGCACGCGTTCTTGCACCGGGCGAGCCCGGAGACCTTCGTGCCGGCCACCGCCGTGCCCCAGCGGGAGACCTCCATCAGGCGGACCTGGTAGGCCCACGACTTCGAGTCCCGGGCCGTGAAGTTGTACCCCGTGACCAGGTACTTGATCCAGCCGACCTCACGGCCGGTCCGGGTGTCGACCACGCTCACCCGCGCGCGGAAGACACCGCAACCCTGCGTCCGGTTGATGTACCAGGTGTTCGCCACCCCGTGGTCATCGCACCACGTCGGCTCCGGCCACCCGCCCTGCACCGACCACGACCCCGGCCCCCCTGGCCCCTCGCTGCTCACGCACGCGACGAACGGACTGCCGCTGCTCCCGCGCGTCGCAGAGCCGAGCCGGCTGCGGCAGTCGTCGGCGGGACGCGTAGACCGACCGCCCGGTGCAGGGGTCGGCGGTGCCTCCACCAGCGCTTCCCTGCCCGCCGTAGAAGCAGGCGAGCCGACGGCGGCCGGACCCGCCGACAGCACTCCCGCCAGCAGGCCCGCCACGAGACCCGTCGAAGTCAGCAACCTCTTCAAACGCAAAGACTTCCCCTCCCGATGTGACGCGGGCGGCTGTGTCATTCGAACAGCACGCGACCGCTCGAATGTGATCCCACCATGCTGCGGGGCCTCAGCGGGAGTTGGTAATCAGCCGCTTATTCGGTTCGAACCTGTCCGCACCTGAGGTCGATGCCGGTCGCGCAGCATGTCGCGAATCGCCTTTTGTTCGAAGATGCTTGACATCTCTGAGGCTGTGCGTAAGGGAACTTTCTTGCGCCTGGGCGTCCCTAGGGCCTTGTGAACGTAGCGCCAGCCATGGCCGGTTGCAGGCCCGGCAATGACTGGCGCCCTCCCTCTCGGGCGGCCACGAGTCGAAGGGCGGGTGCCCGCGGCCTGCTCCTGGGTCCTTGTGGGACCCAGGCGGCTGTGTTCGTTCTCAGTGCGTGGGGTAGAAGCTGGTGATCTTGTAGAGGCGGTCTTGATGACGTGCGGCGAACGAGAGAACCCACCTGGTGTCGGTGTCATCGACGACGACGAGTCGCGGGTCGGTCGTGTACATCGGCCGGTGCAGTGCCATCCGGACGGGTACCGGGCATTCGCCGTTGAACTCGCATACAGCCCTGAACACACGGTCGGTGATCATGCGGCCCACGTAGGGTCCGGAACGGTGGTACTGCGCGGGGACCTCCCGGAGCACTCCGTCGAGTTCGATGGCCAGGATCCGGTCTTCGACCTCGCTCACGCCTGCACCCCCTGACAGCTGAGCCGGTTCCGCCACCTGTGGGGTGCGGGGACTGGCAGCGCGCCGCCGGGTGGCCCGAGGCGCGGCCTTGGGCAGGAGCCCGGCGATGCCTCATGACGCTTCACTCCGTGGACGTGCGGTGCGGCGTTGGCGCTGCTCTGGGTCGCAAGGTCGTTCATGCGCAGGACCGTAGAAACTGGCTCTGACAGTGCGTCCGCCAGGTGGCAGACACCTGTCACCCTCCGGCGTGAAGGAGTCCCCCGAACAGTCCAGCGGGCGTGGCACACTGCCTCCGCTGACGCGGTCGGATCTGCTCGCCCCATCCGTGACGCCGTGCCGAAACCGGCTACGCCGGACGCCAGCATGGGTCGCACAGGTGCAGTGCACGCCGGGGCCCCGGGCGCTCCGGCTTCCCCCTGCGCGCGTGAGTTCTGTGGTGGCGGTCTTGCTGCGTGCTGTGGTGTCAGGCAGCGGTAAGGAAGTCGAGGCGGGGTACCCAGGGGACGGGCTTGATGCCGTGGGCGAGCCATCGGTGGAAGGAGCCGGCGGTGTGCAGGACACCGCTTCCTTCGAGCTGCCTGGGCCGGGGCGCGTGACGCTTGTGGGCGTGCAGGACGAGGTGGAGACCGCCGGCCTGCGGTGAGTTGCCGAGGTCGAGATAGACCTTGCGGGTGCAGGCATCGATGGTTTCCCGTGGGCGGGACCACTTGTAGTAGACGAGCGGTTTGCCCGGAGTCAGCAGGAGCTTGAGTCGCAGGCCGGCGTGGGCTTCGGTCTCGTTGAAAAGCCACGCCATCGGACTGAGGTATCGCTCGCAGTTGATGATGCGGGCCCGGGCGATCGGGCCGTCCTGGAGCTCGAAGGCGTTCTTGGCGACCGGTTCGACCACGTCGGCGATCAGGCCGCCGGGGTACGGGACGTACTGCTGGTCTTCTGGGAGGCCGGCACGCCAACTCTGGTTCCACAGCCCTTCGCCGTGGACGAGGTGTGAGCGAACGACTGCGCCGCAGGTGGGGCACACCTGCGGCGCAGCCACCGTCAAGCAGCCCTCGCGTTGCGCAGCACGGTCAGCTTGTTGTCCATCCACTTGATGAGGCGCTCTGTCAGCCCGACCTCTTCGGGGTGCAGTCCTGCGGCTTCGAGCAGGTCGCGCGTGGTGGCGCAGGTCCGGTGTGCTTGGGCCAGGTCTTCCAGCGCGGGGATCGCGTCCTTCACCCGACGCATGTCCTCGATCTGCTGGCGCTTGGTGCGCAGCTGCTCGGTCAGCAGACCGACCTGCTCGGCCAGGTTGTCGGCCTCGTGCCGTTCCTGCTCGATCCAGCCCGGCAGTTCCTTGCCCAGATGGGCCAGGGTGATGACAAACAGCTCTCCCTGGCCGGTGGGGACGGTTTGACGGCCCCGGCCGTCACGGTCCGCAGGCAGCTTCACCCCGACCTCGCTACCGCCCGCGCCCTTGGTGTGGGCTGCGTCGACAGGCACCCCTCCGCCACACGTGAACCCGCCGACGCCAACGCCGGCGTCGATCGTCGCCCCGCCCGCCGTCGGCTGATCCTTCGAGTGGGTGCCGTGGTCCGTGCCGCTCTTCGTGCCACCGCCCGATGCGATCGTGCTGATCGTTGCCGTCCGCGCGGTTGCGTACTGCTGGTACTGCTCGTGCACGCGAGGTGCCTTGCCCATGAGATAGGTCTCAACGACCTTCCCCGCTTCCACCTCACCAGCTGCTGCCCTCTCCAGGAGGAGCTGACTCCACAGCTTGCGCCATTCGTACGCATCCACCGGACCCTTGGCCTCGACCTCCTCGCACAGGTCCGCCAGCCATGCCGCCAGTGCACCGGAGAACGGCTTGAAGAAGGAGCTTGCGTTGTCGCTCACGGAACTACCTCCCCACCACACGCAGGCCGGGCCTGTGTGCTTCGGTGATTGTCGAAACCCACTTGTTGAAGTCCTCCGCAACCGACTCGATCACCTCGACGAGGTTGCGGTCGGCGCGCTCCGCCACGAGATGGGCGGGGTAGGAACTGCCGATCAGGGTGCGGAAGCTCTTGATCGCGGACAGGCAGTCGTGGTGCCACTGCGCGATCTGCACGTCCGCGCCGGGCTCACCGCCACCAAGAGCGGCGCTGACCTCCTGCAGCAGCGCCCTCAAGACGAAGTCGTCCTCCGACGGAGACGACTCCCCGGCCTGCTGGCGTGCCGCAGACTCTCTGGCCGCGGCCTCCGCGAGTTCGGGGTCCTCCCGCAGCACCACCCGCGCCAAGGCCGGCCGGCTCATCACATAGGACGCGGCAACGGCCCGCTGCGCCTCGGCATCGGTCATCACCTTCTCCAAAACGGCCTGGCGGACCTCCGGCTTGCTCTCGTACGCGGTCACGGTGCGCACCGCAGCACGTCGCGAGGCCTCAGCACCCGGCTGCCGGCTGGGCACCTGCGCTCGGGCGACGGCCTTCAGGTAGACCGGCTCGGTGACCTCCTTGACACCTTCCTCCAGGGCGGCGTCCATCGCGGCGAACAGGGCCTCGGCACGACGTGTGAACTCTTGGTCCCCATCGTCTCCCGGTGCGCGGACCCCGCCGGGGGAGGCGAGGAGGAGCACGGTGAAGGGCACGAACACCGGAGAGTCGAGCAGGCGCTGACGCATCTCGCCTTGCCACCGCCAGGCCACCCGGCGAGCGCGGGTGAACCGCGACACCGACAGTCCCAGTTCCTGCGCCAAGACCGTGATCTGCGGCAAGGTCTCCTTGGACGTCAGCCCGGTCAGCCCGTACTTCGCGAGCAGCCAGTCACCGATGGCGAACTTCAGGCGCCGGGCCGTGACCGCGTTGGTCACGCTCGTGGAAGCGAGCTCCCTGATCTCGGCCAGCTCGGCTGGTGTGCATCCAGATCTGCTCGGCGCACCCGGCTCAACCCATTCATCTGAAATACTCATGTACCGCCCATTCATGTTGCTTGAGGGGATTTGGCGGCCTGACGGCGAGGGATCGTATGGCTGACGAAACGGCGAGGGCCCAGGGTGACGATCGGGTTTGTCGCCCGCCCGGCACCCGAATGCCGCCTGCGGGAGCCGCCGACAGCCCTGCTCGGCATCAATTTGGCCGAGCACCCTTCCACCCCTGTAGGTGACGCCCGCCAAGCCTCACAGGGCCGCGGACAGCAACTCCTCCTGGTTGATGCCCGCCTCATCCAGCCGTGCCTCCAGGCGGGCCACGAGCTCGTCGACGTGGCCTTCGACCAGCCAGTCGTCAGCGGCAAGCTTCGCGAGGAGCACGACGACGGCCATGGCCTCGTGCGCCGTGAACAGCGGCAGCACAGGCTCCTGCGGCTCCCGGAGCAGCTTCTCGACCGCCAGTAGATGACGCTCGTCCTCCGGGCTCATCGCCGCGCGGAGATCCGCGGCGATCATCGCGCGCAGGCGCTGTGACGGCACGGGGGCCGCCGCCGCCTCCATGGCGAAACTGTGCGCACCGTCATGGCCGTCGAACAGCAGGCACGCCTCCTCTTCATCGTCTGGATCGGCTGCAGGGCAGCAGTCCAGAGGGAGCATCCGCTTGCCGCTCATGCGCGCGAACGGTGGTGCCTCGCCGTCCTGTCCCCAGAACAGCCACCACTCCGTTCCGCTGAACGTCTGGGCGAGGTCGCAGTGGTTCCCCTTGTGGTCGGCCTGCAGGGGACAGGCCAGGCGGTCGGTGAGCTGGTGCTCGGCGTCGTTTCGGGACTGGAGGTAGGCCACCTCGTCGTCGGTCAGCGACATTTCGGCGCCGCAGCGCGGCAGGAGATCGGTCATGCCAGCGACGGTAGGCAGGGGCGCCCACAATCTGTCCCTCGTCCGGCCGACACCGTTACCACGTGGGCGTGGTCCATGTCCCCCCGACGGCCCAGAGTCGGCCGTTCAGTTGACGGTGACCGAGCCGACCGCCTCGCGTCATGCCTGTTCTGGCACGGCAGGACAGTTGGCCGGTGGAGGCGGCCCTGTTCTTGCCAGGCGAACGGTGGCGACCGGGCTGCGCTACCGGCCAGGCTGATCATCGACCAGGCGCGACACGCACGGCGGGCGCCCAGCTTCTCGATCCCGCAGCAGATGTGCCTTCGACGAGCACGCCCGGCGAGAAGGCTTCGCCCTCGTCATCGCCTACGCCTTCCCCGCCACGTCCGAATACTGGTACGGCTCCGACCTCCTGGGGACGAGGTGGTCCATTGACGTACTCGTCTGAGCATGTCCCCGACCACGTCGCTGACCGGATCGGGGTCATGGAGCCTCGAGAGCATGAGGTGAACGAGGCACGGGCCTACCGACGGTATTCGTCGGAGAGCGACCACATCCACCGCTAGGCCCTTTCCTTCGGATCATCTCGCTGACCAGATGAAGATGGCGGCGAGGTAGATGGTCGCGGTCTTGTCGTAGCGGGGGCGGTGAGACCGCGCCATTGCTTGAGTTTGTTGATGCAGCGTTCGACGGTGTTGCGCTGTTTGTAGGCCTCGCGGTCGAAGGCTGGCGAGCGGCCGCCCGCCAGCCAAGGCGCTTGCGGGTTCGCGGCCTGATCGGCCGGCTGTGGGATCACCGCCCGGATCCCGTGTCACCGGAGACGGTGGCGGATCGCGCGGGACGAATAGGCCTTGTCGGCCGGACGGCCTCCGGCGTCGTTCTGGGCCGCCCGACCGGGCTGGGCACTCGTAAGCGCTCCATGACCTGCTCGAACGCGGGTGCGTCACCGGCCTGGCCGGGTGTGATGACGAATGCGAGTGGTCTGCAGCGGCCGTAGGCCGCTGCGCCGGTCCCTACCGCAACGAGCTCGGCGGTCCCGTGCATACCCTGTCGTGCTGCAAGTCGAGACAGCTGCCTGACGACGCGCGCGCTCCCTCAGCGTGGGTGGGTGCCTGCTTCCTCGGCATCGCCGGGGTCGCGGTATCCGCCACTGCCTGGATCCTTGCTGACGTCCGCGTACACGAGGACCCGTACCTCGTCCTCGCCCGGGGTCCGCCGCAGCCGGCACGGACCGCTCGACAAGAACAGGCCCGAGACACGGTGCGCAGCTTCGAGCGCGGCCCTCCCGCGGCCTCGGATCTCGATCGTGATCACGCCCTCGTCGCTCATGAACGAGGAACCCTGGCACCGGTCGAGTGGTTTCGCAGGCGGGACAGGTCCACCCCATCGAGTGCCGCCGCTGCCAAGGCTTCAGCTGCTGCCCTGAGCGGTTCAATGCCCTCAGAACGGGCATTCCGCGATCTCCCAGGGATCGAGTGCCTGAACAGCCGTGGGGGCCGACTGCGCGCATGCCGCAGTGCAGTACTCCGGGGGCAGCTTGAGGTCGAAGAGGCGCCATCGAAGATCTTGCCCGCACATGCGACAGGCGCCTGCGAAGTTGCGGATGCTTCGGTACTCGGATCGAGCGACCGCCAGGAGGCGGAGTTCCTCCCGCTCGATGGCATGGCGCATCTCCATCGCCGCGGATTCCTCCATGAACGTGTCGTCGATGTCCGACGGGTCCATGTAGGCCGCACGTAGGAACGCGTCGCGTACCTGGCTGAAGGCGCCCTGGGCGGTCGCTGCCCGGATCAGGATGTCCGCTTCCGGGCTACCACCACGGCGTTCCAGGACGCCGGCAGCGTCCACGCCGACGAAACTGCCGAGATCCCCGGCCATGCTGGTCAGGATCTGCGGACTGCTTCGGGCGAGGTGATATTCGCAGTACTCGACGACGCGGTTCAAGACCGGCCGTTCGTGGCAGCGGGGCTTGCGGCAGAGCTCGTCGACGCTGGCGGTCAGCATCGTGATGAGGAATCGCCTGCGCCGACTCGCGACGACAGCCTCATCGAGCGGATCCAGGAACTCGACCCGCAGCTCGTCATTGGGCCCGTACGCGGAGAGAGCTCCGGCCAGAGCCAGCACTGAACTGTAGGGGATGGCGCCACCGACGATCTCCGATTCGAAGACCTCAGGCAGGACCTCGGGGAAGACGATTTCACCCCAATCGACGCTCGCCGCCGGTTTGCTCGCGCACTCCGCCAGCAGCGCACCCAAGAGGAAAGGCGGACGATCCATCGGCCTAGAAGCGGCCTCCAGCCGCCGAGCTGCGGTGTACCGCAGCCCGGTCGCTTCCTGAACCGCGCGCGTTGCCACCTTGCGCTTCTTGTCCTGCGTCACGATCTTCCTCACCCGGCACGCCCACGCCCATGCCGCAGCAAGGTCACAAACTGGTCTGTCGCACTGCACGCGAGTCCGTGACCCTTGTCCGCAGCCGGTGCGTGGGGCGGTCCGGCCGGGTACTGGCAGGCGTGGCTGCCGCCACAGAGCGTAGCGGATCGACAGGTTCCGGAACGTGAAGTGGAACGGCCCTGCCTCCCACGCGGACGCCGGAGCGCCTCAGTGGGGGTACCAGTAGGAACTGCGTCGCCAGCCGCAGACGTTGGCATCCCTACGAGGCGCCCGGCGGCGCCGATACTCATGGGCCCAGCGGAGTATCGGCCGGTGCGCTGCGGTCCGCCGGTGTCGCCACGCGGCAGCAGGCCTAGAGACTGTCATCCTTCGCGGTACCAGGGCGGGGTACGCGGATCCCCAGTGGCGTGGGCGCCAGGGTACTGAGGTCGGTGGTGTCGTCCCGACGGGCGAGGTATTGCCGGTAGGAGTCGCCTTCGGTGGGCCGCAGGACCACCTTGTGACCCGCCGCAGTGCCTGCGGTCAGGGCTTCCAAGGCGGCCTCGCCGTCCATGGCGCGGACGCTGGGGTGGTACAGGTGGACCGGGCCTAGTGGGAGCGTGCGCTTGCCGAAGGGCACGTCGAAGGCCGTGAGGTAGGCCCGGTTGGCGACGGGCTCCCCGGACAGGAGCGTGCGCACCACGGGGGCGTCCATCCCGTTCAGCTCGATGGTCATGGACGCCAGGAAGGGGCTGGTGACACAGTGCCCCTCGACGAGGAGGCGGGCCACCCGTAGACGCACGCGGTCCGGTCCGGTGATCTCTTCCGGCACGGGGAAGAACCTTCGGCAGTGCTGCTGCACGATCCCCAGGTCTTCCACGGTGAGGTGGAGCCGGTCCAGCCATTCCCGGTCCCGGTTGGTGAACGCAGTGGAATGGAAGGTGCCCTCGGCGGTTTCCTGGCCGTCTACCACCAGCCGGAAGCCGCCTCCCGCCATGACGTGCTGGAAGATCCCGATGGCCTCCAGGGCGGCGGCGCAGGACAGCCCGGCCAGGTTGATCTTGCATTCCAACGTGGTGACGGCAGCGCCGTCCGTGGGGTGAAGGAACATCATGTGGCAGCCGGGGAAGTCAAGATCCAGACTGCGGCCCAGCCGCCCCGCGCCGAGGGACCGCACTTTCCCCTCGTGGACTGCGTGCACGTCCCCGGAGCTATCGAGCAGGGTCAGGTCCACAGCCGCACCGTGGCCGGGCGGGGGCGCGAGCGGCGTCAGCTCGACTTGAATGTCCTCGCCACTGATGCACAGCCACTCCGGCCCGCTGACCTCGACCTCCGCAGCAGCGAAGGAGAGCTCCTCCGCGACCCCGAAACCCACAATGCGCACCGCGCGCTCCAGGGCGGCTGCGTCCATCTCCGTGGGCCGGAACCTGAACGAGATAGGGCTCACCTCGGCCGCCCGCGGGTGCTTGGCCCGGAGGGTCTGCACCGTCATCCCGTTCCGATAGGCAATGTCCACCGACCAGTGCAGATCGAGGCCGTCCACGCGGCGCCCCAACGCCTCTACCCGGGCCGCGATGTGATCGGTGCCGCCGTCGAGGAACGCAAGCTCCGCACGGTAGTCCCTCGCTGCCTCCCGCAGATCGTCACGAACCGCGGCCGCCTCCAAGTCGGCGTGGACAGCCAACATGTCGTCCAGCCACGCCCGGTCCAGCACGCGGATCCGGGGCCGGGCAGCGTCACCGGGCAAGCCCCTGACGAAGGCACGCTCTGATGGGGTCAACGGGCACGGGACCACGAGCAGCCATTCATCAGGATCGTGTTCCAGCGCCTTCTTGAACGACTTCTTGATCCCGGTCCTGCGGCCCTTAAGTGAGCCAGGGAACCCGTCGGGGAAGTACTTCAGCTGGTAGACGCGGACGACGTCGTCGGCGACCACCTTCACGTCGATCCCGCCGTCGCCGCCGCGGCCGTTCATCACGGTGACCTCAGCGTCTGCGGCGTAGAGACGGTGGAGCAACGCCTCCACGATGCGGTCGAAACGCGGCTGCCCGATGTGCGCCCACTCGATGGCCATGAGATCCCCTCCCGGCATGTTGTGCCCCAGCGTCTCACCAGGCACTGACAGCCGTGAGCACTTCTGGGGCCCTACAAGATCACCGGCTTCAACCGGCGGGGGGATCGCTACGTCGCCCCAGGAAGAATCCGGGGGCGGAGGCCAGGGCCTGGAAGATGTCACGCCCGGAGGAACATCAGCTCGCCGCCGCGGATTGGTCAGTGTGGTGTCGCGTCTGCGAAGCGCTTGGCCCCGCTGGTGGGGGGAGCGCCATCCTGGGCGGATGCGATTCTCGCGCTTACCGCTGTGGAGCCAGGTCTTATCCCTCCTCGCCAGAGGCGGTGGTGGCTTCGGGCCGGAGGCCAACCTGTAGACGTATTCGCCGCCGCCCTCGGGCAGCGGAGCGGTGATGCTGGCGGGCGCCGACGGGCCGGGCGTACAAGCCCGGCGTCCTCTCCGTAGGACCGCCGCCGAAGACGGCGTGCATTCAGCCGCTCGGCGGCCTTCCCATCAGATCGAAGCCGTCCTCCATACCTCCCCCTTTCAGCGGCGGGAGTCGTACGGGAACGTACTGCTGACCTTTGGTGCGTGCTACCCGGCTGCCACGGCATCGGCCATGAGCGCTGGACCATGGTGCTGTTCGAGCAGATCCAGAATCTTCTCGGCGAGCGCCCGCCCTGCTTCGTCCAGGCCGGCCAGGTAGTCCGGGTCTTCGCAGGCGAAGGCCCGCAGCGCGAACATGCAGGCCATGGTGCTGCCCTGCACCTGCCCGACAGGCTCCACTGCATGGGCCCGGCCCCAGCCGTACATCCCGGTCGATCCCTCGCCCTCGCTCGGACAGGGGCGGCCGAGAAGGCCGGCCAGGTACTCGCTGTCGTTGGCGTCCACGGGCGCAGTGCGAGACCGCTGCTGACCGGGCTGGAGGTACATGCTCAGGTCGTCCTCGGCCATTCCCTGCTCGCGGTAGTGCTGCGCGATCACCCGGGTCAGCTGTGACAGGTTGTCGATCGTGTCGCCCAGGCGGTACAGCGGCATCCGGGGGATGTCGAATCGGGTGCCCTCCGCCGCGTAGCAGAGCACCTCACTCAGCCCCGAAACCGCTTCCGCTACAGCGGCTTCGACGCCCGCTCTCAGGCCCTGCGGCATCGTTGAGTCGTCCATCCCCGCACCGTAGAACCCCGCACCCCGGAAACCCGTTCCCGCCGGACCACGGCACCCCCCGCGCCCCCCAAACCACCCACCCGGAGCATGCGCTGCCAACGGAGCTGTCCTAGGGCCACGTGGTCGGACAGCAAGCACCCCCAACAGATCCCACTCCCAGCTGTCCGTCTCGGACCCCTCGCCGGAACGGCGTTCAGCGGGTCTCAGATGTCGGTGATGCCGAACTGGTGGAGGAGACCGCCACCCAGTTCGGTGGCGGCTTCCTTCAGCCAGACCTCGTCTGCGCCGGGCGGGATCTCGGTAGTGGCGGGGAGGAGATGCTGCGGCTGACGTGCGCTCGGGAGGGGTTCGGATCGCTGTGAGGTCACGAACCCGAGGGGGACGTACCGGAACGGTTGTCCCTGCGAGTCCTCGGCGACGATCACCGCGGTGACTTCCAGAGCGGAATCGGTCCCGCGCCGTTGGGCGTGGATGGACGCGGTTGCTACGGCTTCTGTAATCGCCGTGGTCATCGTCCATGTCTGCACCATTGCCGCATTGAGCTTGGCCGGCAGGGGGTGGGAGAGGTCGGCGCAGGCCACCGTGCTGCCATCGTGGTGCAGCTCGACCGCAGCACCAGCGCCGAACTGTGCAGCGGCCGCCGGCTGGAAGGTGCTGTCGACCCAGCGGCGGAGACCGACGTTCATGTTGTTGGACAGCCTCCGGCTGAGTACCGATCCCACACGAAAGGCGCCACCGAGCCGCTCGGCAACCTTCACGCCCTCAAGGAACGCCATTTTCGCTTCCGCGCGGGTAGGGGCTGGGACAAGGCGGGGGACCGGCCTGACAGGGCGGGCGGCAAGGACGAGCCAGGCACAGCGCTCCGTCGACTCCGACAGGACCGTCCGGGTGGCGTGCTCTACGAGCGAGCCGAGCCCTTCCTCCGCCGCAGCCCGGCGGGAGAACCGGTCTTGGTACGCGCGGGCGATCAGGTGCTCGGGCATGTAGTCGGTCTTGTCCCTGACCCGGTACGGAGCGTTGAAGGTGACGCGGTCCTTGTCCTTCTGCTCCCACCCGTACTGGAAATGCGGCGCTTGCTCACTGGCCGGCACATCCACGACGAGGAAGTCCGGCCCCCCACCGTCGGGAGCCGGGAGCGGGATGATGTCGACACCACCGAGGTACGGCTGAATCCCGGTACGGAACGTCTGCTCCATCTGCGCCCGGGGCACCGAAGCCAGGTCGACCCCGATCGGCTTCACGTCGTCGGTCACACCGTAGACGAGCAGTCCACCGCGGGTGTTCGCCATCGCTGCGACGTCCTTGGCGAACTCACTCCACCGCCCCTGCTCCCGGGAAAAATGCGGCCAGGACTGCTTCCAGTCCAGATCGTCTTCCTCGGCCAGTCCAGCCTCCACGGCCGCCTTGACCATCTCGTATGTGAGCGGCCCGGGGGCGACACCGAGGAACTGGTGGATACGGGTCCATGAACGCGCCATCGGCCCAACCTAGCCGCCCGCAACGCACGTGCACAGAGCTACGACGAGGTCGCCGGATCAACCCGCCGCTACTCGGAGACCGGGGCTGATGAGGACCGCAGGCGGTCCCGAAGGCGCTGAACGCCTCCCGCAGCGTCATGGAGCTTCGTCGCGAGCGCTACGCGTGCGGGGTGCCGGAGTTCGAGGAGCCGGACGCGGTCGTAGTCGGGAGCGATGCCGTACGGCAGCACGCTCTCCAGGTCGATGGCGGAGCCCACGACGAGGACCGAGTTGATGCGCGCTTTCCGCCGGTAGGCATCCAGCTCTTCGGGACCCCATCCCTCGCCGTCGCAGCCGATCGGGGCAAGAGACTTGGAGCCCGTGTCGCTCACTCCCAGGACCCAGTCGAGGTAGCCGCCGAGGTTGCCGAAGTAGTGCCGCTCGGCGTAGCTGAACCGCCGGGCACCCAACGCCGACCACGGCCCGAAGCCGTCCGCGCTCGGTCCGGGCAGCGCGGCCAATCGTGTCCTGCCGAGTGTGATTCGCTGGCGCCCGACAGGCACGCGCGGACGGAAGAGGCGGCTGCACGTCGTCAGCGAGTGCATCAGTACTTCATCGTGCTCGTTGGACCACGTCACCAGGTAGCCGAGTGTTCCCAGCGGCCAGGTCCGCACGGTCAGCTCGACGTCCTGGAGCGCTGTCTCATCCTGCTCGCCAGCGCCGTACTTCTGGACGTTCTGCTTGTGCGCCCAGGCAGGCTCGCCGAACAGTTCCTTGACGTAGTCGTGGCGCACGTACGGGGCCATCCGACGGTAGGCCTTCACCAGGCGGCGCCGCTTGGCCAGGCTTGCCTGCCACCACCCTCGGACGATGCCGTAGAGGCCGTAGAGGGCGGTCAGAACGGCGGCCAGAGTCCACACGTTCAGCTTGGTGTCGATCTGCGGCAGGAAGCTCACGTGCGCATCCTTGCGCACCACGAGTTCGTCGGCACCCCTCAGGCCGCCATCTCTGGCGAGCCGCCGCTCGGGGCCAGTGAGGAGCCGGCTCAACCACGGGGTGGTCGTCGCTTCGTGTGTCTGTGTGGGGGTGGGGTTGGTGGTGGGGGTGGTGGGTGGGGGTGTGGTCTGTGGGTGTGGGTGTGGGCGCGGGGCGTGGTGGGGATGG
>NZ_JBVIDV010000029.1:0-94665 GCF_055572195.1 Streptomyces sp. NPDC030809
CTGCGCTCCAGAGCATGGGAAGCCCTCCGACTGCGTCGGAGGGCTAGGGCCGCTTCGCGGCCCTAGCAGAGATGCCAAGCGCTGCGCGTTTGGCAAGGGAACGGCCTCCGCTGTGCTCCGGCCGGCCTTCGGCCGGTTGCTCCTCCGCTGCGCTCCAGAGCACGCGAAGACCGCCTTGCTTCGCTCGGCGGGGCAGGGCCGCGAAGCGGCCCTAGTTGTATTGCCCTGTGAGGTTGGGGACGCGGGTGGCGGGTGGTTTGCCTGCGAGCGCGGTGTGTCCGCGGTGGTGATTGTAGGTGTGCAGCCACTGCGGGAACGCGTCGCGTCGTTCTTGTTCTGACTGGTAGGGGCGGGCGTAGGCCCACTCGTCCAGGAGGGTGCGGTTGAGGCGTTCGACCTTGCCGTTGGTCTGGGGCCGGTAGGGTCGGGTTCGCTTGTGGGTGATCCCGGCCGCTGCCAGCAGGTCGCGCCAGGCGTGGGACTTGTAGCAGGAGCCGTTGTCGGTCAGGACGCGCTCGACGGTGATCCCGACGCCGGCGTAGTAGGCCTGGGCCCGCTGCCAGAACGCGGTGGCGGTTTCCTTCTTCTCGTCGGGCAGGATCTCGCTGTAGGCCAGGCGGGAGTGGTCGTCGACGGCGGTGTGGATGTACTGGTAGCCTACACCGGTCTTCGTCTTGCGGCCCGCTTGCCGACCGAGGGTCTTGTGGCCGCCTCCGTCGGGGATGTTGCCGAGCTTCTTGATGTCGACGTGGACCAGTTCGCCGGGCCGGTCGCGTTCGTAGCGGCGTATGGCGGTCCCGGTGGCCCGGTCCAGATGCGTGAGTCGGGCCAGGCCGAATCGGGCCAGGACGCGGTGGACGGTCGAGGGCACCAGGCCCAGCAGATGCGCGATGCGGGCAGGTCCCCACCGCCGCGCGAGGCGAACCTTGATGATCCGGCGCTCGGTCCGTGTCGGTGTCCGTCGGGGGCTGTGGTGCGGGCGGGAGGAGCGGTCGTTCATCCCGGCCTCACCCATGGCCCGGTAGCGGGCCGCCCACCGCTGGGCCGTGGTCGGTGAGACCTGGAAGCGTTCGGCGGCCCGCCGCAGCGGCCAGCCGTCCTCGACCACGCAGCGGGCCAGCCGCAGCCGTCCGGTCTCGGTCAGGGGTGCATTACGGTGGGGCACGAGGGCCTTTCTGGTCGCCGGTGCAGATGTCGCAATCCACACCAGGCCAGAAGGCCCTCGCCCATTTCAAGATCCCTCAGCCGAGGCCTACATCACCCGCCCACAACCTCCCGGGACAGAACAACTAGTGAGCCATGCGCTGCGCGCTTGGCAGTTGAAACCGCCTCCGCTGCGCTCCAGCGCTGGAGACTGCCTCGCTGCGCTCGGCTGGGTTCGGCAAAGCCGAACCCAGCGGCTTCTGAGCATCTGCGCGCTCAGCAGAGAACCGCTTCGCTACGCTCCGCGGGGCTCGGCTTCGCCGAGCCAGTGAGCTCCCCAGCGCTGTGCGCTGGAGAGTCGGTTCCTCCTCGCTGCGCTCGGGCATGGGAGCACTTCGAGCTCGTCCGATTGCAGTGCTTCAAACTGGGCTCGGATGAACTCTGGAAGGACGCATCCACGACCGCCCACCGGGCTGCTGCTGTCGTATCGCGGAACCCCGAGCCCGAAGCCACAAAACGGGCCACGCGCCCAAAAGTTGTGAAGATGAGACAACACCCAGCGGCCTGGGGTGCAAGCACAACCGCACCCAGCTCAGCCACTGGACCCCTGGCAGCCCGTTTCTGACGGATCACCACGCAGAACGGTTCGGCGTGATCTGATCAGAGCATGGCTGACGAGCACTGCGTGACGCGGGCCCACATCGAACTATGGAACGAGCGAGTGCTACCGGACGGGCTGATACCCGTCAGCTACAGCACTGTTCTCCGCGGCTCGATACTGCCCATCACCATCTGGCTAGGAATCGCGGCCTTCGTGTCCTTCGTCTACAACCCAATCGTCGCTGCAGGCGAAGGAGGCCTCTTCCTCCTGTTCTTCCTGCTCGGCTTCACACTCCGACGAAGGTCCGGACACTCCGCAAAGTGCAGCCTGTACGGCGCCACAGGCGGGGTGCTCGACAAATCACTGGCAGGGTTCTGAAGGCCGCACAACAGCACGAGTCGGGCCCGAGGTCGGCCCCGCAGACCCTCCCTCCGACCCAATGACCAGCCGGACAGATCCCAGTGCTGTGACCGTGAACGTTCACCGGGTTGCTCGTTGTGCTGGTTGGAAGTGACGACGAGGACTTCCTCGTGGCGACGGCCACCACCCGCCCCACCAAACTCGGCAAACTCTTCACCCGCTGGTCGATCCGCAAGCTCGCCGATCACCTGCGCAGGAACATATCCCGGCCCGTCCGGATCGACCGCGAAGCCCTGCGCTGCTTACTGGCCCGCCACGGGATCTCCTTCCAGCACCCGAAAACCTGGAGGGAGTCCCCGGACCCGGACTTCGACGCCAAGCTCGCCCGCATCGAGTACGCGATGAACGAGCGGCCCGACTGCACGTTCGCCTTCGACGAGTTCGGGCCGCTGGGTATCCGCCCGACCCCCGGCTCCTGCTGGGCCGAGCGAGGCCGCCCCGACCGGCTGCCGGCCACGTTCCGCCGCACCCACCGGATCACCTACTTCCACGGCTGCTACTCCGTCGGGGACGCCCAGATGTGGGGCGTCAACCACAGATGCAAGGGCATCGACCACACCTGGGCTGCCATGCGAACGATCCGAGCCGCCCGTCCGGACGGCGCCCCGATCTACGTGATCCTGGACAACCTCTCCGCCCACACGAACTGGCGGATGAAACGCTGGGCGGCCAGGAACGAGGTCGAGCTGTGCTTCACCCAAACCTACGCGTCCTGGGCCAGCCCCATCGAGGCCCACTTCGGCCCCCTGCGGCGGTTCACCCGCGCCAACTCCCACCACCCCAACCACACTGTCCAGACCCGGGCCCTGCACGCCTGCCTGCGCTGGCGCAACCAGAACGCCCGCCATCCCGATGTCCTGGCCGCCCAACGACGAGAGCGAGCCCGCATCCGAAGCGAGAAAGGCGTCCGCTGGGGCGGCAGACCACTACCAGGCGCAGCCTGACGACGTTCCCGCTCACAGCCCTTAGCTGGTCCAAGGCAGGCGGACGGCTTCGAGTTCGATGTCTGCGAGCAGCGCCTCGACGAGCGGGCGGGGGCCACAGACCTTGGTGCCCCAGAGGTCGTAGTCGGTGCAGACGACCCAGGAGCGGTCCGCGGCCCACAGGTTGGAGGGGGTGTACAGGATGTCCGGGTTGTCGAAAAGGGCCTGGGCGTCGCCCAGGCGGCCGGAGCGGACATGCCCGTTTTCGAGATCCTGCACGATGATCGGGTTGTAGTACGCCAGGCAGGGGGTGTCCCCTCCCTGGGGGCTGTGCACGGTCAGGAACCGGATCAGCTGGTCCCATGTCGGCCTGTCGAGACTGCCCTCGGCGGGCCACTCGATGGAGCCGGGCCGGATGCCCGCCGCTTTCGCGGAGGGGAAGCAACGAAAACAGGGGTACAAGCCCTGTGGCACGACCGGATCACCGATGCGGGCGGCCAGCTCCACCCAGCGCAGCCGCTCCCAACCTGGGCCGGGGTGCTCGTCCCGGCTCTGGCTGTCGTTGACCGAATCCCCGGCGGTTCCCCTGCGCTCATACATGCCGCCGAGCACCCAGGCGGCGTCGGGCCGCCCGGGTGCCTCGTAGCCGGTGAGGCCGTCGTCCTGCGCAAGCCCGGCGAGCCAGTCAGTCTCGGACGCAGGCGCGAGGGGCCACAAGGCGAGGATGTTATCAAGCATCCGGCCAGGCTACGGGCCCGGGTTTGACCAGCTCCGGCGACCCGGTGAACCTTCCCGGTCACAGCACTAGGGTCTGTTGCGAAAGTGGATCCTGTTCGTTCATGATCACGTCTCGTGGGACGTGGAGATCTGACGAACGGCCAGTGGGTTCGGCTTGAGCCGCTGCTGCCACAGGGCATCAAGCCGAGCCGGCCGCAGGTGTGGACGCGCCGTCAGCTGATAGACGGCATACGGTGGCGGACCCGCACCGGCGCCCCCTGGCGGGACGTGCCGGAACGCTACGGACCCTGGGACCGGGTCTATGACCTGCTCCGGCGCTGGCAGCGGGACGGAACGTGGGCCGGGATCCTCACCCGGCTCCAGGCCGAGGCGGACGCCAAGGGCCTGATCACCTGGGAGGTCAACGTCGACTCCACCGTCTGCCGGGCCCACCAGCACGCCGCCGGGGCGGCGAAAAGGGGGATCTCCAAAAGGAACCGCCCGGCGGTGTCTTCGTCGAGCCGGCCGACCACAGCCTCGGACGGTCCCGAGGCCGCCTGACCAGCAAAATCCACCTCGCCGTCGAGCAAGGGCAGAAGCCGTTGTCGGTGGTGATCACCGCCGGGCAGCGGGGCGACTCCCCGCAGTTCGAGCCGGTCCTGGAAGCGATTCGACTGCCCAGGCTCGGGTTCTGCAGGCCGCGCATACGCCCGGACCGTGTGCGGGCCGACAAGGCCTACGACTCTCGTAGTAACCGCTCCTACCTGCGCAGACGCGGAATCAAAGCCACGATCCCCGTGCCCGCGGACCGTGTCCGCAACCGACTGGCGCGTGGTTCACGCGGCGGGCGGCCGCCGAAGTTCGACCGGGACGATTACAAGCAGCGGCATGCGGTCGAGTGCGGGATCAACCGCCTCAAGCGCCACCGTGCCGTGGCCACCAGGTACGACAAACTCGCGGTCCGCTACGAAGCAACCGTGCTGGTCGCAGCCATCAACGAATGGCTCTGACCTCCGTAAATGCTTCGGCGGCACCAACTGTCGCGAAGTAGCGTGCCCGCATGGGGATCAGCGTTCAGGTTCGGACATTCACAGGCGCGGTCGAAGCCACGTGCATGCATCCATCCATCGCTGACCTGTGCAGGCGGGCCGCGAGCCAAGGCCTGCCCCTGCTCGGATACGTCGATCCCTGCGACGACACCGTGTTCAACCGGTCACAGCTCAGGGGCCTCATCCCCGAACTCCGGGCTTTGGCGGACGGCTCAGCCGCCGAAGAGGCCGAGGCGGTGCACGAAATCCTTGCTCTGACTGCTCGAGTCGAACGCAAGACTCACCGGTATCTCGTCTTCAACGGCGACTGACGACACCACTAATTCATTAGTAATTAGAGGTCCTGGATCTCTAATGGGCCCGGGGCGGCGTTGTCCAGCCTGGGGCAGGACGTGTGTGGTCCGGTCGGTGCCGTGGTGACCCCTACGACACCTCCGACCGTCGAGGTCTGTTGAAAGACTGGTGGCGCTGGGCGCCGGCCGGTCCTCGCACGTTCTGCCCCCACGGGCCCGTCAGGTTCGGGATCCTCGATGGATGAGCTGCCGCACGGTGACGCGTTCTTCCTCACGAGCCTTGAGCTCTGGACACGGCGTGCGCCCGTGCGGTCTGGCGGTGCCGCGCACGGCTGATGAGGTGGCGGAGCTTGGAGTCCTGGAATTAGTGCGCCGTGCGGTCCCGCGTGCTCGTGTTCGAGAACGGCGCCGGCGAAGGGGCGGGATCCATGGACGTGTTCTGCGGGATTGACTGGGCGGAGGGGCATCACGACGTCGCGCTCGTCGACGGCACCGGCAAGCTGCTGGCCAAGTGCCGCATCGGCGATGACCTGGACGGCTACCGTCTGCTGCTGGACCTCCTGGCCGAGCACGGCGACACCGCCGAGGCGCCGATCCCGGTGGCGATCGAGACCAGCCGCGGCTTGCTGGTCGCCACGCTGAGGCAGGGTCCCCGGAAGATCTACGCGGTCAACCCGATGGCGGCCTCCCGCTACCGCGACCGGCACGGAGTCAGCCGCAAGAAATCCGATCCCGGCGACGCCCTCGTGCTCGCCAACATCATCCGCACGGACATGCCGATGCACCGACCGCTGGCCGCGGACACCGACCTGGCCCAGGCGGTGGCTGTCCTGGCCCGATCCCAGCAGGACGCGGTCTGGCGCCGGCAGCAGCGATGCAACCAGCTGCGGTCGCTGCTGCGTGAGTACTTCCCGGCGTTCTTGGAGGCGTTTAAGGACAAGCAGGGTGGTCTGGCCCGCGCCGACGCCCGTCGGATCCTGGCGGTGGCACCGACGCCCGCACTGGCCGCCAAGCTGCCGATCTGGCGCCTGACGGCCATGATGAAGCGGGCCGGCCGCCGCAGGAACATCGAGGCCGACGGTCGCCCCACACTGGAAGGAAGCACTGAACCGGTTCTCACTTTCTTCGAGGACCGGCTCAGCATCCAATGACACCAGACGACTTACACAAGATCGCTGACACGTCCCCGCCCAGTGGGCTCACGCGGAGCTCCAGGCCGTTCCGGGCGATCGCGACCGGCAGGGTGGGGTCATTCGGGGCGGCTGAAGCGCCTGGTGGCGTAGAGGAGGGCGAGGACGCCGGCGGTGAGGAGGGCAGCGGCTTCGAGGAGGAGCGGCGGCTGGTGGCCGAACCATTCGATGCCGGCGGCGGTCGTCGGGTGGGGTACGCGTACAGCGATGGAGCGGTGCAGCACGTCCACGCCGTAGGCGAGGGGGTTGAGGGAGGCCAGCCCGCGTGCCCAGCCGGGGAGGTCGTCGAGGGGGAAGAAGCCGCCGGAGAGGAAGAGCATTGGCATCATCACCAGGCCGAGGAGCATGTGGAAGAGCTCGGCGCGGCCGAGGCTGACGGCCAGGGCCAGCGCGAGGGCGGTGATGGTGAAGGAGGCCAGGATCATGCCGGCGAGGAGCAGGGCCAGCAGCAGCGGGTCGTAGGGCAGGCCGACCGCGCCGGCCAGGGCGAGGAGGACGGCGCCCTGGACTGTGGCGACCACGGTGCCGCCCGCGCAGTTGCCCAGGAGCAGGGTGGCGCGGCTGACCGGGGCCATCAGCAGTTCCCGGAGGTATCCGGTCTGCCGGTCGGTGATGAGGCGGATGCCGACCATGATGGCGGGGCTCTGGACGGTCATCATCAGCATGCCGGGGAAGAGGTACACCTGGTAGCCCACGCCGAGCGTGGCGCTGGGGATCAGGGTGGCCAGACCGCCTCCGAGGATGAACAGGTACAGCACCGGCTGGATCAGCATCAGCACGGTGTGGGTGCGCTGCGATGACAGGCGCAGCAGGTCGCGGTGGACCAGGGCGTGGATCGCGCGCAGTTCCCGGCGCAGGCGGGCCGGGGGTGCCGGATGCGGGTCGGCGTGGCCGTCGGGGTTTCCCGGCGCGGTGACGGCGGGGGCGGTCACAGGTCCTCACCCGCCGTCTCGGGTCCTGCGGTGTGGATGCTGCGGCCGGTGTGGTGGAAGAAGACATCGTCGAGGGTCGGCGGGGTCGCGGAGGCGGCCCGGACGGGGATGCCCTCAGCATCGAGAGCCGCGCACAGGCGGGGGATCCAGGAGCTGCCGTCGGGCAGGCGCAGGCTGATCCCGTCTGCGCCGAGGGCCGTACGGGTGCCCGGTGGTGCGGTACGGCGCACGACGCGGTCGGCGGCCGGGTCGTCGTGGGTTCGCAGGACGACCCGGTCGTTGCCGATCGCGGCCTTCAGGGCGGTGGGCGTCCCCTGCGCGACCAGGCGGCCGCCGTCGATGATGGCGAGGCGGTCGCAGTTCTCGGCCTCGTCCAGGTAGTGGGTGGTGATGAAGAACGTGGTTCCCTGCCGCTCGCGCAACCGGCGCAGGTAGTCCCAGACCTGGGCGCGCGCGTGGGGGTCGAGTCCGGTGGTCGGCTCGTCGAGGAAGAGGACCCGCGGCTCGTGGAGCAGGCCCCGGGCGAGTTCGAGTCGGCGGCGCATGCCGCCGGAGAGGGTGCGGACCGGGGCCCGCCGCCGGTCGCCGAGGCCGATGGCATCGAGGGTCTCGATGGTACGCCGGAGGGAGTTGCGGCGGCTCATGCCGTACAGCCGGGCGTGGACGCACAGGTTCTGTTGCACCGTCAGCTCCATGTCAAGTGCGCTGTGCTGGAAGAGCATGCCGACCTGACGGCGGACCTGGCCCGGGTGGGTCAGGACGTCGACGTCCGCCACCGTGGCCGTGCCAGCGGTGGGGCGGGCCAGGGCGCACAGGAGGGAGATCGTGGTGGACTTCCCCGCGCCGTTGGGGCCGAGGAACGCGAAGGTCTCGCCCTGGTGCACGTCGAGGTCCAGGCCGCGCACGGCGGGAGTGACGCTGCCGTCCGGGCCGGGGTAGCTCTTCACCAGGCCCCGGGTGCTGATGGCGTACGGCCCGGGCGCTCCGGGCTGCGCGCCGTCCGAGGCCGTGGCGGAGGTCGGAAGGAGGGCCCGTGCGGGGGCATCGGCACCGGCGTGCGGCTGCATGGTCACTCAGGTCCTCGTCTGCTGGGAGTCGTCCACGGACTTGGGCGCGTGATACGTGAGGGGCGGTGTGGTGCTCGGGGGCGGGTGCTTCGTGCCCCGCGGAGGCGGGGCCGGACGCTCCGGCCGGTGGCTGCCGCGGGGGTGGCCACCGGCCGGAGGTCGACCGGGATTCCTCGTGCTGCCCTGATCGGATGGCGACGCGGCCGCAGGCGCACTGGGTGTTGCCGGCCTACGGGTGACCGGCGTTCAGTGCCTTGTCAGCAGCGGAGCGGTTGACGAGGCCGCCGGGCGGTGTCGGATCCGAGGGGGCTGCGGCCTGGTCAGGCGCAGCTGATGCCGACGCAGACGGTGTTGAGGAGCGTGAGCAGGCCGACACACGCACACGTGTCGGCGAACGCGGCTCCGTCGGCGCCGATCGGGTCGGTCTCCGGAAGGGCGTGCAGGTGAGCCAGCAGTTCGAGGTCGTGGTTCTTCATGACTGTCTCCTTGCTCTTCGTGGTGTCGACAGGGGTTCCTGTCAGCCCGGCCGCTGGATCATCCAGAGACGGGAGTCCGTGTGGCGGGTCCGCAGGAGGAACGCCAGGATTCCTGCGGACCCGTCGCTCCAGCCCGTCGAGACGTCCCCGTACTCGTTGGGGAAGACGACGTGGCCGTCGCGGCGGATCTGTTCGGTGGTGATGAGGCGGGCCAGGACCTCGGCCGAGGTGCGGTGGGCGGGATCCCCGGTGGCGGCGGCCATGTCGAGGAGGAAGTCGCCGTTGCCCGCCAGGCCGTGGCATTGGGCGAGGGGGGCACGACAGGCGCGTTCCATGACGGCCCTTGCCGCACCCAGGGCGAGGTCGCCGTAGCGGTCGTCGCCGGTGGCCTGCCACAGCCGGAGCAGGAAGGAGCCGATTCCCGCCGAACCGTGGCACCAGTACGGGGCGGTGGGCACGTCACCGGCTCGGGACGGCCACTGTGCCGCCTCGCCGACCGTCAGGGCGGCGGCCGCCAGTGCGTCGCCCGCCGCCAGGGCCAGGTCCCGGTATTCCCGACGGCCCGTGACGGCTGAAGCGGTGAGCAGGAAGCATCCGATGCCGGCCGTCCCGTGGGCGAAGCCGAGATAGCGCTCCCCGACGCTCCCGGTGACCACTTCGGGAGGCGCGGGCCAGCTGACTCCGGACGGTTCGGGCGTCGCAGCGGCGGCCAGCGCGTCGGCCGCCTCGACGACGCGTTCGGCGAAACGCTGGTCACCGGTGCGGTACCAGAGGTGGGCGGCGGCCAGCCCGCTCCCCGCCCGGCCGTGGGTGATGTCGTGGTGGGGCGCCGGTTCCTGGGGGGCCAGCGCCAGGGCCGTCGCATGCTCGACGAGCACGCGGTCGTCGAGGACACGGCCGGCCTCGTACAGCGCCCACGCGGTCCCCCGGCCACCGAAGTGCAGTCCGGCCCGGGTGGAGTGGGTGTCCGTCCGGGCCGCTATCCAGCGTCCTGCGGTGGAGAGCACCTGAGGCAGACGCTGGTCGCCGGTGAGCTCGAAGTACCGGGTCAGGGCCGCGAGGACACCGGCGGCACCCTGCTGCACCGTGCAGGGGTCGCTCTCCCCCGCCATGGTGGACACCGGCCACAGCCGGCGTTCGTCCCGCGGGGTCATGGAGCCGATGAGGTGGTCCACGATCCCCGCCACCGCACCCTGCGTCGCGTCGGCCACGGGGGTCCGGCCGGCCGGGCCCGCGGCGGGCCTGCCGGGAAGTCCCCGCACTGCCCGGCGAAGGGCCGTGCCGGCCCGGCCGGGGTCCCAGCGTTCGGCGGGATCGTCACTCATCAGGCCGAGGACCATCTCGGGCAGACCGTCGGGCAGGCGCAGGACTTCGTCGCAGGCGGCCAGCCACTCGGCGAGCCGCTCCTGCGCGGTCTGGACCGCGGGCTCCTCGGGCAGCAGGCTGGGGACCTTTCCGGTGAGGACGAAGCACACGACGGCACCCAGGCTGTAGTAGTCGGCCGTCGGTGAGACCGGCGCGCCCGCCAGCCGCTCGGGGGCGCTGAAGCCGGGTGTCCCCACCGTGGTCGGGAGCGGGACGTCGTCCTTCAGGACGGCGAGCTCCAGGTCGATGAGGCGCAGTTCGCCGTCCGGCCGGACCATGATGTTGCCGGGCGTGAAGTCCCGCAGGACGCAGCCCTGGGCGTGGGCCGCGGCGAGCAGGTCCACCAGACGTCCTGCCTGGGCCAGGGCTTCGGCGCGGTAGCGCTCGCCGCCGATGTCGCGGAAGCGCTCGGCGACCCAGTTGCGCAGCGGGACACCCTGGATCTCTTCCTCGGCCAGGAACAGGTGTCCGCCGTGCTCGAACACGGCGAGCAGCCGCGGAGCCAGCCCCGTGCCCTCGAGGAACTCCAGAACCCGGGCCTCGACGCGCAACCAGTCCCGCACGTCGGATCCGGAGGCGTCGGCTTCCACATGGGGCCGGGCCTCCTTGATGACCACCGGCTTGTCCGAGGTGACGTCCGTCCCCCGGTAGACGCCGCCCTTGTTCGTGTGGCGGATCGCCTCCCGTACGGAGAAGCGGCCGCCCAGCAGCACCGGGCCCGTCGCGGCCGCCTCGGGCGGGGCGGCCACGGCGGCGGGGAAGGGGCTCACCGCCCAGGACGGAGGGGAGTATCGCCCGGTGCGCACGTCTTCCACGGGATGGCCGTCCGGGTCCTCGATATACCACACGAGCAGGCCCGAGTCCGACAAGCGCTGCCGACCGACGAAAGCCCCGTAGCGGTAGTGCACCAGGCTGTCCACGGCGTAGGACTGGTCCGACAGGATCCGAGGGCCGGCGAGTCCCTTCGTGGCCCGGTGCAGGTCCAGTGCGATCGCGGCTGCTTCGGCATCCGAGGTGGGGTAGACGGTGATGAACTTGCCCGAGCTGCCCCTGGGCGTGGCCCGGGAGTTGAGCGCACCCACCTGTTCCAGAGAACGGGCGAACTTGAACACGCAATCCCGGAGCAGCAGCACGCCCAAGGACTTCGCCAACACCGCGGGAGCGGAGGCGGACGTCGCCGACACGTGCAGCTTCCAGCCCTGCATCCGCTGCACCGCGGAGGCTGGCGTGAGGCGGCACCACATCTCGTCTGTATCCACGGTCCACCGGGCGGCCTGACCTGTTGCGTCCAGCGCCCGGCCGAGCAGGTCCTGGAGATCGACTTCGCTTGCCTGGCTCGTCATGACCATCCTCTCCGCTGCGGGGACCGCAAGTCGGACTATGCCTTTGGAACGTATAGACCGGGTGTGCCCACGTCACCTGGCGCATGGAGCGCACTGAGTCGTCCACAGCGCCGGATGGCTTCGAACGGCGCGCACAACGGAGTGCGCGCGGGCGCATCCGGACTCGCGTCCTCATGCTTCTTCAGATTTCCTTGCGGCAGCCGTCTGCGGATGCCGACAGCGGAATCCGGCCGCAATTGAGGCCCCCTTAATTTCAGATCACAAATCACGTCTGCCTTGAATTGAGATCACCCCACCCACGCACCTGGCTCCTAAATTGACCGCAAAAATTATCCCTACCGTCGGCGGTGAACGTGACCGCCCGTGCCCCCATTGTGTTCGAAATGTTTGAACCGTTACCGAACTTTCCACCCCCCTCGTTCAGCACAGCGCGCGCCATGAGAGCGCCGGGTTCGGGCCGCACCGTGGCAGCTCCACCGGTGCAACGCTCCGGCCCCAAAGCTTCGCCGCCTAGCGGCCCGGAGTAAAGGGCCCGATTTCGCCACGCTATTGACCAGCTACGGAAGGTGAAGGGTGACTGCTTCATCAATCGCGATCACGGACCTGGGCTGCGTTCCAGCAAAATCTCCGGCGCCTGGACATTTCGCGCGGCCGGCCAGGTTCGGCCGAAAACCGCGAAGGTCGACCCTTCGGGGCTGATCGATAAGGGAACAGGCGGCCGGACGCCAGGTAAAGCAGAGACGCACAGTTCCTGGACTTTCCCTTGGGGAAAGAGGTGACCGTTGCAGCGGCTATAGGCGTTTGGGGGCTGGCGTGACGACCTGTGGCGGCGGGGCGGCCGCGGGCGGGCGGCGGGCGGGCGCGCGCGAAAAGGGGGCCGGCGGCCTACACCCGACACGGGCATGGTCAGCACCCACCGGCCCCAACCCGTCAGCACCAGGGGTGCGATTGGGGCAGTCTAGAGCCCGCACCGGACAGACAGGGGCACACCGCCCGTGATCCCCCACGGCCGCCCCGCACTCACCGAGGACGACATCGCCACCCACCGCGGGGTGTCCCTCAGGACATGGCGACGCAACGACGCCCCCGCCTTCCGCGCCCGCGTACCCATGCTCGCGCCCGGCGGCGGACTCAAGCTCTACGTCCAGGCCCAGACCCTCGCCTACTACCAAGGCGAACCCCTGCCCGCCCTCCCCACCACCCCGCACCCCCACGACCTGCTGTCGGACCGGGAAGCCGGCGAGCTTCTCGGCGTCAGCGAGAAGACCGTGCGCGCGTACGCCGCCACCGGCTACCTCCCACCGCCCATCGAGGTCTACGGGCGGAGCTGGTGGACCCGCGCCGCCATCGATGCCCGGCACACCGCCGGAGACCAGCGCACCGCCACCAGCACCGCAGCCGTCAACGCCCTCACCGCCGAACCCGAGACACCGACCGCGGCCGAGCTGGCCGCACGCGACGGCATCAGCACCCGCACCGCACGCCGCCGCCTCAACGCTGCACGCCAACACACCCCAACCACCGAGACCACCGAGGAGAACCCGTGAACGACAACGCCCGTCACCGGCCAGCCGGCGCGCAGGCCGCGATCGACCGCAGCGACGCCGCCTGGACCGCACACGACCCCGACACCGCCGCCGACGAAGTCATCACCGCCCTGCGGCAAACCAGCCCCGCAGACCGCACGTACCTCACCGACGCATTCCTGCGGAACCTGCTCTACCGGGCCTGCCGCGCCGTCTGAACCCGCCGTTTCGCTCGGTGTCCTTGGGCGGGCCCGGTGGTACTGCCCCCAGGAAGCCCCGGGCACCGGGCCTCACCCGCGCACACGGGCTACCCGAGACCCCTGGACCAACACCCCCGGCCGGGAGGCCCGCAGCTCCTCGCAGCGGATCCCGCCCGCGGGATGCCACTCCATCGCGGGTGCGGCCTTATCGCCGTGCTCGGGACACCACCGCGACGGCACGAGGCCCCCGCAGTCCTGACCGGTGCACGGGCAGCCGACGGCCGGCCTCGCGCACGGGACGGCATGCCGGACCCGGCCGGCTTCCCCGCGCAGCCCCGCCGGCCAGGACAGCTCCACCCACACCCGACCCCGACCGCCGTCATACCGGCCGGTGAGCTGGGCGCCTCCCGGGACGGCCAGTGCGGTCCGGCGGGGAACGGCAAGGCTGCGGACGGCGATACCGGCCGCCTGTTCGCCGAGCGCGGCCAGGGCGTCCGCGTCCGGATCGGTCACCCAGCCGGACGCGGACTCGGCGGCGGTCGCGTCGGTGGCGGTCGAGAGCGCCGGGTCGTCGAGGCGGATCGTGCGGGTACCGCCGCCAGTGCGGCGGACGACGAGGGGCCCGGACGGCACCACGTGTGGAACCGCGATCTTGCCGTGGGCCAGCAGCCACGCCACCACCTCCGCCCGCGCAAACAGGGGCGAGACCGTCGTGCCGCCCGCCGAGGCAAGGAAGTCGGGGTGGCGGCGCCAGTTCACCGCGGCGGCCCGGCCCACCCGCGCAATCCCGCCGAGTGCCGCCAGGGTCACCGTAGGCTGTTCCACCGGCTCCAGCGCCGCCAGGGGTGAGCGGCGGCCGGGGCCGAGACGGCGCACCGCCTCCCAGTCCACCCCGGAATGCACCACCGGCAACAGCGCCACGTCCTCGCCCCGGAACCACGGCACCCGCACCTCACCGCCCCGGCCCCGCCCGAAATCCACGACCGTGGTGCGCGCCGGGCGGAGCCAGCCCAGGCGGACGGCGTGGTCAATCTCGTGCGGCGGGCACCGAGCCGGACGGCCGCCTGGTCCGGGCCGAGGAGGTGTGCCGGTCGAGGAGCGGGCAGGTTCGCGGGGCACACGCACCCGCGTGCACACCCCGACGGCGAGCGGTGCGCCATGCGGCACATGCCGGGCGGGCAGTCACCCGATCGATTGCCCGCAGGGCGCAGGCAGAGCGCACGGCGGGAAACGCGTGAAGGAGCCCTCCCAGGCGGAGGGCCCCCTTCAGTTGTTGTGCCGGTACTGGCTACGTTCACGCCGGTCGTGAACTCTCTCGACCGTCACCCTGGTGCCCTTTGACAGGTCGGCTCGGGCTCTTCCGTGTCAGGACCGCGGACGGTGAATCGTCACGCAGGTGCCGCGCGAGGGTGCCCTGGATGCCCGCCCGTCGGCGTCGACGTAGGCGACGCAGACGCAGGCCTTGCAGATCCAGACGCCACCAGCCGTGTGGGCGTAGAACTCCATGGGTGCGCTCTTGCAGCACACGGGCGGCTTGTCCCTGCGGATCTGGTCGCCTGTCTGGATGTCGCCGAGTTCCTGGCCATGCATGGTCTGCGTCCCTTTCGTGTCGGGGGCCTGGTCATAGGCTGGTGCCGTCCTCTGTGTGGGGGGCGCCGCCTGCCAGGAATTCGGCGGCGGTACGGGCGTCGGGAGCGGTGCCGACAGGCGTCCACACACCTGTGGTCTCGTCCAGCTCCAACAGGACGCGGGGGGAGACGGGGGCGAGGTGGGCGGCGCGACCGCGGGCGGCCGGGTCGAGCGGTTCTGATCGGCGGCGGCCGGTGATCTGCCGGTCCGAGACCCGGCGCCGCTCGCGCGTGCGGGCCCAGTGCTCCAGCGATTCCTCGCGTCCGTCCATGGGCGGGTCTCTCCTATCTCCAGCGGGCGCCGGCGACGGGGGTGGCGGGGTCGTCCAGCCACGCCGTCACTCCGCTGTGGCTGACAGTGATCCCGAAGCGGTCGACGGGCGGGTGTCCTTCGCCCTCCCACCACGTGCACGCGGCCTCGATGGCGTCCCAAAGGCGGCGGGTCCCGCTTTGGTAGACGATGCCGGGGCCGTGCTCTTCCGGCCAGCGTACGGCGGCCCATGACCGGTCCGTGAGGGAGTAGAACCACGCCGTGGGGGCGGCGGCGTCGGTGTGCACGGTGTGGGCGATGTCGGGGACGGCGAGGCTGACGGCGTGGTGGGCATCGGCGAGCTGGTCGGGCTGGACGGTGGTGCCGGTGGCTGCGGGCCAGTCGGTGACGTACTCACTGTGGGTAGGCCAGATGGTCCGCTGCTGACGGGCCTTCATGAACTCCACCGGGGCGGTGAAGCGGCCGGCGGCGCTGCCGTCGGGGTGCACGGTGAGGCGGACGACGGCGTCGCGGCTGGAGTAGTGCGTGCCGTACGGGGCGACGATCACCCCGCCGGGGCGGACCTGCTGCAGCCACGCGCCGGGGATGGTGCGGACGCCGAACGTGCACAGCAGCCGGTCGAATCGGCTGCCGGGGACGCCGGCCAGGGCGTCGCCGGAGAGTGCGTCGGCGTAGAGGCCGAGGGTGCACAGCCTCTCGCGTGCGGCCGCGGCCACGGCGGGGTCCACGTCGATGGTGACGACGTTCCCGGTGCCGCAGCGGTGGGTCAGCAGACCGGCTGTCTCCCCCGTGCCGGTGCCGGCGTCCAGCACGGTCATGCCCTGCTCGGCATCGAGGACGGCGAGCAGCTGGTAGACGACGGAGGGCTGGGAGCTGGACGACGTCGGCACGGTGCCGGGGCCCGGGCCGGCGTGCCGGCCGTCGTCCCACTGGGTCACGATCGAGATGTCCGAGTCGGCGTACCCGTACCAGGCATCGGGGTCCACCGCCCGGTCCACAGCACCCGGTTGCCCGCTCGCGGGGCTGCTGTGCGGCTGCCCAGCGGGGAGGAAGGGCCACATGAGCGCGGGCAGGAAGTGCGCGCGGTCGACGGCGGCAAAGGCGGGTGCCCAGTCGGAGGTGAGGGCGCCGGATTCCATGAGGCAGCGCCCCAGCTGCGTGCGGCCGGGGCGCTCCTGGCGTGCAGTGGTGGTCATCGTCTACCGGTGCTTTCCGCCTCCGGGGGGCGTATTGGTGTCGGGGTTGGGCGGGGGCGGCGGGGGCGGGACGGAGACGGGGGCGCTCCCGCCTCCGTGGCTGCCGCCGCCTCCTGACCCGCTGTCGTTTCCGCTGCCGCTGCCGCTGTTGGCCACGGTGTTCCTCCTTCGGGTGTGTGGTGCTGGGGACCGTTCCGGCGGGGTGCCGGGCGGCTTCTCAGTAGTCCGCGATCCGTTCGGATCGGCTCCGGATCACGGTGAGGGTGTCGAGCCTTCGGGTCGTCCGGTGGGTGGTCCCCGCCGCTGGCCGGCCGCAGGACCCATTCGGTGCCGCCGCGGATGTCGGTGACGATCGCCTTGGCGCCGGTGCCGTCGACGAGCAGGTCACCGACATCCGGGCGGGGCGGTTTCACGGAGCCGCCGGCTGCAGCACGGTCAGGTCGTCGGGGTTGGCCGTCCATTCCCGGCCGGAGTAGTCCATCGGCCGCATGTGGGCGGTTCGGCCGATCGTGCGGCCGGTGGTTTTCGAGGTGCGGACCAGCACGGTGGCGACGGTGCCGGTCCGGCCGGTGCCGGGGTGGATGACCTCCCGGCCCAGCAGCCGGTGGTCGGCGTCCTCCCGCACCCACACGTTCTCCTGCTTCCTGACCACGGCGAACCTCCTTCCTGCCCTGCCGGGCGGGGACGCGCTCCTCGATGCGGCCCGCCGGGGTGGCGTGGAGCCAACCCGGTGCACCTTGGTGCTGACGTCTACTCAACTCCTCGCCATGGCGGGCGGGTAGGGCGATCGGGCAGGTTCAGCCCTGCACCGCCTAGGGCGATTTGACCTTTCCGTTACCTGACGTGCAGGGGCACGAAGCGCTAGCGTGGGACACGTGGAACCCGTTCCAAATCACGCCCTAACGGCGTGGATGAAGAGCCAGGGATACAGCTCCCGAGAGCTGGCAGAACTGGTGAACCGCGCCGTGGGCGAACTGACTGGCAAAGCCGGCGGCCTGGACGACTCCAGCATCCGCGCGTGGCGCTCCGGCCGTGTGCGCTGCCCCAAGAGCGCGCAACTCGCAGCGTTAGAGCTGGTCAGCGGCCGAACCGCGCAGGCCCTAGGGTTCGTGCGCCGAACCCGACCCCGCCGAGAGGTGCCCGTGCAACGCCGTTCCTTCATGACCGCTGTCGCCGGTGCAGCGGCCGCCTTCACCGCGCCGCCCGCAGACGCAGCCGCCCCGCGCCGGGTGGGGATGGCGGACGTCGCGCTCATTCACCAGCGGTTCGCCGACATCATCGCCTCCGACCACCGGCACGGCGGACAACGCGGCATTGAGCAGAAGGCCGCCGACCTCGCCGACGAAGCGCTCGCCCTCCAGTCGGCCGGCTCGGCCTCGGAGCGCGTGCGCACGTCCCTGTACGCGTCGGCCGCCTCGTTCCGGTCCTCCGCCATGTGGGCTGCCGTCGACGGCCGGCGGTTCGGTGACGCGCAAACGCACATGCGCGAGGCCCAAGCGCTCGCGGAACTCAGCAGCGATGCCACGATCAAGTTCCGGATCTGGTCGCATGCCGGGACGATGTACCGGCACATGGGCAATCCGGCAGATGCGGCCGCCGCGAACGACGTTGCGCGCCGGCTCTCCCTGACCCGCCGCGATCCGCTTTTCGCATCGCTCGGCCTGGCGCGCAGTGCCGCCATCCACGGCGCCGCCGGGAACCGGCCGGCGGTCGGCCGCGCGATCGGACAGGCACAAGAGGCCTTCCACCGCGCAGACCCGACCGCGCCCCGGCCCATGTGGCTGGCCGCCTTCTACGACGAAGCGGAAATCCACGCACTCGCCCTGTCCGCCTACCTGGCTTTGGGCGACTGGGCCACCGCCGAAATGCACGCCCACCACTGCCTCGCCGGCCTCCGGCCCCACATGGCCCGCTCCCGCGCCATCACCACCACCCGGCTCGCCCGCGCACAGCTCGAACAGGGTGAAGCAGGGGCGGCCGTGGCCACGGCATCAAAGGTGCCGGCCGACGCTGCCACGGGACATCTCCGGGTCGCCGCCATGCTGGCCGACTTCGGCCAGCGGCTCACACAGATCTGCCCGCAGAACAGCCACGCTGCTGCCTAGCAGGCCCACACGGTACGAGTGAAGGTGAGGAACACCCGGTGACGACGTCGGAGACCCGGATAACGCGCTACTCCGCCCTGACACCCGAACTGCGCGCGGGGATCGGCCGGCTGTACTCCCTCGTGCGCGCCGACCTCCTCGCGCACCCCAACTACCGCCTCGACGTGTTCCTCGAACGGCTGGACCGGCATGCCGCCGAACCAGGGTGGGCCGTCACCATCGCCTACGCTCCCGACGGCCAGGCCGTCGGCTACGCCTACGCCAACGCCATCGAACCCGGAGACCGGTGGTGGAAGCGGATGACCGTCCCCGTCACCCCCCGCTTCACCGCCCGGACCACGGTCGCCGTGAAAGAAATCGGCGTCGTCCCCCGATGGCGCGGAGTCGGACTGGCACGGCAACTGCACGACGCACTTCTCGCCGGACGACCCGAGCCCTACACCACGCTCATGGTGAACCCGGCCGCCGGCAACGGGAAAGTCCAGCGGCTGTACGAGGGATGGGGATACACTGAAATCGGCGCCGTCCAGCCCGGCCCGGACTCCCCGTGCCTGGTGTGCATGGGACGCACCACAACCTGACCCCCGGCCGTCCCACCGCGTAGCTCGCCTCCATGTCCGGCACCCCCGCGGCAGGGCAGCGGCCGCGCGGCGGTAGGCGTCGGGAGGGCTGCACCGGGCGGATCCCTGACCGTGGACGCACAGAGCCACGCCGCCTCGTCGAACGCGGCACGGAAATCTTCATGCCACCGTGCCAGGCCAATCGCCTGCGCGGCGGTGACCCGACCTCCTGAGCAGCCTCGGCCAACGGAGTACCGTCGCTGATCAGCCGGAGCAGCCCGAAACGGGCCCCCTAGTCAAGAAGGCCTCGGCCCACGCTCGCCCCCGGCGGCCCCAGGAGCTGCCCTTGCTTCCCGGCCGGACGCCGTGCTCACGGCTGGGGGCGTACGCGGCCGCCGCCGGTACGGGCCTTCGCCGCCCGGCACTCCTGGCAGCGGCATCCGTGAGCCCGGTAGGAGTAAGCGCGCAGCGCTCGGACCGGACGCAGCGCAGCGGAGTCCGGCACGCCCACCTGCCGGTCCGCCCCCGCCGCCCCACGCCCGGGAGGGGCGGACAGCGCAGCGCAGCGGAGCCGTCCGCCCCGGCCGGCACCGAACCCGCGGCGCCCGCCCCCACCCGGGCTGAAATGCAGTAAGGGGACCACAGCCAGCCGGCCATGGCCCCCTCACGGGACGCTCTCGTGTGCTGTCAGGAGCTGGCGTGCAGCTCCCGGGCGATCTCCAGCGCCGCGCGACGCACCGCCGGCGGATAACCGAGACGCTCCGCAGCCTGCTCGACGTCCAGGCCAGGCTTGGCGTGCATGAGTGCGACGATCCGCGCCGCGCGCTCCTGCTGCAGGCCCCGCTGCGCGGTGCCCACGGCAACGCCCAGGACCTCGACCACATGGGCGGTGGTCACGGCCGGGTCCGCGTCGAGGAGTTCGGCGATACGGCCGGGAAGCAGGTCCCGCGGGACCATGTCCCCCGACCCCTTCGGCCTGCCCGTCGGCGCCGACATCGTCCCGCGGGCAGCACCGTAAGCGCGCACCGCAGCACGCGGCCAGTGCTCCACACCACCGATCATCACGACATGATCGGCCAGGCCCGCATCGTTCTTGTAACTGTCAACACTCCGCGGCTTCACATCCAGCAGAACAGCAGCCTCCCGACGGTCCAGGAGATCCGCATCATCGTCCACCGCCGGAATCGGCGGAACGGACCTACCGTCGCGGTAGGCGACGACCTGCTCCAAGTCCCACAGCAGCACCAGCGCCCCCTCGGAACTGACCGGCTCCGGGAAGCCCTCGGCGTTGTAGGGCTTGTCCTTGCTGAAGGTCGTCCCGCGCGGATCACAGCCCCATTTCCCCACCCCGTACCCCGCCCTGCCATCCCCGCCTCCCCGTGCTCATCTCCTACCACCCCGCTCCCCCTCCCTCCCTCCCCCCTATAAGTCCGGCTACTCACCAGCTGAAATTCAGGGCCTGAGCAGGCACGATGTGCTGGAGGCCGGAATTTCGCTCCCCCGGACCTTCCCCCTGATCGTCCCCCGGATCTTCCACCCGATCTTCCGCCCGATCTTCCCCCTCATGTTTCCCTGCGGGCACCGGCCCAGGGGCAGGGTCGAACCGGGCGGCACGGGGCCCACCCGGACTACGCCAACACGCTCTGCAGGACGCGCCGGGGCCGGCCGGGCAGCGTCTGGAGCAGCCGCTCGGCGGGTGCGTACCAGGCCCTTCTGGAACTGTGGTGGTAGCGCTTCACTGTGGAGGTTGTCGAGGGTCAGGGGGTGGAGGCGGTCCGGCGCCGTCGGATGCTTGCTTCCATGGCGTGCGGGGCGGTGACGGTGCAGTCCGCGGGCACGGTTCGGATGGCCAGGGTCACGCCGCTGGTGATCTGGCAGCGGCGGCCGATGGTGACGCCGGGGCCGATGCTGATGTTGTTGCCCGTCTGGGTGCCGTCACCGATGACTGCGCCGAAGCGGGTGGTGCCGGACCGGTAAAGGCCATTGCCCGTCCGCATGATCACCTCCCGGTCGAGTGTGCGCATGTCCGGGGACTGTAAATCGTTCGGTGTAACTCCCGATCATGGAGGATGCATCGATGACCAGCAAGAACGTGACCGAGGCGGAGACCGTCGAGCCATCTGAGCCACTGCCGTCGAAGGCGGTGGACGACCGGCTGATCGACGAGTTGGTCTCCCGCGCCCAGGCGGAGGGCCTGCAATTGACGGGCGAGGACGGACTGCTCCAGCAGCTGACGAAGCGGCTGCTGGAGTCTGCCCTGGAGGGCGAGATCACCGACCACCTCGGCTATGACAAGCACGATCCGGCCGGGAAGAACGGCGGCAACTCCCGCAACGGCACCCGCGCGAAGACCGTGCTGACGGATGTCGGTCCGGTCGAGATATCCGTGCCCCGGGACCGGGACGGATCGTTCGAGCCGAAGATCGTGAAGAAGCGGCAGAAACGCCTGACCGGCGTGGACGAGATGGTCATCTCGCTGTCCGCGAAGGGCCTGATCACCGGCGAGGTCCAGGCCCACCTGGCCGAGGTCTATGGCGCGGAGGTCTCCCGCCAGACGATCTCCACGATCACCGCCAAGGTGCTCGAGGGCATGGTCGAGTGGCAGAACCGGCCGCTCGACGCGGTCTATCCGGTGGTTTTCATCGACGCGATCCTCGTGAAGATCCGCGTCGGCGCCGTCGCCAACCGGCCATCTACGTCGCCCAGCCCGCCCTTTTCCCGCCGCCCCGTTCGGCCTTACACCCTCGCGGCCGCCAGAGGCCGGCGACGGCGCCCGTTCTTCGCCCCGAGGCAGTGCTGTCCGTGAGGGTGAACAACGGCGGCCATGGCTCGGCCTCGGCTCTGCCAGTCGTTGGGGACCATGTAGGGGTGGGAACCGAATACGCCAGGAAGGGGCCGCATCGCCGGTGCTGGCGTGCTTGCCGCCCGCACCGGCGTCTGGATCGCACGCCACCTCCGCGCGGTGGTTGGCATCCGGCTGGCTGCGGCTCCGGAACCAGCTACGCGTTCTGGGTCAGGAGACCGGCGTCGATGACCTCAGCGATCAGGGCGGCGCCGCGACTGTTCTGGTGGATGTGGTCGGTCGTGAGCACGAGGTTGCGGCGCCGCGAGATCGTGTCGAGGTTGCGGCGAAGCACGGCGTGTTGGACGAGGACGCCGAGGCCCGCTGCGGGGGTCACCTCCCGGTAGGGAATCGGCGGTGGGTCCGCTTGGCGCAGTTCCTCGATCTGGCGTTCGTGGAGTGGAAGGTAAGTCACCTCGTTGGTGGTGGCGACTTCGGCGATCATCCGGCTGTACCGCTGCGATGCCTGTGCCGCTGCTCCGTCGAGTTGTTGGCCGAGTACCGGTAGCGACAGCAGACCGATCGTCGCGTCGGTCTCCGCTCGCAGTCGTTCGACGACGGCTCCCAGGCACTGTTGGAACCAGCCGGCTGACGGGCGTTCGGGGAGCTGTTTGCGCTTCATGGCCTGCTCGACGGGGTAGCCGGCAAGGCTCGCTCGGGCGTCGTTGGTCCCGATCAACACGGTGATGGCGTCGGGCGGGTTCGCGATCACGGCGTCGAGGCGCTGCAAGAGGTTGTGGGCGAAGTCGCCGTTGGCGCCGAAGCGGGCAAGCTGCAGATCACCGGGAGGGTGGCGCCGTCCGAGGAGGTCCAGGTAGTCGACGCTGATCAGCGCGCGGGTGAGGCTGTCGCCGAGGCACGCGATGCGTGTCGTCACGGCGCTTCCTCCGGGCTGGGCGTGGCGACGCGTTCGGTCGGGTGGGTGTCGGTGCGAGGACGGTGGTCGGTGCCGAGGCCGGCGGTGATGGTCAGGATGGACGTCGGCCCCTCCATGTCGACCGCGTGCCATACCCCGGCCGGGTTGATGGTGGCCTCGCCGGGCCCGAGCAGAACGCGGTCGGGCACGCCGTCCAGGTCGCGGGTGACCGTCACCGACCCGCTGAGGCAGACGACCAGTTCGTCGCCAGCGGGGTGGCTCTCCCAATGGTCGCCGAGGCCGTCGCCGTCGAAGATCATAACCATCCGGCCCTCGGCGCCGTCTGCCGCAACCGCGGCGCTGTAGGCCTGGAGCGCCTCCGGGTACCAGGCGAAGCCCTCGACGGGTTTCGCTGTCGATCCCAGTCCGAGGTGCACGGGGGTGGTCCGCAGGTCGATGGCGTTGTGTTCGTTGACGAGTCTCATGCCGACGATCGTCACACCGCAGCGATCGGGGGTCTTGAAGGAATGGGAACACAAGCCGACGCCACGGTCGGCCGGTCGGCGACTACCCGCTCCCGAGGAGGACCTCGCTGCGACGCCAGGCCGTCGGCGTTCGGCCCGTGAACTCGCTCCAGTCCCGCACGAGGTGGGCCTGGTCGGCGTAGCCGGAGATGGTCGCCACATCGGCCCACGGGAGCCGCTCCCGCGCCGTCGCCAGGTCGTGCGCGTGCTCGAAGCGGAGAACGCGGGCGAAGGTTTTCGGCGACAGGCCCAGCTCGCCGCGGAACCGTTCGGTGAGGTGCCGGCGGCTCCAGCCCAGTTCCGCGGCGACGGCACCGACTTGGACGCAGCCCCGTGCGGCGACGAGGCGGCGCCAGGCCTCGGCCACCTCGGGCTGCATCCGGCGCACACGGTCACTGCCGGCGCCACGACCGACAGCTCGCAGGAGCAACTCGTCCAGTACGGTGAACCGCGCCGCCCATGTCGATGCCGCTCGGAGCCGGTCGGCCAGTTCGACGCCAAGCGCTCCGAGAAGCTCGTCCAGTGGGACCAGTCGGTGGGCGAGCACAGCGGCGGGCATGCCGTAGATGGCCCGAGCCCCGAGCGGTGTCAGCGCCACCTTCACACCTTGCTGGCGTCCGTCGTGGTGGATCGCGACGGACCGGCCCATCAGACCGCCGGCCACACTCCCGAATCGGGTGACCGGTGACCCGTCGCCAACGCCCGCCGCCACCTCCAAAGGGTCTGACAGGCTGATCACCGCAGTGAGAACGCGACTCGGCGGGCCGCAGTGGACCCCTGCAGCCAGCCCGCGGAGGTCGAAACCGACATACGAGTCGACGTACCGCCGCAAGGCGGGCGCCGGACGTGCACCAATCCCGGTGGCCATGCGCCCCTCCATCCTCCTCGGAGTACGAGCCGGCGAGTCCGGCAAGATCACCAACCGGACCGCCGTGCCGCTTGCCCGTCCGGTCCGCGTCCACCACGCACGGCACGTCCTCGGCCAGCCCCAGCACGCCACGCAGATGAGCCGGCGCCGACCCGGGAACCTGGTCCGGCCTCGGGAATTATCCCAGGTACGAACCGCGGGTACGCGGTGCGGTCGATCAACGTCACTGACACCCCGAAGAACCCGCCCCCGGACGCCGACACACCGTCGCCGACCAGAACACCATGCACGCCTGACAGCGGTTCTACCCCCGCTTCCCCCGCATCCTCTTCATCCTCACCCGCACCCCCAAGACCACCGTGGGCCGACGCATCGAAGACGTCAGACAGATGGCAGCCGCCCACACCCTCGTCGCACACTTCGCCAGCCAAGTACCCCTCGGCGCAGCCACCCTCGAAGACATCGAAACCGCCGGACCCACCGCACCGGTACGGACACCACTCACCGGACCCACCCAACGTCGGCCATGGACAGCGCTGTAGCCGGGGCATACCCGGGCGCTCAAACCCGGGGCCGAGGCAACGTGCGCAGGTACGCCCCGCGTCCCGAGTCGACAGAGCCGATGGCCCGCCGACCGTCAGCCGCCCGGGCCACCGCATCAGCCCCCACACGACTCCCGCCCAACACCGGACCGCTCGACAAACCGTCCGGAACATCCCCACAAACGCGGGGGCGACGTCCGGGGCCGTCGTGGGCTCTTCACCTCCCGGGGAGCATCCCCGGGAGGTGAAGAGGAGCGGATTCCCACCTGCAGTTCTGACAGCCCCGCCCGCTCGCCCGCTCGCTCCAGAACCCGGCTGGCGCTCCTCCGCCATACTCTGCCGAACGCTCCACTCCTCACAACCCAGGCGTTAAAGTGGTGCCGCGTTGGGACCTACGTGCTCAGAGGTGGGTGCCCAGCAGTCCCCGAGCCATGGGGGTGATCCGCAAGAAGGTGGATCGGTGGTGAGGACCACCATCTGTTCCCCGCGTATGCGGGGTTTCTCAACCAAGAAGGTGGACCGGTTCTTGCCAACTAGGCAACGGGGACTTCCGGCAAACCACCCACCGCCAGTGGGGTGTCCCCGTAGGCTGCTGACCGTTGGCGCGGCATGCGCTGACGGGAGCACGAAGGCCGGCCCTCAGCCATCCGCAGCAACGGATGGAGTGCCTGAGAGCCGGCCTCGTCTCCTTCACCCGTCGCGAAGAAGAGGAAGGTAGGAGCCATTGTTGCGCACATCCGTGCCTAATGCACCTAGCGAGTTGTCCCATCAGGGATTGCTCACTGTGCTTGCGGCTCTCATCACGGCAGCTCCGGCGACCCCGAGCCCGTACGCTCCTGGGATCTGGGCTGTGCTGGTCGTGGTGGTGGTGATCTGGGTGCTCGTGCCGTCGGCAGGCCCCTGGCGTGTGAACGCGGCGCAGTTCGGCCCCGGAGCAAGGGGCTAAGTAAGGCCCGGCAGGCGGCGTCCCAGGGCCTCGGGACCGGGACGCCGCCCACGCCCGGATGGCGTTGACCCTCACCTCGGCGACGGTCGGCCTCGCCCCCGGTCCGGGTTCGTGACGCGAGCCCGGATCGGGGGGGCTCCGTTCCGGGCGACGTGCCGCCAGGCCCATACCACGTTCCCCTCGCCGGATGGCGGAATCATCAATTCCCGTACATCGAGGAGCAGTCGGCATGTTCGCTGGGCATGTGACACAGGGTTCAGCAGGGGGCGGCCAAGCGTTCGCCGGTCTGTCGGCAGCAGCTCGTTCGGCGTGGGCGAAGCACGATCGCAAGACGGACAGTCACATGCCCCTGTGGCGTCACATGGCGGACAGTGCTGCCGTTGCAGCCCAGTTGTGGGAGCTCTGGCTGCCGGATTCGCTGAGGTCTTTGATCAGTGCGGATCTCCCCGGTGAGGAAGCGGACGCTGAGCGGCTGGCGCGGTTCCTCGCCGGTGTCCATGATGTCGGGAAGGCAACTGGTGCGTTCGCTTGTCAGGTGCCGTCGCTGGCCGACCGCATGCGCGACTTCGGTCTGGAGATGCCGTCGCGGACGGCGTTCGGGTCGGACCGGCGGATGGCGCCGCACGGCCTTGCCGGACAGCTTCTGCTTCAGGAGTGGCTGGGTGAGCGCTTCGGCTTCGAGGCGCGGGCAGCCGGGCAATTCGCCGTGGTCATCGGGGGCCACCACGGGGCCCCTCCGGACACGCAGCAGATTCACGATCTGCAGCTGCGTCCCCACCTTCTCCGGCCCGGAGGGCGGAGTGGGGCGAGGTGGCGCGAGGTCCAGTTCGAGCTCATGGACAGGTGTGCGGATCTGGCGCAGGTGACGGATCTCTTGCCGCAGTGGCGCCGAGTGCGGCTGTCGCAGCCGGTGCAAGTGGCCCTCACCGGCCTCGTGATCATGGCGGACTGGTTGGCGAGTGCTTCGGAGTTGTTCCCGTACGCCCCCGAGTCCTGGGCGCCTTGGGGTGTGGAAGGTGAGCGCGGCCGTCTTAGGGCGGCTTGGGAAGGGCTGGACCTTCCGGGCCGCTGGCGGGCGGAACTTCCCCAGGTCTCTGCCGAAGAGTTCTTCGCTGCGCGGTTTCCCGACCTGGCCGGCTCGGGCATTCGGGGCGTGCAGGCGGAAGCCGTGGGGGTGGCGCGGAGCATGCCGTCCGCCGGGCTGGTGGTGATCGAGGCGCCGATGGGTGAAGGGAAGACGGAAGCGGCGTTTGCGGTCGCCGAGATTCTGGCGGCCAGGTCGGGTGCGGGGGGCGTGTTGGTGGCGTTGCCCACCCGTGCCACCGCCGATGCCATGTTCCCTCGTCTGCTCGCCTGGCTGACCGGGGTGCTCGGGGATGGTGGTGGGGCTCATTCTGTGGTCCTCGCGCACGCGAAGGCGGCCCTCAACGAGGTGTGGTCGGGTTTCCTGGCCCGGGGGAACCGCGTGCTGGAGGCTGTGGACCGCGATGCGGACTCGTGTGAATCGATCCCCCAGTCAGCGGATGGGCGGGGTGGGCGGGAGATGCCTGCCGAGTTGCACGCTCACCAGTGGCTGCGGGGCCGCAAGAAGAAGCTCCTCGCCTCGTTCGCCGTCGGCACCATCGATCAGGTGCTTTTTGCGGGGCTCAAGACGCGGCATCTGGCGCTGCGGCATCTGGCGGTGGCCGGCAAGGTGGTCGTCATCGACGAGGTGCATGCCTACGACGCGTACATGGGTCGCTATCTTGAGCGGGTCCTGGAGTGGCTCGCCGCTTACCGGGTGCCGGTCGTGCTGCTGTCGGCCACCCTTCCCTGTGAGCGCAGGAGGGCCCTGGCCGCTGCTTATGCCGGGGTGTCGTGCGCCGAGGTGGAGGCGGCCGCGGATGCCTACCCTCTGATCACCGGGGTCTCCCCTGACGGTCCTGCGGTGATCGTGCGTCCGAAGGCAGCATCCGAGCGCCGTACGGAAGTCGTTGTGGAGCGGCTCGACGACGATCTCGATGCCCTTGCTGACCGGCTCGAGGCCGAGTTGTCGGACGGCGGCTGTGCGCTGGTGGTGCGCAATACGGTCGCCCGGGTTCTGGAGGCGGCGGAGGTGTTGCGGCAGCGGTGCGGGGCTGCCGCGGTGAGCGTCGTTCACTCTCGCTTTCTTGCGGCTGACCGGGCGGCCAAAGATGCGGATCTGCTGGCGCGGTTCGGGCCGAGTGGCGAGCGAAGGCCGCACCGTCACATCGTGGTTGCCAGTCAGGTGGTGGAGAGTTCGCTGGATGTGGATTTTGATCTGCTGGTCACCGACTTGGCTCCTGTGGACTTGATGCTGCAGCGTATGGGCCGTCTGCATCGTCACGCCCGTCCGCGTCCCAGCCGCCTGATGCGTCCGCGCTGCCTGGTCACGGGCGTCGACTGGAGTGCCGAGCCGCCGGCGCCCGTCGCAGGATCTCGCGCCGTCTATCAGGGCGAGTTCACCTTGTTGCGGGCGCTGGCGGTGCTCGAACCGCATCTGGACGGCCGTCTTGTGGAGCTCCCGGCTCACATCAGCGGGCTGGTGCAGCGTGCATACGGTCCGGGCCCGGTCGGTCCCGGCAGCTGGGCGGGGAAGATGGCCGAGGCTGAGACGGAGCACCGCATTCTCGTGGCCAGGAAGGAGGAAAAGGCGGAAGGGTTCCTGCTCGGACCGGTCCGGCGTCCCGGGAGGCCGGTGTACGGGTGGCTGGAAGCGCATGCCGGTGATGCGGACGACAGCCCGGCGGGGCGTGCGCAGGTGCGTGACAGCGAGGAGACGCTGGAGGTCTTGGTCATCCAGCGTCGTGCCGACGGCGTGCTGACGACGGTTCCCTGGCTGCCCGACGGGCCGCCCGATGAGTACGGCCGGCCGCAGCGGCGCGGCGGTTTGGAACTGCCGGTCGACTTCCCTCCCAGTAGGCAGGCGGCCGAGGCCGTGGCTGCGAGCGCCCTTGCCCTCCCCAGGCAGTTCAGCACGCCGGGGATGGTCGATCGGACCATTGCCGATCTGGAGCGTTTCAGGGTCCCGGCCTGGCAGGTGAAGGAGTGCCCCTGGCTCGCGGGTGAGCTGATCCTCGTCCTCGACGCCGAGTGTCAGGCCCACGTGGCAGGGTTTCGGCTGTCCTACTGCAACTCCGACGGCCTGCAGGTGGTCAGGGCCGACGCATCCGCGTCTGCTTCCGAGCAGGCGGGGAAGGAAAAGGACCCTTCACGTGGCAGAAGCCGTGGTGACGAAGAGTACGAGGTCGAGTCCAGGGAACGGTCGGTTACCGCTGTGGCGGGCGAGCGGGATGCTGCCCCGCACGACGGGACGACGGCCATGACCTCACCGGCGGGCATCACCGCAGCACCCGGCGAGAGCCAGGGTTCCGAAAGGCAAGGTCCTGCATCCTTCGATCTGGTGTCCCTGCCGTGGATCCCAGTGCAGCGCCACGACGGGACCGTCTGCGAGGTCTCACTCGCCGGACTGTTCCTGCAGGCTGAACAATTCCGGCGCATCGTCGGCGACATCCCCACCCAGGAGCCAGCACTGCTGCGCCTGCTCCTGGCCATCCTCCACGATGCGATCGACGGCCCCCAGGAGCTGGAGGACTGGGAAGATCTCTGGAATTCTCCAGCCCCTTTCGATGCCGTCGCCGGGTACCTGCAGCAGCACCGGTGCGCGTTCGACCTGCTCCACCCCGAGCGTCCCTTCTTTCAGGTGGCAGGCCTGCGGACGGCGAAGAACGAGGTCTTCCCCCTCAGCCGGATCGTTGCGGACGTACCCGTCGGGGCTCCGTTCTTCACCTTGCGGCAGTCGGGAGTGCCCCGGCTCTCGTACGCGGAGGCGGCGCGCTGGCTGGTGCACTGCCATGCCTATGACACCTCCGGGATCAAGTCGGCCATGGTCGGTGATGAGAAGCGGGCCAAGGCCGGCAAGGTCTACCCGCTGGGGGTCGGGTCTCTCGGCAACCTGGGCGGGGTCTTTGCAGAAGGTGCGAATCTCAGAGAAACCCTGCTGCTCAACCTGATCGCGTTCGAAGAGGCGTACACGGACCGCGACCGCCGAAGCAAGGACCGGCCTGTGTGGCGGGGTGAACTGCTGGGGCCCGGGCAGCGGGAGGCCGAACCCGTTCCTCTCGGGCTTCGCGATCTCTACACGTGGCAGTCCCGCAGAGTCCGCCTCCATGCGGAAGCCGGTGCCATCACCGGGGTCGTCCTCGGCTACGGCGATCCGCTCGTCATGGACTCCCCCTGGCAGCTGGAACCGATGTCCGCCTGGCGTCGCAGCCCCGTTCAGGAAAAGAAGCAAGGGCGTACGCCGGTGTATACGCCGGTGCGGCACGATCCGAGCCGCACCGCCTGGCGGGGCCTGAGCGCCCTGGTGCCGGCCAGGCAGCAGGAGGGCGAGGCGGCGCGCAGGGGCGAGCCTGCAGAGAGGTTGCGCTCGGGTGTCGCCCGCTGGTTCACCACTGCCTTGGCCCATGCCGAGGTGCCGCCCGGGACGTTGGTACGGCTGCGTTTGGTCGGGGCCGTCTACGGAACCCAGCAGTCGGTCATCGACGAGATCGTGGACGACTCCCTGGTCCTGCCGGTGATCACGCTGCACAGGGAGAACCCGCACCACGGTGCGGCGGCGGTTGACGCCGCTCACGAAGCCGAGCGCGCCGTGACGGCCCTGGGGCACCTTGCGGGCCACTTGGCCAAGGCAGCCGGAGCGATCCCGCAGGCACGCGATGCGGAGGCCCGGGACCTCGGCTTCGGAGCATTGGACGGTCCCTACCGGGCCTGGCTGCGGAACCTGCTGGGCTACGCCGATCTGCAGGCGGCCCGCAGCCAGTGGCGCAGCACGGTCAGGCACGTCGTCCTGCGGCTTGGCCGCCAGCTCGTCTCCTCGGCAGGACCGGCTGCAGCCGAGGGAAGGGTCGTCGACTTGCCCGGGCTGGGTGAACGGCTGATGGATGCAGGGCGGGCTGAGCAGATGTTCCGCGCCCGCCTGGACAAGGTCCTGGGCAGTGACCCGCCCGGCCCCGGACCGTCCTGACCCCCACCCGCCCGGTCGCGTCGGAATGCCTGCGAGGCAACGACGTCAGCGAACTGCCGGGCGTGGCCGAACTTTCCGACGCCTTGGAGATGCACCGTGACAGCCGAGACGACTGGGGCACGAAACACCAGTGCCCCGACGGCCGCAGGCAGGCGTGCCCTGCACCGCCCGTACACCCTCCCCCGCCAGGTGACGATCCGCACCGTCGCGCGCCTGTACGCCGGCTACCGGGACGACGTCCCGTCTGCGGTGTCAACGGTGGCCAGGCTGCGCCGCGCAGCCGGCACCGAGCCCTACGCCTCGCCCGGCGCGTGGGGTCTGGACCACTTCGAAGCATTGCTGCAGGCGCGCGACGAGCAGCGCAGACAGGAGGAGCAACGGGCGGCCGGTGTTCCTTCCTCGGCTGTCAGGAACACTTCGCGGGCGTGGAGCCTCTCGCGGCTTCAGGAGGAGCGCGAAGAGACAGCCGTGCACCTCGCCGTCACGCTCTGGGCGCTGCACCAGCAGTCCATCCGTGAGGACTCGATGCACACCCCCGGCTGGACCCTGGGGCGGGCGGTGCGCCGTCTGGCCCAGGGCAAGACAGGCACCGAGGATCCTCCCTCCACCTCGGATGAGACGAGCGGAGCGGCTGCGGCCGGCGCGGGCAGCCCTGAGGAAGACGCGGCAGGCCGAGCGTACGACCCGGTGGAGGAAGCCAGCGAAACCGTCCGCAAGCGCTTCGTGCGCATCGGCGCTTCGACCGACACCGAAGTGCTGTCCGGGCGGTTGCGCGAGATGGTCGTTCTGCTTCGCAATGCCCGGATCCCCCTGGACTACGGGCTCCTCGCCGAGCAGCTCTACCACTGGCAGAGCGAGGCCCGCCGCGACGACATCAGGCAGGCCTGGGGGCGGGAATTCCACCGCCTCTACAAGCCGTATGGCAGGGCGCCTGCCGGCGAAAGCGGCACAGGAGGAACCGCTCCCTGACAACGGCGCAGTCGACGGGCCGTACGAGCACGCTCTGGACTGATGCTGCCACCCGTAGGACACCGCACGGTGCGTTCGGGCCGGTGCACCAGCGTGACAGCGCGGCGCGCGGTCGGCATGCGCGGCCCCGATCACGCGCCGGTTTTTCCTCGGCCGGCGCGGCAAGCCCTCCGGGGGTGGCGGCAGTACGGCAGGTCCGCAGCGTCGATGGGTGCTCAGCCGGCCGCAGAGGCCAAGCCCCCTGCTTCCCCAGCACAGCCCTACTCCACGAGATCGGAATTCATGGTGACCCGCACGATCCTCGACATTCACATCCTGCAGACCGTTCCGCCCAGCAATCTCAACCGCGATGACACGGGCACTCCCAAGTCCGCGTTCTACGGCGGTGTCCGCCGGGCGAGGGTCTCCAGCCAGGCGTGGAAGCGCGCCACCCGCCGCGTCTTCGGTGAGATCCTGCCCCCCGAAGAGCTGGGGGTTCGCACGAAGAAGGTGGCCGAGGCCCTGGCCGAGCGGATCCTCCTCCAGGACAAGACCCTGGAGCCCGCCGCCGCGGTCGGGCTCGCCGCCGAAATCCTGAAGAGTGCCACGGGATCGGCCATCGAAGCCCCCGCTCGCAAGGCCAGGAGCGAGGACGCCGACGCACCCACCTCGAAGTACCTGATGTTCCTCAGCTCGCGCCAACTGGACGCCCTGGCGGCCCTGGCCATCGAGGGCAGCGCCGGCGGCCACGTGAACGCGCTCAAAGAACACCTGAAGGACAAGACGAACAAGGCCCGCGCACGCGAGGCCGTCGACACCCGTCACTCGGTGGACATCGCGCTCTTCGGCCGGATGGTCGCCGACTCGGCCGACCTCAACGTGGAGGCCGCGACCCAAGTGGCCCACGCCCTGAGCGTCCACCGGTCTGACATCGAGTCCGACTACTACACGGCCGTGGACGACCTCAGCCGCGCGGACGAGCCGGGCGCCGGCATGATCGGCAGCATCGACTTCAACTCCGCCACCCTGTACCGGTATGCCTGCGTGGACGTCAACGACCTCCACCGCAACCTCGGTCTCGGCCTGCGGGACGGAGAGGCCCCCAGCACACCCGCGGCGAAGGCCGCCGCCGCCTTCCTGGAGGCGTTCATCACCTCCCTGCCCACCGGGAAGATCAACACCTTCGGCAACCACACCCTCCCCGACGCTGTGATCGTCAAGATCCGCGACCGCTGGCCCATCAGCTTCGTCGGGGCCTTCGAAGAGCCCGTGCCCAAGAGCGCCGAAGGCGGATTCCTGCGCGAAGCGTGCGCCCGCCTCGCCGCGCACGCGCCCGAACTGGAGCAGCAGTACGGCCTGGCCGGCAAGACCGACAGCAGCTGGGTGTTCCGCGTGGGCGAGGCAACCGAGGCGCTCGCCCCTCTCGGGTCGCGCGTACCGCTGCCGAACCTGATCAGCGAAGTGCAGGAGGCACTCGCCGAGCGCCTGGAGTCCCCCGCATGACCGTCCTGCTGCTGCGCCTCGCCGGGCCCCTTCAGTCCTGGGGCTCAGCAGCCAGATTCAGCCGCCGCAGCACCGAGCCGGCACCCACCAAGAGCGGAGTCCTCGGCCTGCTGGCAGCAGCACTGGGCCGACCCCGCAGCGCCGACCTCTCGGATCTCGCCGCGCTGCGCTTCGGCGTGCGCATCGACCAGCCCGGATCGCGGCTGCGCGACTTCCAGACCGCGCACCATGCGGACTCCGGCAAGGCCATGCCGCTCTCGGAGCGCTTCTACCTCACCGACGCCGTGTTCGTGGCCGGCGTGGAGGGCAGCAGCGACCTGGTCTGGAGACTGCACCGCGCTATCGAGCAGCCGAAGTTCCTGCCGTACCTGGGCCGCCGCTCCTGCCCGCCCTCCCGCCCCGTCCAGATGGGCGAGCCGCTTGAAGTCCCGCTGGAGCGGGCGCTGAGGGAGGCTCCCTGGCAGGCGTCACGCTGGTACGTCCAGCAGCAGGAGCACACGGCCAAGCACCTCGCAGGCGTCCCCGCGCCCCAAGAGCTGGACCTCCTGATCGACTGTCCTGCGTCCGAGGAACCCGACCAGCAGCTCCGTGACATCCCCGTGAGCTTCGACGCCAGCCACCGGGTGTACGGACTTCGCGGCATCAGGTCGGGCAAGGTCAGTGCACCGCGCCGACGCCAAGACGCTGCACCCGTCCCCTTGCACGACCCCACCGCCGCACTCCGACCCGACCCTGCAGCCGCTCGCCCCACCTCGGCCGACGACTTCCCCGGGACACTCTGATGTATCTGACCCGTCTGCCCATCAACTCCGCCAGGCCCGAGGCACGCCGGCTCCTCGGCTCACCCCATCGCCTCCACGGCGCCGTCAACATGGCCTTTCCTGAACTGCCCGCCCGTACTGGCCAGGGCCCCCGCGTGCTGTGGCGCACCGACACGAACGCCGCCGGCCGCACCGACTTGTTCATCGTCAGCCCCGCCCGCCCGGACTTGACCCACCTCGTCGAACAGGCAGGCTGGCCGACGCTGGAACAGCCCGGCTGGACCACCTTCGCCTACGGCGCATTCCTCGACGGCCTTGCAGCGGGCGACACCTGGAACTTCCGGCTCACCGCGAACCCCGTGCACCACATCCGCAAGCCCGACGACCCTCCGGGCACCGAGACAAAGAGGGCCGCCCACGTCTCTCCCCGGCACCAGCTCGCGTGGCTGCTGAAGAGGCAGGAGCCTGCGGGCTTCGAAGTTCTCAAGAAGCCCGCCGAGCAGCAGCTGACCGAACGGGGCGACGAATACCAGATCGTCCTGCACAACCGACGGCCGGAGCAGTTCGGCAAGCGCAATGCTGCAGGGCCCGGACACCAGGTCACCTTCACCCGCGTCACCTACGACGGCCTGCTGCGCATCACTGACCTGCCGGCCTTCCGCCGCACCCTGACCCAGGGTCTGGGCAAGGCAAAGGCGTACGGCTGCGGCCTGATGACCCTGGCACCGGTGCGGTGACCCCATGAGCAGCGCAGGCAAGCGGAGGGCATCCACCCCGAGTGAACTGCCCCGCGTCGGGGACCGCATCTCATTCGTCTACCTCGAGCGGTGCACGGTCCACCGCGAAGACAACGCCATCACCGCCACGGATGCCGAAGGCGTCACCCACATCCCCTCGGCAACCATCGGCACCCTCCTGCTGGGCCCCGGCACCCGCATCACCCACCAGGCCATGTCGATTCTTGGAGACAGCGGAGCCGGCGTCGCATGGGTCGGCGAGCAAGGCGTCCGCTACTACGCAGGCGGGCGTGCCCTGACACGTTCCTCCGGGCTGGCCGAGGCACAGGCGGCAGCCTGGGCCAACCGCCGTACCCGCATCCAGGTGGCGCGTGCCATGTACCGGCTGCGCTTCCCGGACGAAGACCCGTCCGAACGCACCCGCACGGAACTCCTCAACATGGAAGGCCGTCGGCTCAAAGCCTGCTACCGCAACGAATCCACCCGCACGGGCGTTCCCTGGAAGCGACGCGAGTACGACCGGCACGATTTCACCGCCGGCGACGCCCCCAACCAGGCAGTCACCGCAGCCGCCCAATGCATGTACGGCATCGCCCACGCCGTGGTGCTGGCCTTGGGATGCTCACCGGCACTGGGATTCGTACACTCCGGAAACCAACGCTCGTTCGTGATGGACGTAGCCGACTTCTACAAGACAGAAGTGGCCATCCCCGCAGCATTCGACGCGGCAGCCGACGGCATCGACGACATCGCCTCCCGCACCCGCAGGGCCCTGCGAGACAGGATCAACCAGACACACCTCCTCGACCGGTGCGTCAAAGACATCAAAGACGTACTCGGCTACGACGGAACCCGGGACACCGAAAACACCGACCGGGTCACCCTCCAGTCCGATGGAGACACGCACGTCACCGGTGGCCGCAACTACGGCGACGAGCCGATCTGGTGACCGTCATCGTCCTCGCCAACTGCCCACCCGGCCTCCGCGGCCTCCTCACCCGATGGCTCCTGGAAATCTCCCCCGGAGTCTTCCTCGGAGCCCCAACAGCACGAATCCGCAAACACCTGTGGAACGAAGTCCGACAGTACGCCGACCGAGGCCGGGCCCTACTGGCCTACCAAACCGACAACGAACAAGGCTTCGCCTTCGAAACCTTCAGCCACGCCTGGCACCCGACAGACCACGAAGGCCTCACCCTCCTCCGCCGCCCCAACCCGACCCTCACCCAGACCCCGACACCCCCCACCCAAGGCTGGAGCAAAGCCGCAAAGCGACGCCGCTACGGAAATCGATAACCCATGGAACCCAGACACAGCCAACGCAAATTGCACAATATGCGGCTCTTGCCGGAATCCAAGCTAGTGAACAAAAACAGCACTTTCCACCGGTAAACCCGCAGCTCACGCCCTCCGGTCCCCGCGCACGCGGGGGTGTTCCCTCCACCTTCGCCACTCTGCGGAACATCGTCGCCCGGTCCCCGCGCACGCGGGGGTGTTCCCTCCGCGATCGTCGCCACGCACTGGCCTTCGGGCCGGTCCCCGCGCACGCGGGGGTGTTCCCCACGCGTCCTCATAGGAGCCGGTGATCGTGCAACCGGTCCCCGCGCACGCGGGGGTGTTCCCGCGGCGAAGGAGCAGCAGGAATACCTCGATCGCCGGTCCCCGCGCACGCGGGGGTGTTCCCACCCCGCGCCACCGGTTGGCGACCACCCGGGACCGGTCCCCGCGCACGCGGGGGTGTTCCCGGTGGCGGCTGGGTCGCGGACGTCGGCACTGCCCGGTCCCCGCGCACGCGGGGGTGTTCCCACGGTCGGGCTCCTCGTGCGGGTCGTGCGGTTCCGGTCCCCGCGCACGCGGGGGTGTTCCCGCCAGCGCCGACATCAGCGCCATGCCGAACCCCCGGTCCCCGCGCACGCGGGGGTGTTCCCTACGGCCGTCAGCCCCCGTGATCTTCTCCTGGCCGGTCCCCGCGCACGCGGGGGTGTTCCCGCGTCGGGGACGGGAACAAGGTCCCGGCCCCGCCGGTCCCCGCGCACGCGGGGGTGTTCCCGCGTCCTGGACGGCGCTGCGGAGGGCTTTGAACCGGTCCCCGCGCACGCGGGGGTGTTCCCCAGCCCACCGCTTGCCTTCGGTGCCACCGCGCCCGGTCCCCGCGCACGCGGGGGTGTCCCGTCCCCGAGGCTCCGCTCCGCCCCCACTACGACCGGTCCCCGCGCACGCGGGGGTGTTCCCCTCGGCCCTCACCGCCCGAGCGGAGAGTGCCTCCGGTCCCCGCGCACGCGGGGGTGTTCCCGTCACCGGGGCGAATCTCCTGGCGGGCGCAGTCCGGTCCCCGCGCACGCGGGGGTGTTCCCTTCGTCAACGTCGAGTGGCGCGGCCGCTGGCACCGGTCCCCGCGCACGCGGGGGTGTTCCCTCCCTGTTCGGCGGGACGGGATGCGGAACCCTCCGGTCCCCGCGCACGCGGGGGTGTTCCCTGGAATCCGCCCAAATCCGGCACCGTGGCGGGCCGGTCCCCGCGCACGCGGGGGTGTTCCCGGGGCCGACCTGCCCGAGGCCCACCCGATCCTCCGGTCCCCGCGCACGCGGGGGTGTTCCCGCGACCGCGGTGACGCTGAAGGCGGGGTCGACCCGGTCCCCGCGCACGCGGGGGTGTTCCCACGATCGGGTTCGGGCGGCACAGGTCGATGGCCCGGTCCCCGCGCACGCGGGGGTGTTCCCGGAACCCAGGTAGGCGGAGACCGCCCCACCAGCCGGTCCCCGCGCACGCGGGGGTGTTCCCACCGCCGGCCTCGGCCGCACCCGCTTGCCCGGCCGGTCCCCGCGCACGCGGGGGTGTTCCCTTCTCTTCCCGGGCCAACCACCTCTACGACCTCCGGTCCCCGCGCACGCGGGGGTCTTCCCGTCCTGAAGGAGACCGGGAACCTGGGCAAGGACCGGTCCCCGCGCACGCGGGGGTGTTCCCCACGACATGGAGCTTTGACGATGACGGACAAGCCGGTCCCCGCGCACGCGGGGGTGTTCCGGCGTACTCCGGCCACGTTGATCCGGCGGTGATCCGGTCCCCGCGCACGCGGGGGTGTTCCGGTCGACGAGGAGGCCGAGGCCGGCACCTTCGACCGGTCCCCGCGCACGCGGGGGTGTTCCCATCGGCAGCTGGGTGCCGCCGTTCATCTCGGGCCGGTCCCCGCGCACGCGGGGGTGTTCCCGAGGCGCACGGACCTACCTGGGGACCGATGTGCCGGTCCCCGCGCACGCGGGGGTGTTCCCCGTACGGGGCGCCGGTCAGCGCGGAGTAGTAGCCGGTCCCCGCGCACGCGGGGGTGTTCCCACCCGGCGCCGGACCGGCACCCCGCCCACCGACCGGTCCCCGCGCACGCGGGGGTGTTCCCGCCGAGCCAGTCGACAGGAAGGCGAAGGAGAACCGGTCCCCGCGCACGCGGGGGTGTTCCCGCAGGGGGTTGCGGGCCTTGGCACTGAGCCGGCCGGTCCCCGCGCACGCGGGGGTGTTCCCGGCATGGTGATGCCGAGGGCCGGGACGGACATCCGATCCCCGCGCACACGGGGGTGTTCCCTTGGAGGGCAAGTTGTGGAGCAACCTGGTGGGCCGATCCCCGCGCACGCGGGGGTGTTCCCGTCAGCACCGCTACCGCAGACCGTGCGATGAGCCGATCCCCGCGCACGCGGGGGTGTTCCCAAGCGCCGCAAGCACCTGACACCGGTCCTGACCTGGTCCCCGCGCACGCGGGGGTGTTCCCAACATCGAGCTCACCCTCGGCGCAGTCCTGGACTGGTCCCCGCGCACGCGGGGGTGTTCCCTTCGGGCCCTGGGAGCCGGGCCGGACCAGCACGCCGGTCCCCGCGCACGCGGGGGTGTTCCAAGTGGCGTCGCGCCATCACCGCGGCCGTCGTCCTGGTCCCCGCGCACGCGGGGGTGTTCCCTGGACACCGCCGAGGACGAAAGCGCGACGCTGCTGGTCCCCGCGCACGCGGGGGTGTTCCCGAGGAAGCAAAGCGAAAGCTCCGCGAACGCGGCTGGTCCCCGCGCACGTGGGGGTGTTCCCGTGATCGTGGGCCCGGGTTCGGGCGGAGTGGTCCGGTCCCCGCGCACGCGGGGGTGTTCCCCCTGCGCTGGTCGTCTCCGCCGTCGTACGCAGCCGGTCCCCGCGCACGCGGGGGTGTTCCCCCGTACCAGGCGCGGTGCAGGAGGTAGTGGCCCCGGTCCCCGCGCACGCGGGGGTGTTCCCTGGTCAAGGTGGTCGTGCCTGCCCCGGTCGACTCTACTGGTGGACAGGCCGCAGCATGGTGGCGTAGACCGGGGAGTCCGGGAATGGCTGTTGGTCGCCGACTTTCGTGTAGCCCCATGCTTCGTAGACGGCCTGTACAGAGCCGTCGCCAGCTGCTGGGTTGACCAGGAGTGTCACTCGCTCCTCCTGACGCTGTGACAGCCATGCTTCGTGGAGCTGCCAGGCGACGCCCGTGCCGCGCCAGGGCTTGCGCACCACGATCTCGTTCAGCGCTACCGTCCGCCGGCCGTCCTCAGCGGTGAACGCATCGGGCAGCGGGTTCTTCATCGATGACCACCAGCCGGTGTTTGCGGCGAGTGCAACGCCGAAGCAGAACCCTACGGGCTGATGGTCCTCGTCGTACCCGATCACGGCGGACCATCCCGGGCGTGAGGAGTACGCGGTCAGGCGGTCGTTGAATCGCTCGCGCGAGTAGAAGTCGCCGGTCAGGCCGAAGTCGTGGTGGCGTACCTCGATGTGGATGTCGAGCACGTCTTCACGGATGATCGGCAGCTGGGCCGCAGTCACCTGCCTGATCTCGACTGTCACGGCTGCAGTCCTCTCATGTTGATGAAGCGGTCGGTCCACTCCGCCGCACAATAGGCGTCCGCAGCCACGGCGCGCAGCTCGCGGTGGAATGTCCTGAACAACGTGCGAGTTCGCGCTGAGAGTGATTCGTTGCCTGGTTCGGGCAGGGCGTCGAGTGCGGTGGCGCAGCCGAGCTCAATCTCGCCTTGGCGGAGCTGGGTGAGTGCGAGGGCTGCGGAGTAGTAGCTTCGGTTGCGCCGTAATTCTGGGCGGAGTTGTGTGAGTGCTGCGTGGAGGTGGGCTTCGCCTTCCTCGTGGCGTCCGCCTTGGCCGAGGATCAGACCGGAAAGCCCTTTGAGTTCTGCCTCGTCGTAGAAGGCGATCCAGGGTGGTCTTGTTGTCGCGGGGTCGGCTTTGGCGAGGGCTGTGCGGGCATGGTCGAGGGAGCGCAGGGCGCTGGTGTGTTCGCGCGCGGCGGCCTGGGCTCCGGCGAGTCGGACGAGTGCCAGGGAGCCGTAGAGCGGGTCCCGTCGGCATGCCGGTGAGCTTCGGGCCGTTTCCGCTGCGGCGAGTGCCTTGTTCGTGGCGCCGTGCTGCTGAGCGGCGAGCAGGACCTGGTGGCTCCAGAGTCGGAGTTCGACGATCGGGTCCTGTGCCAGCCGAGCGTAGCTGAGGGCCCGCTCGAAGTGCTGTTCGGCGCGTTGGGTCTCGTGTGCGTCGTAGGCAGCCCACAGGGCCGTGCCCGTGAAGGCTGCTGCGCTGGCGTAGAGCCTTCGCTGGACTCGGGTGGTTGCCGTGCCGGCTTGGATTCGCTCCAGGGCATGGTAGGCGAACCCCAAGGCGCGTGTCTCCAGTGTGAGCGTGCCGCCGGCGGCGTTGTCTGCGGCGACGAGTTCGGCGAAGCGTCGCTCGAGTGCGTCGACATCGGTCATGCCGACACGGGGTCGTGCGATGGCGGGTGGGACGGGCAGCAGGGTGGAGGCGGCCAGGGCTGCGGCACCTGCGGCGAGGGTGCGTCGGTTCAACGGATCCTCCGATGTGGGTGCCTGGTCGGTGCGTCCGGAGGGCGAGCTGCGTGAGGGGATGAACCCGAGTTCCTGAGCGCTCACGCCGAATTCCGCTTCGAGGGCGAGGCGCTGCCGTTCGTGCGGCCACCGCGTTTTCCCTCCGAGCCAGTTTCGGATGTGGCGGGCTTGAAGGGTCCCGGGGCGTCCTGTGAGTCGTTCGATGTGGGTGTTCAGGCGGTCGAGCGGTCCATCAACCACCCGACACAGTGGCGCCGCCTGACCATGCACACCGACAAACCCGCCATCACCTACCAGGCCGCACTCCACCTCGCAGCCACCCTCATCTGGCTCCGCAGACGACCACAGAGACACGCCTGAGACGACGCCGTGGAGGCCCTGGCCACCAGGCCGCCGACGGCACACCCCCGGTGCGCCCGAGGGGAGGTACTTTCCGTCTTCCGCGTCCGCGGCTGACGGCGCCCCTGTAGCGTGGCGCCGCCCGCACGGACCGGCACTCCACCCCGACCGGGGGACGCGTATGAACTCCGCGACCCTGACTCCCGGGACGGGTTCGGCTTCCGCCGCCCCGGCCCGGAGAAGCCGGTACGAACGCCGACAGCCCCCGGGGCTGGAACCGGCTGCCGCCGTACACCTTGCGCCGCGCGCGACGTACGCCCCCACGCAGAACGAGACCCCGTATGACCGGCGCCTGGCTGCCTCCCGAGCCGTACGTCAAGACCGTCGCGAACGCCACCAGCTACGCGCCGCGGTCGACGCGGAGACCTGGCAGTGGCCGAGCGGCAACATGAACCACGGCGAGACGCCGTGGAGTGCGCGGTGCGGGAGTGCTTCGAGGAGACGGGTATCACCTTCGAGGGGCCGCGGAAGCTCCTCGCCGTGCACTTCATCACCCACGGCGCGCACCGGCCGCTGAACAAGTTCGGCGTGGTCTTCGACGGCGGGCGCCTCACCGAGGACCAGATCGTCAGCATCGCCCTCGACCCGACGGAGCACACCGAGCTCCGCGTCCCCACCCTCGGGGAATGGGAGCGGACCATGCGCCCCACCGGCTTCACCCGCCTCAAGGCGACGGACACCGCCCGCCGCACGGGGACCGTCGCGTACCTGGAGTGGTAGCCCCACGGCTGCGCCCGCTCCCCGGGGCCGGCCCGGCCGGGTGCGCCGCGACGACCGCGTCCCGCCGCCGCCCCCACCCGCCGCTCAGGCGGCGAGGGCGCGGACCACCGACCACAGCAGGCGCGTGTTCTCCGGGGCCGCGCCGCCCGGGAAGGCGTACCGGCGGCGGGTGTAGCCGTACGCGAAGCCCTGCCGGGGGTCGGCCAGGGCGAGGGAACCCGCGGCGCCGCTGTGGCCGAAGGCGCCCGCGCCGAGCGCCGGGAAGTTGGGGCCGTAGCTCTGGAAGCCGAGACCGAACGCCTTGGCCGTGCCGCTGACGAGGTCCTTGCCCTCCGAGTGGATCCGGGCGAACTCGGCGGCCGTGTCCGGCTTCAGCAGGGGCTCCTGCCCGTCCAGGCCGAAGGCGGCGGCCGCGTACATGCCCGCCAGGCCGCGCGCCGAGCCGAGCCCGCCCGCCGACGCCTGGCCGCCGGCCCGCACGGCACGCGAGTTGGGGAAGTCGTACAGGTCGACGTTGCCGGGGGCGTGCTTGTTGAAGGCGATCCCGCCCAGGCCGTACGGGCTCGCGGCGGCCGCCTCGATCTCGGCCGCCTGCTGCGGCGTCGGCAGCATCGGCAGCGTGCTCAGGAACCGCGGCTCCTCGGACTCCGGCAGCCCCAGCCACAGGTCCAGCCCGTACGGGGCCCGGACCCGCTCCTCGAACCAGGCCTGCAGCGTGCGCCCGGTGGCCCGGAACACCACCTCGCCGACCAGGGCGCCGATCACGATGGCGTGGTAGCCGAAGAACCGTCCCGGCTGCCAGAACGGGCGCTGCCCCGCCAGCCGGGCCGCGATCGCCCGGTCGTCGGCCAGCTCCTCCATCGTGAACCCGGCGTCCAGGCCGATCACTCCGGCCCGGTGGGCCAGCAACTCGCGCAGCGTGACACCGCCCTTGCCCTCCGCGGCGAAGTCCGGCCAGTACGAGGCGACGGTCCGGTCCAGGTCCAGCAGGCCGTCCTGCACCAGCAGCGCCGTCACCAGGTACGCCGCGCCCTTGGTGGACGAGAACACGCCGAGCAGGGACTCGGCGCCCACCCCTTCCGACCACAGGTCGACCACCCGCTCGCCACCCCGGTACACCGCCAGCTGAGCCCCGGGCGCGTGCTCCTCGCCCGCGAGGAAGGCGGCGAACTCCGCCTGTACCCCCTCGAAACCGGCGACCACCGTTCCGTGGACTGCCATGCTCCATCCCCCTTCCGAACCCCATGTCCATGTCGTGGTCGGGACAACCCGCGACCCGTCCTCCCCATTCCCGGGAGGACGCGCTGGCGGACGGCTGCTCAGATGGCGGTGGAGCGGGAGGTCGCGCGCCACCGGTCCAGCTCCCGCCATACCAGGTCCAGCTTCGCCTCGACGCGCTCGACCGCGTCCGCGCCCAGCGGGAGGCGCAGCGGCGGCTCGGCGGCCTCGGTGACGTCGACGACGGCCTGGGCCGCCTTGACCGTGTCGCCCGGCTGGAGGCCGTCGTTCGCGGCCAGCGCCTCGCGCACCGGCCCCACGCCGACGGCGTAGTCGGCGATGGCCGCCGGTTCGACGCGGAGGCTGGAGCCGCTGAGGAAGTCGGTGCGGAACCCGCCCGGCTCGACGATCGTGACGCGGACGCCGAGTGAGGCCAGCTCCCCGTGCAGCGCCTCGGTGATGCCCTCCAGGGCGAACTTCGACGCGCCGTAAAGGCCCACCGCCGGGGCGGTGGCGAAGCCGCCCCCGGAGCCGATGTTCACGACGCGTCCCGACCGCTGGGCGCGCAGCGTCGGCAGGGTCGCCCGCAGCGTGTTGAGGACGCCGAACACGTTGACGTCGAAGAGGTCCCGGGCGGCCGGTCGGAGGTCTCCTCAATCGCGCCCACGAGTCCGTAGCCGGCGTTGTTGACCACGACGTCTATCCGGCCGAACTCCGCCAGACCAGCCTCCACCGCGGCCGCCCCCTACACGCGAAACACGCGTACGCTCCAACCATGACTAACTTCTCCCACCAGCCCTGCAAGGCAAACAGATTGCAAACCGCCTAGAAACCCGCAGGTCGCGAAGTGTGCTCCCCGCCGACGCGGGGGTGTTCCGCGGAGCAGCAGCAGCGCGGAGCGGGTCGAGCTGTGGTCCCCACCGACGCGGGGGTGTTCCGTGGGAGGGCGAGCCGTACAAACCGGGAGCCGGGGTGGTCCACGCCGACGCGGGGGTGTTCCGGTTCCGCGGTCCCCGCCGACGCGGGGGTGCCCCAGCCAGTCGGCCGCCCGGCACAGGCGTGGCCGGCCCGGTTCCACCTGGCTCCTGGGCTGCACCAGGTCGACACGACGCTCGTTTGCTTCTCCACCGCTGCCCGCGCCGGCGGTGACGGGCCCGCGGCCGAGGACCTGCTGCGTGTGGGGGAGGTCCGGCGGACGGTCGTGCAGAGGTTGACGTACTGCGGGCTCGCGGAGCTGGCCGGTGATGCGGCGGTAGTGGTCTCCGAGCTGGTCACGAACGCCGTCCTGCACAACACCGGCGGCGCGGACGTCGTGGTCCAGATGGCCTTACGGGACGGCCGCCTCGTGCTCGCCGTGGCGGACGGCGTACCCGCCGACCGCACGGTGCGGCGGGCGGATCCCTGGGGCGAGAACGGCCGCGGGCTTGCCATCGTCGATGCCATCGCCCAGGAGCACCACGGCCGGTGGGGCATCACCCCCGACGCGACCGGCACCTGGTGCGAGCTTCCCCTCCGCACCGAGACGGGGAACGTGTGATGTCGACGTTCGGATGCTCCGACAGGCTCCGGCTCGAGAGCCCCGAGCCGCGGACGTTCCCGCCGGGCCGTATTGCCGAGCCGGCGGATCGCCACGAGACCCCCTGCACCGATCGGGCGGCTGCCGCCGTGTGGGGGCCACCCCGCACGGCGCGGGACTGGGACCGGCTCTACGACGAACCCCAACAACTGCCCGGTCTGCCGGTGTCGGGCGAGGAGTTGACGCTCCTGCGCAAGCACGTGATCCCCGCCGGTGCGCGCACGGCCGTCGACCTGGGCTGCGGCTGGGGCATCCTCGCAGCCCAGCTTGCCCGGACGGGACTGAGCGTCACCGGCTACGACTGGTCCCCCGCGGCGATCTGCGCCGCACGCGAACTCGTCAACCCGAACATCCGGCTCTCCTTCGAAGAACACGACCTCGCCGGTGGCCCTGCCCCCCAAGTGGCCGAGGGCAGCATCGACTTGGTGGTCTGCCGGCTGGTGCTGCCCTACCTCGACCGCCGGCGCCTGATCGGGCTGGCCAGGCGGTGGCTGACGCCCGGCAGCGGAGTGCTGTACGCCGTCGCAGCCACCACTGCAACCGCCTCCGCGCACACCGTCTCCGAAGACGAACTCCGCGCGCTGCGCCTCGGCTGGAAGGACAACCGCAGCTGGCACCTCGGCCCCAGCGGCACCCACACCGCGCTCGCCCTGCGCGGCCCCGAGTGACCGCACCACGGCGGACCCCTGACTGCCCTCGCCGTCACCACCGCCTGCCCGGACTTCGCCCTCCGCATCCGCACCTTCGAGCTCCTGCGCGGCATGATCCCGTCCGCGGCGGTACCGGCCGGGCGCTGACCGCCCGCGTCGCCCGCGTCCACCGGGTCCCCCCGCGTCCGGGACCGCCGTACCGCATCGCCACCCGGCGTGATCTGCTGCGCGCCTTCCCGGGGCCGGACGAGGACGGCCCGGGCCGCGGCCCGGCCGTCTGTGGGCCGAAGGGCCCGGTGCGGCCGTCCGGAGGTCCCGGGGCCCGGGGACGCCGCAGGTACCAGTGGCACTGCTGCAGGGCCCGGACGGCTCTCCCCCGGGCGGCCGCCGGCGTACAGGCTGGGAGCCGATCGAGGAGGAGTTCCCATGAGCCGTCTCAAGACCAGCCCGGCAGTCGACGTCCAGGTCCGCAACCGGGGCCCGGTGCCCGAGGGTGCGGACGTCTACGCCGAGAAGAAGATGCTCGCGGCGATCGACCACGTACGCGAACCGGTGCTCGCCGTGCGGGTGAAGCTCACCCAGGCCGCCGGAACGTCGGTGAACCGTCCGGCCACGGCTCAGGCCGTGGTGGACGTCAACGGCCGGCCCGTACGCGCCCACGTGGCCGCGAGCACCGTGTTCGAAGCGGTGGACCTCCTGCAGGAGCGCCTGGCCGCCCGGCTCGCCCGGCCGCGGCGGTCCGGGGCGGGCGGCTTCCACGGCAGCGGTCCGCACCCGCGGGCCGGGCGGGAGGGCGCAGGGCACGACCACCGTCCGCACCGCCGTGAGCTTCCCGCCGAGGAGCGCCGCATCGTGCGGCACAAGTCCTTCAGCCTGGGCCACCAGACGCCCGAGGACGCCGTGATCGACCTCGACGGCATGGACCACGACTTCTGGCTCTTCACGGACCTGGCCTCCGGACGCGACAGCATCGTCTACCGCGACGTCCGCACCGGGCGGTACCGCATGGCCTCGCTGGCGCCCCTGGGCCAGGAACGGGAGGTCGGCGGTCTGCTCGCGGTGAGCACGGTTCCGGTGCCGACGAGCAGTGTGGCCGAGGCCGTTGCACGGCTGCACCTCACCGGGTTGCCCTTCGTCTTCTTCCACGACACGGCCACCGGCCGGGGCGCCGTCCTCTACCACCGCTACGACGGCCACTACGGGCTGATCACTCCGTCCCGGTAGCCCGTTCCGGCAGCCCGTCCCGGGCGACACCGCCGGCGGCCCGCAGAACGCGGTCGATGCCGCGCTGCCCCCGACCGGTCCCCGCCCGTCCGCGCCCGCCCACCTGCACCGACGCCTCACTCCTCAACTCCTCACCCGGAGGGAACATGTCACGCACCGTCATCGCCGCCGTGGACGGTTCGGCCGAAGCGCAGGCCGCCGCGGAGTGGGCCGCCCGCGAGGCGGGGATGCGCCGCCTGCCCCTGCACCTCCTGCACGTCCGGCAGGACTGGTCACCGGCTTCCGTCCACGCCCCGTTCACCGGCCTGGACACCGCGTCCGGTGCGGAGGCGGGCGGCACCCGGCAGGACGCCCAGCGTCTCCCCCGCGACGCAGCCGACCGGCTGCGGGAGGGACACCCCGGCCTGGAGATCACCGCCGAGGAGGTGACCGGCCGCCCTGCGGAGGTGCTGCTCACCGCTGCGGGCAAGGCGGAGGTCCTGGTCATGGGTTCACGCGGGCTGGGCAGCCTGGCCGGCTTCCTGGCCGGATCGGTGTCCCTCGCCGTCCTCGCGCGCGCCGAACGCCCGGTCGTCCTCGTACGGGCCGGGGAGCGGGCCGAGGAGCGGGCCGAGGACGAACGGCGGCCCGCAGGCGGAGACGACGGGGACCGCGCCGGGCGCTGCCGCGACGTGGTGCTCGGCCTCGACCTCTCCCGGCCGTGCGACGAACTGCTCACGTACGCCTTCGAAGCGGCCGAGGCACGGGCGGCCACCCTGCGGGTCGTGCACGGCTGGAGCGCGCCGCTCGCCGACGGGTACGACCCCGCGGCGGCCGACCCCGGCCACGGCGTCGCGCTGGGGCTCCGGGCGGCGGGCGCGCTCACCGACGCGCTGCGTCCGTGGCGGGGCACGTTCCCGCGGGTCGGGGTCGAGGAGCAGTGCAGGGTGGGCCGGCCCGCGGCCCACCTGGTGGAAGCGTCGGACGACGCCTCGCTGCTGATCGTCGGACGGCGCATACGGCGGGCGGCGATCGGAACGCACCTCGGCCCGGTCGCGCACGCGGTGCTGCACCACGCCAGGACGCCCGTGGCGGTCGTCCCCCACCTGTGACCCTCGGCGGCGCCGTCGCCCCTCGGCACCAGGAGCCCTCGTCGCGCAACTGCGCGGCGAGGGCTCCTGGTCGTGCGGTGACCGCAGTGGCCGGCGGGCGGTGCGTCATGCGGGACGGAACGTACGGCGGCGGGCGGGGCTCGGCGTCCTACTCGGCCCGGTGCGTGCCGGGTCACGGCGTCTTCCCCGGGTGGGAGTCGTGGTCGGACATGCGGGTGGCGGCGAGCAGGGCGAGCATCCCGACCACCATCATGATCAGCCCGACCACCGACCGGTCGACGCCGTCCCACTGCCAGTCCACCGCGAAGACGAGGATCGCCCCCAGGCCGATGGATGTGATGGCTCCGATGGCCAGCAGTCCGGGCACGAGACCCACCTCCTTGAGCGGCTGCGGGCACCCTGCCCCGCCGGATCCCACTGTGGTGGATCGGAGGGGGAGGGCCCAGGGGCCGGTCGGCCCCCTCCGGCAGAGCCATGAGGCCCGCGTCGTGCACGGCGCACGGAGGCGGCCGCCGCCTTGAGGATCCGGAGTCGACAACTCCCTTTGATATGGCATGAGTTGAGCCTCCGCGCCCCATTGCTCCTGGGTGCGCCCTTCCCTACATTGCCCCGTGCGGAAGGACCGCGACGACATGGAACCGGGCCGGTGCAGGCCGGCTGGAGGGGGCACCCATGGCCGGAAAGTCTTCCAAGGACCAGACTCCGGGCGGCCGCCGGGGCAGCAGCCGCCGTACGTTTCTCACCGGGCTGGGTGCCGGCGCAGCCGCGCTGGCCCTCCCGGCCGCCGCTCTCGGCTCCGGTGCGGCCCGCGCATCGAGCCTCTCCCCCGCCCCCGACCCGAACTTCAGCCGGCTCTTCCCCTCGCTCCCGGCGTTCGCGCCGAACACGGCGGCGGTGCAGGCGGCACTGATGGACATCGGCAAGGCGGGCGGTGTCCTGGACGCGGCCGACAACCTGGCCGCAGGCCCGATCGCGCTGATCACGAACCCGGCCCTGTCGGTGAACAACCCCGACAACCCGGTGCACACGGCGGGGACGACGTTCTTCGGCCAGTTCCTGGACCACGACATGTCCTTCGACACCTCCTCCTCGCCGGGCGTGACGACCGACCCCGAGATCACACCCAACGGCCGGATACCCGTCTTCGACCTGGACTCCCTGTACGGCGGCGGCCCGTCGGTGACCCCGTCGCTGTACGAGCCGGGCACCGCGAAGTTCAAGGTCGAGACGGGCGGCCTGTTCGAGGACGTGCCGCGCACCCCGGGGGGCACCGCGATCATCGGGGACCCGCGCAACGACGAGAACCTGATCGTTTCGGGGATGCACGCGGCGTTCCTGAAGTTCCACAACGCGGTGGTGGACAAGCTGCTGCTGGACGGCGTACTGCCCGGCCTGGTGTTCACGGAGGCGCGGAAGCTGGTGCGGTGGCACTACCAGTGGATCATCCTGCACGAGTTCCTGCCGCAGGTGGTGGGACAGGACACGGTCGACGACGTGCGCCTGCACGGGCGCGACTTCTTCCGGCCGTCGCGGGCCACGATGCCGGTGGAGTTCCAGACCGGGGTGTACCGGTTCGGGCACTCGATGGTCCGCCCGTCGTACCGGGCGAACCTGGCCGGCGACAACGGCAACCCGTTCTTCGGGTTCATCTTCGACCCCGCAGCCGGCGGATCGGATCCCGCCGACCTGCGGGGCGGAGCACGAGCGGCGCGGCGGTTCATCGGGTGGCAGACGTTCTTCGATTTCGGCGACGGGCAGGTGAAGCGGAACAAGCGGATCGACACCCGCCTGTCGACCCCGCTGTTCAACCTGCCGCTGGTGACGCTGCCCGGCCCGGGGCCGACCTCGCTGGCGCAGCGGAACCTGCTGCGGCACCTGACGTGGTCGCTGCCGTCAGGGCAGGCCGTCGCGAACTACATGCACCTGCCGGTGCTGAGCCCGTCGGACTTCCCCGAGCTGTCCGGGTACGGGCTGGGCCTGGATGCGAACACGCCGCTGTTCTACTACATCCTGCGCGAGGCGGCGCTCCAGCAGAACGGCCTGCGGCTGGGGGCCGTGGGCGGGCGGATCGTGGCGGAGGTGGTCATCGGGCTCCTCCAGCTGGACTCGGAGTCGTTCCTGACCCAGCTCGTGCCGTGGCTGCCGGTGCTGCCGCGCCGGTCCCCGGGGACCTTCGACATGGTGGACCTGCTCACGTTCGCCGGGGTGGATCCGACGAGCCGCGGCCAGTAGCCGGGGGCCGGGCCCCGTCCTCACCTCCGCGGGGCGGGGCCCGCACCAGGCGCACCACGGACGGCCACCACACGCCGGCCATTAGTTCAGGTGGAGCAACGGGCGCCCGCTACGGCTCCTCGGTCTGCCCGGTCTGCCCGGTCTCCTCGTTCTCCTCGTTCTCCTCGTTCTGATCATTCTGCTCGGGTTCCGCCGTGTCGTTCAGTGCCTCGGCGACGTTCCTGCTGGGGGGCATGGTCGTGCAGTCCCCGACCGCGGCCGCTGCCCCCGGTGCGGGCACGTACGACACCACCGAGGAGGGGGAGAACGCGGTCATGCGCGTACCGCTCGAAGGCGGCGGCCGGCTCGTGGTCGAGATGACGCGGGAAGAGGCCGACGCCCTCGAGGCGACGAGGGAGACGACGGCATTGCGTCGGATGCGCCGGGCCATGTCGGGTGTCGTCCATCCCGCAGAGCGGAGGGTGCCGCGGAAGACGCCGGGGCCCATCGCCGCGCCGGCGCTCGGGAAGTGGCAGTGGATCCTCCGGCCACAGCGCGACCAGCGGGGACGGCTGCGGCGTGGCTGCGGTGCCGGACCGATCAGAAGGCACCGCTTCCCCATCATCGCCCCTGCCCTGACCAGGTGTCGACCGGACCGCCGTGCCGGCCAGCCCCTCGACACCGGCAGCCTCCCGGCCGCCCTCGGCAGCCTCCGGCCCCGCCCTCATCCGGTGGACCGATGAGGGCGGTCCGCGCCGCCGTGAGTGCCGCCCTCAGTTCTCGGCCAGCACGATCATGTGGTCCCCCTCGCCCAGCGTCAGCGGCCGGGACCGGCACGGGTTGAGGTGGGCGCCGTAGCGCGGGGGCCGGTCGTCGCGTCCGGCGAGCCGGTAGCCGATGGCGGTCTCCCCGCGGCTGGGCGCGGCTTCGACGACGGTGGCGAAGTTCGCCTCGGCACCCGGCACGAGGTAGTCGCCGGCGGGGCTTGAGATAGATCTCCGAGCCCGCCGGGTCGAACAACTCATCCCGGACCCCGTGCAGTTCGGCGTTCTCCGCGAGCTGCGTCAGCAGGAGGCAGATCAGCTTGGTGCTGTGACCTGACGGCCTCGACGGGGTTCAAGTCAGGTGCGCAGGGCGGGAGGCGGACGCTGGTGAGCCAGTCGTGCTCGGCCTCGTACCGCTTCAGCCCGGCGGCCAGGTGGGTGTTCAGGTTGTCCCAGACCACCACGATCGGGCCGCCCAGCTGGATGTGTGCCCGCACCAGCAGGTCGCGGTAGTCCTGCCAGGAGAAGCTCTTGCGTGCACCTTTGAGGAGGAGATGAGCGCGGGACCGGTGGATGAGACGGCTCTTCTCACCGGGTTTGTAGCAGCACAGGGCGGCGACCGAGGTCCGGCGGCGGGACCTGCCGCGGACGCGGATGACTGGGGTCTGTCCGCGCCGACCCCAGGTGCGGGCCCGGGGCGGAGTCATCGAGAAGCCGGCTTCGTCCTCGAAGACGATCCAGGCCCCGAGTGCCGCCGCGAGGCTTTTGCCCTCGGCCACACCTCCTTCTTCCAGAGCTCCACCGCGTGCTCGTCGCGTTCGAGGGCTCTGCGGGTGGGTGCCTGCCAGGACCAGCCGTGGCGTTTCAGCAGCCGCCAGACGGTTGCCACCGACAGACTCACCTGCAGTTGCCGGATCACCGTCTGGACCCGGGCCAGGGTCCAGCGTTCATCGTCGAAGCGGTGCGCCAACGGGCCCCTGCCGAGTTCCGTCTCGAGCACGGCGAACTGGGCGTCGGTGACGGTCGGGGAATTCGCGGGGCCCGCCGAGCGCAAGGCCTCCATGCCGCCCTCGCGCCAGGCACGGCGCCAGCGTTCCGCTGACCGCACACTCACCCGCAGCTGTTTCGCGATCACCGTGGTCTTCTCGCCCGCCGCGAACCTCTCGCCGGCGTGAAGCCGGATCCCCCTCACGAAACGCCCGACGCTCAGCAGCCAGGGCCCCCACCCGCCGAATACCCCACCTCACCGGCATCCCGCAGGGATCATGAACCGTCACCACCCGACAACAACCCGAAAACGTCAGTACCAAAGCCCTACCAGTAGGCGGTCGTGCGGTGCGCCGGTAGTCTCCGCGGGTGTTGTTGACTCAGTACGTCTACTTTGCGATCTCCAGCGTGGGCACCACGGCCGACGAGATCACCCAGCTGCTTGGCGTGGAACCGGACGAGGTCACGGTGCGGGGCAGCCTGGAGACCTCACCCCACACCATCCCGTTCTGTCACTGCTGGAAGGTTTTCTGCCCCGATCCCGGCCTGCCAGTCGATGAGCAGATCAACCAGATCATCGGCAGGCTCCGGCCCTGCATGCAGGCGCTCACCAGTCTGACAACCCGTCTCGCAACCGAGGAGGGCCCAGGCCGCACGATTCTGCAGATCCACCGCTACTTCAACCTGCATGACGAGCACCCCTCCGACTCGCCGGACGAAACGAACCTCTTCGGCTGGCACCTGGACCGCACGGTGGTGGACTTCCTCGCCGCAACCGGCGCAACTCTGGATGTCGGCGAATACGACATAACGCCCAGCGATGACTGACACCGCCCCCTTCAAATCGGGGCCACTCCAGACCGGCAGCCACTCCATACCAAGCCGTTGACACCAACCAACCTCCCCACGTACCGGCGCGCAAGGCCCTGGAACTCACGGTCACCCTGGTGCGCCGGCGTGAGCCACCGGCCGGAGCGTGACGTTTCAGCACCCTGGCCGTTGGATTTGTCGATGCACCGAGCCGCCCCCGGCTCCCCGGGCGTCCGGGCCCCGATTCCTCCCCTGGAGCCCGGCACCCGCTGCCAGGGACGCCTTCATGCCCCACACCCCGGCCGCGTCCACCACCTCCACCGCGCAGCACACTCCAGGCGGCTGCCCGCCCCGACCGAGGTGCCAGCGCCCGCCGAGGACGTACAGGCCCTCGGTGGACGGTCCGGCTTCTTGATCGTTCTCAGCCCTTGCGCATGTTCGTGCGGGAGATCGGGCTGCTCCCTACGGGTGGTAAGGGCGGGTCGGCACTTTAGGGCGGGCTCTGTCCGGAAAGGCCATGGCTGGGCAGGTCTCCGGCAGGCGGGGATGTGCCAGAGCGACAGGAGTGGTGCATGTCGATGAGGAACAGGCGGACATCTGCGGTGCGGGTGGTCGCGCGTGCCGTGGCGGTGAGTGTGGTGGGGCTGTCGCCGGTGCTGTGGGCGGGGGCGGCGCATGCGGCGCTGCCGCCCGGCTGCACCGGTACCGCGACGGCCGGCGACGACGTGATCAGCTGCCCGAACGGGGTACCGGCCGGACAGGTGGTCAACACTCTCGGCGGGAACGACCAGATCACCGTGACCGGGAGGGTCGCCGGCACGATCAACGCCGGAGCCGGGCAGGACACCGTCGACATCACCGGCACGCCCGCCAGCTCGCTCGTGGACAGGGACGCGGTGACGGGCACCGTCCGTGGCGGGAGCGGCAACGACACCCTCACCATCACCGGGGCCCCCGGCACCGGCGCCGCCCAGATCTCTGGCGGTATGGCCGTGAGCGGGGAGGGTCGGGTCTACGGTGACGAGGGCGACGACGTGCTGACCCTCAGCGGCGGGAACGGCAGCCAGGAAGTGGGAGGCACCTCGGTTGGTGCAGGGCCAGGTGTTGCCGGACAGGTCCGGGGCGGGGCCGGAGCGGACCGCATCACCGTCCGCGGCGGAAACGGAGGCCCCGGCGGACACGGCGGGGACGGTGTGGCCAGCCTGGGCTCGGACTTCGGAATCGGAGCTGTGCACGGCGGGGACCCCGGACTGCTCGACGCCGCCGACGGCGCGGACATCATCACCATCACCGGCGGCAACGGCGGCGACGGCGCCAGCGGCAGCAACAACGGCACCTCCGGAACCGGCGGAACGGCTGTGTCGGGGGTGGTATCCGGCGGAGCCCGCGCCGACCACATCACCCTCACCGGCGGCAACGGCGGCAACAACACCGGCACCGGCAGCGCCGGACATGCCGGCACCGGCGTCCAGCCATTCAGAGACCTATTCAGCCGCCAATTCACGGGAGGTGTCGTCACCGGCGGCGACCCCGGACCGGTACCGCTGAACTTCGAGGGCGGCGACACCATCACCATCACCGGCGGCAACGGCGGAAGAAACTCCAGCACCGTCTTCCCCAACCTGCCCGGCGGGAACGCACTGAACAGCGGGAAGGTGTACGGAGACCGCGGAGACGACCACATCACCCTCACCGGCGGCAACGGCTCCGACTCCAGCCCCGCAGGAGCAGCAGCCGCCCAAATGATCAGTGAACCCCCCGTCATCCGGAGCACGATCGAAGGAGGCGCCGGCTCGGACCGCATCGACCTCAACCGCGGCGCGGAAGGCCAGAACAGCACCGCAGTGACGCACACCGACGTGCACGGCGGCGGGCAGATCCTCGGCGGTTTCATTGACGGCGGTGACACCATCACCGTCGGAACCCCCGACCACCCCGAACGCGGCCAGACCAGCCAAGCCGCCTTCAACGGCGAGGCCGGCAACGACACCATCACCCTCCACGGCACCGCCGACGACGTCACCGGCGACGGCGTCACCGTCGACGGCGGCACCGGCCCTGACACCTGCGGCAAGGAAAGCAGCAACGCCACCTTCACCGACTGCACCACACTCATCCCCTAACCCACCCCCGCCCGCCGGACACCCGCGCGGGCACCCCGCAACACGCCACCACACACAACCGAGGGCCCTCCCACCGCATACGGAAAGGCCCTCATCACGGCGCCGTCGACGGCCGGGCGCCCGCCTGAAGACCGTCACCCCCGGGGGGTGACCCGGCACGGCGAGGACATCGGCCGGTGGCCGGCCGCCCAACAACGGGACTGGAACCGGCTCAACGCCGAGCAGCACACCCGGCTCGGGAAGCTGGGCGTCACCGCGGCGCGGGCCGTACCGGCCCGCAGCACGGCACGCGAAGAAGAAGCCGACCACCGCGTCGGGCCGGGGCGCGGCGGCCTTCGAGGCGGGCGTCCAGGCCCTTGGCGCAGTACCTCGCGCGGGAAGGCGGCGGGGCTCCGGGGCGCTCCCGCGTCGAGCGCCTGTCGGACGGGAGTGAGCACCGCACGGGGGTGTGGCCGGCCGGCCAGCGCCAGCGGCGCGCCCGGCTCGACGCCGGCCAGCTCGAAGCGCTCGCCGACCTCGGGGTGGAGTGGGCCCGGTAGTGGAACGCTGGTCAGCTCATCGTGCCACCGCCGGGGTTCCGTGCAGAGCCCCGGCGGCGTGTCACGCAGGCGTGAGACGTACGGTCACGCGATGCCCTTGAGGATCTTGGCGAAGAGGCCCTCGTGGCCCGGACGGACCTCGTTCTTGTTGAACACGTTCCCCGTCCCGAGCGTGTGGGCAGGGAGCTGGGAGGCGTACACATCGCCCGACGCACCGGGGAATCCGTACCCAGGAAAGCCGAGCCCCGGGTAGCCGAGCACGGCCGAAACGGGACCGGGGACCGGAAGCGGAACGGGACCAGCCGCATGAGCGGCAGCCGGAACGGACACAACCGCCACACCCGCGAGCGCCGCAGTTACAAGTACCTGCTTGATTGCCTTCATGCCCTGACAAACGATCACCCGCCCCTCCCGTCACCCAGCCACCACCGTCTGACGCTGCACTTCCTTCGAGGCCGAGGTGGGCGGCCTGCCCGGACGGGCCCACGAGCAGCTCCCCACCAACCAGAAGCAGCGCCGCGACCGGCTCGACGCCGAGCAGCTCGAAGCCCTCGCCGGGCTCGGGGTGGAGTGGGCCGGCCGGTGATTGCCCGGCAATCACATGGACGAGGAGGACCACACACCGCTCGGCGAGCCGAGAGCTTGGGAGACCGGGGTCAGTGGCGCAGTTTCAGCAGGCGGCGCAGCAGAGCGTTGGTGGCCAGGAGCGCGCCCGCGATCTGGAGGAGGAACCCGGCCGCGGTGGACGCGGCGAGGTACAGCTGGAAGACCGGGTCGCCGCCCGAGGGGGCGACATCGACCACCCAGTAGGCGAGCCGTCCGGTCGCGAACAGGGCGATACCCGTCAGCAGATGGCGCCAGCCGCGAGCGGAGAGCCACACCGGCCCCCACCCCTTCCCGTGTTCGCCTCGTCACTTGTTGTGCGCACGTGAGCGTACCCAGGATGCTGTGCGGCGTCCCCCCACGGGCAGGCCGACGGCAGCCAGTCAGGTCGGCCGGTCCCGGCCCGCGAAAAGACGGTCGGCCACCCAGTGCGGGCACTCGGGCCGGTGCCAGGTCACCCGCAGGCCCGCCTCGATCACCTGCGCGGACCGCACCGCCGATGGGCCCGCGGCCGCCCGGCACCAGGTGCATACCGTCGTCGTCACCGGAATCCGCTCCACCCGCGCCCCCCAACCCGCCCGGCCCTGGCCTGCCCACCCCCACACCTACCACCCGGGCACGGCCAGACCCAGACCAACGCCCCATCCCGGGCCGACGAGCCCGCCCCTCTCGGGGCTGTCACGGCGCGCCGCGGCGGTAAGGGTGCCGGCATGCCGCACACCGCCGAGGCCCTGGCCCACGCCGTCGCGCGGCCCAGTAGGGGTAGCCTCTGTTGCTGGATCAGTGCCGGCGTGTGGCCGGTAGACGCCTGGTGTTGGGCGGTGGCGTCGGCGAAGGCAGTCAGGGTGCCCCGGTCGGGGACGGCGTCGGCGTCGTAGACCAGGACGAAGGTGTGGTGGGCGTGGGTGTCCTCGCGCCAGCCGAGCGGCCCGAGTACCTCGGGCAGGTGATCGACGGCGTAGTTGAGCTGCCCCGGCTTTCGGCCCCCGACGTCAGGCTGGTGCAAGTGCACCAGCGGCAGTCCGTGCCTGCGGTCGGCGGTCAGGGCGGTCACGACGTCGGCGGTGCTCGGTTCGGCATCGAACAGCTTGGTCAGCACCGTCAGGCGTTCCTCGCGCGGGGCGGCGTTCACGGTCTCGGCGACGGTCTGGCAGCGCGCTGCGGGGAACATGCCTCGCAGCTGGGCTGCCGCCAGTGTGGGCGGGGCGGCGAGCTCCGGCAGGCGTCCGCGGTGGTGGTCGCGGGCTGTGTGCTCGCGTTCGGTGGTGATGGCCGCGACGGCGGCGCGGCCTGCGGGGTAGTCGAGGCTGGTGAACGCGGCGATCGACTCGGCGGCGACGGCCTGTTCACGGAGCATGGGCAGCAGCACCACCAGCCACGGCGCCTGCGGGTCCACGTCGGCGGGGCGGTGCGCGGGAGCGTCCAGCAGCCAACGCGCACTCGCCTCGACCGCGATGGCGGCCCAGAGAGCACGGGCCAGCAGTCCCGTCACGAGGGCCGGCACAACGACGTCCAACCACACGTCGGCGGCGCTCACGCTTCCTCCAGCATCCGGTAGACGGAACGCACGTCGGCGGCGACCCGCGGCCAGGCGAAGGCCTCGGCCCGCATCCGGGCAGCCGCACGGCGTGCGGTGTGGTCGGCGGTGCCAGCTCGGCGAGCAGCTTTTCTGCGGCCTCGGCCGCAGCCGACGCGTCGCCGGGAGGAACCAGGGCAGCGGCCGGGCCGTCGCCGGCGTAGTGCCGGATGCCGCCGATGTCCGTGACCACGGCCGGGGTGGCGCAGGCGAGGGCTTCCAGCAGGGCGTTGTTGGCGCTGGCCCCGGTCAGGGGAAGCAGGAGGAACGCCGCCCGCCGGTAGAGGGCGATCAGCTCCTGTTCACTGATCCCTTCGAGGATGCGGGCGGCCGGGTGCCACAGACGTGACGCGGCCTGCCGGGTGACGACGACCAGCTCGATGTCCTGGCCGTAGCGGCGGTGCAGGAGGTCGTGGACGGCGTCGAGGGTGTGGAAGTCGCGCAGCCACCAGCCGACGGTCAGCACCTGCGGTCGGCCCTGCTGCTGCGTTGAGTCCGCGGGGGTGAAGGCGGCGGTATCGATGCCGTGCGGTACCAAATGCACCCGTTCTGTAGGAACCAGGTCGCCGAAGAAGGCCTGCTGCCCTGGATAGAGGACGATGATCTGATCCGCCCGCGGGGCCAGACGCTGCCACACCTTGAGCGGCAGCAGCTTGGCGAGGCGGTCGGGCGGCTGGTGGTAAGTGACGGCGGTCGGACCGGTGCGGTGGCGCGAGAACCAGAACTGCTCGTCCCCGTACAGGACGTGTGCTGGCTGTCGGGAGGCGAGGACGCGCAGATCGGTGGCGAAGTGCTCGGCCGGATAGAACGGCAGGGGGCAGTGAGGGCCCATCACGCGGTGGGCTGCTGTGAAGACCCGATTCGCACTCAGGTGGCGGGGCGGGGTGATGCGGCGGACTTCGGGCAGGTGGTCCAGGAGGCGGTCGTAGCCGCCGTGGGCGGTGTGCCAGGGCACGCGGACGACGGAGGCGATCACGGGCGTCCCCTTCCTGTTGCGGGCAGCAGGCCGAGCCTGTGCAGCTGAGGGGTGATGGTGGCGGGGCGGTCCAGGCGCACCACGGTCATGCCGACCGTGTGGTCGGGGTGGAGGCGGGTGGACCAGCGGCGTTGGTGACGGTGGTGGTGCATAGGGCCCCAGCGGAGGATGGAGTCTGCCGCCAGCAGGTGGCGGTAGGTCTCTCGGTTCCCGGCGAAGAGTTCCTCGCCGGTGGCCGCCCGGCGCAGCGAGCGGCTGACCAGACGGGGCAGGCACACGTGCAGCGGCAGGTCAAGCCAGAGGACCAGCTCGGCCCGGTCCAGGAGCATCTCGGCGACTTCGCCACCGTAGTTGCCGTCGGCGATCCACGCCGGTGCGGCGAGGCGGTCACGTACGGCCTTGTGGAAGACGGGGGTGTCCAGGGGGGTCCAGTTCGGTCCCCAGAACAGCTCGTCGAGGTCGATGCGGAGCAGGCCGGTATGGGCGGATATCGCTGCAGACAGCGTCGACTTTCCGGCGGCGACCGGTCCCACCAGGGCGATGCGGCTCACTGACACGCCATCCTCCCCGTCACAGCGTCGGTGATCTTCTCCAGCAGGCCGGGCCTGTGCACCCCGGCCGTGACCTGGAGGACGGGCACGGCCGCGGCGAGGCGGTCGATGAGGGCGGCGGCCTGGCCTGCCAGGTCGGCTGGTGGCCGTGTCCGGTCAGCGAACCAGGGTTCGAGCCAATCCTCGTCGTGCGGGGTGCAGCACACGGCTGCCAGGGCGGTGCGGGCCCCCACACTGCCGAGGATGCGGCTGGTCAAGGGCCGGCCGTCGTCGCAGAGGCGAGGTACGACGACCAGCCGCAGGGGCGCTGTCTCCCGCACGCGGGCGCAGAAGACGTCGGCGAACCTGCGCGGGGTCAGTGCTGCTTTGCGGGCGCTGGCGAAGGCTCCGGGCAGCGCGTGCGGGCTCGGCAGGCCCTCGCGCGGGGCCAGCGCGGACAGGGTGCCGCCGCCGATCCGGACCGAGATCGGCACCCCGGCCACCATCCCCGCGTCGGCGGTCACCAGGGCACGGTCGGATGCGATCAGGTCCGCTCCGCAGTGGGCGGCCAGTGCGGTGAGCACGGTGGTCTTGCCCGCCCCGGAGGGAGCGGCGATGAGCACACCGCCGTCGTCGAGGGCAGCGGCGGCAGCGTGGAAGGAGGTCCAGCCGCGGTCTTCGGAACATCGCAGGACGACCTCGCGGACGACGCGCATCACATACCGCTCGCCGCGCTCGGCGCCGGGTTTCAGCAGCACTATCTGCCTGCCCGCCGCTTCCCGGGCGTAGAGGTGGTCGAGGGGTAAGTGCGTGTTGGGGGCGGGCCGCCACCAGGTGGTGTCGTCCAGCGTGCAGCGGTGGTAAGGCTCGCCGCGGAACGGCACCACGGTGAGCGAGGCGGCGACCGCGACACGGGCCGTCCGGTCCTGGAAGAGGGCTGCGTCGTGGCGGACCCGGACAGCCGTTTCCTCCCCGCACGGCGGGGCGAGCTGATGCTCGGGGACGAAGGCCCGAAAGTAGCGCGCTTGGACGGCGCCGAAGGCGCTGTCGGTGACGACGCGGAAGCGGTGTCCGGCGAACAGCGCCGTGGCCGCCTTCGTGCCGGCCATCACCGGCACTCCACCGGGGCTGCGGAGGCCGAGGGCGCCAAGGGTGCTGCGGCGAGGAGTTCCTCGCCCGTTCCGTGCACCAGTCGGCGGGCGATGTCGATGCCCATCTTCACCGCGTGGTCCATGTTGCCGATCTCGTAGCGCCAGGTCCCGAAGCGGCCCCGGGGATAGATGCCGCGCTCTTCCATCCACGGCGTCACCCGTGCCAGGACCTCGTCGCGCCTCAGGGTGGGCACCGGGTACGCGTACGGGATCACCTCGATGTGGGCACTGGCGAGCGGCGCCTGCGGCGGCACCAGGCCGTGGCGGCGAAGGGCCTGGTCGCACGAGCGGACCAGCGCGTCGCGGTCGAGGTCCTGGCCGGGGGTGAGGGAGGTCTCGGTCATCCAGGCGCTGTAGGCGTCCACGTCCGAGCTGGGTACGTTGGCGGGCGCGTACTTGCTGAAGTTCGTGGCTCGGTAGAAGGGCACGTCGGGCTGCGGGAAGTACAGCCAGGACCGGGCGTCGGTGGTCGGTGTTCGGTAGCCGAGGCCGACCATGGCCACGGTGGTGTGCCGCAGGTTCTGGGCAGCCGTCCGGAGCGGGCCCGGGCAGGTGGCGGTTATGGCGGCGAGCTGGTCCAGAGGTCCGGTGGCCACCAGGCTGTCGTAGCCGATCCTCGTGCCGCCGGCGAGGGTGACGGTGCGGGCTGCCGGATCGACGGCAGTCGCGCGGGCGTGGGTGCGCAGGCGGCCGGCGGGGAGGCGGGCGGCGAGGCGGCGCCAGATCTCGCCGGTGCCGCCGGACGCGGGGAACGCGAAGGTGGCGTTCGGGCCCCACCGGCGCGCGGGCGCCGCGGTGCCGACGAACGCGGCGAGGATCTCCTCGACATCAACCGGGGCCACCCGCTCGGCCACCCATGCCGAGCCCATCTCTTCCAGCGGCGTCGCCCAGACCTTGGTGTTGTACGGGGCGAAGAAGCGGTCCACCAGGGCTTGGCCGTACACGGTGACCAGCCAGGTCGCGAAGTCCACCGGCGCACAGTCCCCGCGGGGGTCGGGGCCTGCGGTGAGGAGGTCGCGCAGGCAGGCCGCGGCGTCCTTCGGCGGGAGGTGATGGAGGTGCTGCTGGAAGGGGTAGGGCATCCATCCGTCGCCGTGCCGGATGGAGGAGGAGCGGTCGTGGTGCAGCAGCTCCTTGCCGGTGAAGAGCTCGGCCAGCAGCCGGTCGAACTCGCCGAAGTGAGAGAAGACCACGTGGCCGCCCAGGTCCCAGGTGAACCCGGCCCCGTCCACTACGGAAGAGGCGAGCCCGCCCGGCGCGAAGGTGGCCTCCAGCAGCAGAAAGTCGTGGCAGCCGAGGCGGGTCAGCTCGTAGGCGCAGGCCAGACCGCATGGTCCGGCCCCGAGGATGACGATCCGGCCGTTAACCGGCGTGCGCGGGGAGCGGGGCATGGTGCCCTCCTTGGTCGGCAGGCGGTGTGGAGCCGCTCGGGCCCACGGGCTGGGCGGCGTTGCGGCGGCGCGATGCGGCTCAGGCGTGCCGCACCCAGGACTGCTGCCCGCCGCGGAGCGAATGCTCAGGCAGTCGGGGAGATGGCCGGGGGCGGCGGTGTCGGGTCGACGACCCGTCCGGCCATGGTGCTGGCGTGCAGGTCTGCGGTCAGCGCATCAAGGTGGGCTGCGCCTGCTGCGTCGCAGGCCACGGCGGTCCGCCAGCGGGGGCTGGTATCAGGCCCAGTCATGGCCAGGCTCCGGCGGGGTGTCGAGGCCCGCGGCCGCCGGAATCCGGCGGACCATGTCCTGCGGCTGCAGGTCTGGCGGTGTCGAAGGCGAGGACGGTGCCGTGCCGGCGACCCCGGTGGTGGAGCAGGGCGGCGTTGAACCGGGGGCGAACCCTTCGTCTTCGACGGTGAGGCGGTCGCCGTCATCAACCCCGGCAGGCTTGCGTTCACGCGGCCGGCACGACGCACCGCGGGGTCCGGGTGCAGGCGTGCAACGACGTTGAAGCGCGCGAACAGGGGCGCTGCCCGCAATGCGATCGCTGCGCTCGAGAACGGTCCTTCGGCAAGGCCGCGGCGATGGTGCAGTCCACAGAGCTGTCCTGAATCAGAACAGCGGTGTGCAAGGCCGTCCGCCGGGCTTCGAGGCGAGAGCGAGCGGCATCAAGGCCGTAACGTGCCATCAGATGGGTGGCCGTGGCGCCGGCGTGGCGGTGGTACGGCACCGGCAGGCGGTCGAGGAGTGCCTTCGTCGGGTGGTGCTGGGCGAGCAAGCTCTGGGTGAGCGTGGCGGGGGTGCCGTGGTCGGTGAGTGTCCTCATCAGCTCGTCGGCCAGGGTGGTCGTGCCGACGAGATCCAGCCCGTCGATCAACAGGCGCGGCGGGCGGCGCCCGGGCGCGAGAGCGATGCCTCCGTACGACTGCATGTTCGTCTCCCTTCTGATGGAGCGTGCGACGGCTCTCGGTGGCAGGCGCAGCGCCGGCACCGCGTCGGGGGCCTGTGAGCTGCTCTGCGAACCCCATCCGCACATGCACCGGATTCAGGCGCCGTTCGGCAGCCGAGGCACAGCTCCACTCAACCGGCGTCCATCGCGCCGCGGGAGGCGAACTCGGGGGGCTAACAACGAACACGCGCGTGCAAGGGAGTTGGCACCCGCCTACGCTCAGGAGTGCTCCGGCGGGCGCAGGAGCACGGCGGCGGGAGGGGGCATGGTGGGCGGACGGCGGCAGGGCAAGACACCCAACGAAGACCTGGCCCGGCTGATCGAGGCCGCAGCGATCAGCCACAAGGCCCTGGCCGCCGGCGTCAACCGGATTGCCGCACAGGCAGGTGTCCGAACGCGCTATGAGCACACCAGTGTCGCCAATTGGGTGAATCTCGGGATGATCCCGCGAGGGCGAGTGCCGGAGTTCATCGCCGCTGTCCTGCGAGAACGCCTGGGTCGTCCCGTGGGTGTCGAGGAAATCGGCATGCCCGGCGGAGACCGGGAGCAGTCCGACATCGGGTTGGATTTCGCTCGCGACCCCGCCGACGCCGTACGCGTCGCCGCGACCTACTGGAGAACCGTGGAACGCCGACACCTCCTCACGGCCGGCTTCGCCGTCGCCGCTTACACCACGCCGGTCACCCGCTGGCTGACCCGCCCGGCGCATGCTGCCGGAGCCCGCACCGGTCACGTGCGCGTCGGGCGCAGCGATCTCGACGAGCTTTGGCAGGCTGCAGACGAAGCGCGGCTGTGGGACTCGCGCTTCGGCGGCGGGAACTGGCGCACCTCCTCGGTCACCCAGTGCCTCAAGCTCCGGGCGGCCCCCCTGCTGTCGGGCACCTACAGCGAGGCAGTCGGCGCCGAGCTGTTCGCTGCGACGGCGGAGCTGTCCCGCGTAGTGGGCTGGTCGGCGTTCGACATCGGCCAGCACGCTGCTGCCCAACGCCACTTCATCCAGGCGCTCGCCCTGGCCCGGGCCGCGGGCAACACCGAGGTCGGCTGCTACGTCCTGACCACCATGGCGCTGCAGACCTACCTCCGCGGGTATCCCGAGCAAGCCGCAGACATGGCCGAAGGGGCCTTCGAGCGCGGCCGCGGCCACGCCGCCCCCCGCGTGCTGGCCTTCGCGAAACTCGCCCAGGCACGCGCCCACGCCCGTGCCGGAGACGCCAAAGCCGCCGGCGCCGCGCTGGCGCAGTCCGAAAACCTCCTCGGATCCATCCGCCCCGACACCCACGACCCCGGCTGGCTCTCCTATTTCACCCACGCCCGCCTGGCCACCGACGCCACCGAGATCCACCGCGACCTGGGCCGCCCCCGAGCCGCTTTCAGCTGGGCACGCCAAGCCGACGCCATGCCCACCGGGCGCTTCACCCGGGCCGTCGGGATCCGCATGGCGGTCCTGGCCACCAGCCACCTCCAGGACCGCGACCTCGACCAAGGCCTCGCCGCCGCCGACCGCGCACTCGACATCCTGCGCACTGTCCGCTCCACCCGCGCCCACGACTACATCCGCGACATCACCACCGCGCTGGCCCCCTGGCAAAACGACCGGCCCGTCGCCGACTTCATCCACCACGCCCGAGCCCTCACCCCCACCTGAGCCTCGCCGGCCCGGTGCCGCTTCCAGCCCGACCTGCGAGCAAAGACCACCAGCATGCGCGACCGGCACGGACCAGCCCCCATGACACCCCAGATGCCCGCTCGGCAGCGCGCTGCGGACGCCTCCTTGCTTGCTACCCTCACCGCGGACAGCCACCACATCCTGATCCCTGCACCGAGCGCGTCCCTGACCAGCGACGACCCTGTCGCGGTCGGCCAAATCCCCGGCACCGTCATCACCGAAGCCGCCGCAATTCACGCAAACCGGCCCCTTCGGGGGCTGCCGCATCACTAGACTCGCTGCCTCAAAACGACCCCTGGACTGAGGCGCCCGCACGTGAACCAGAACCCGGCATCGCCCCCACTCCTACTCATCGGCGGCGGCGCCGGGTCCGGCAAGACCTCCCTGGCCCGCGCCGTGGCCGAACTCCTGCCCGGCGCGGGCCTGGTTCATCTCGACCTCTGCTACCACCAGGACGTGACACTGGCCCCGAGCGTCCCCCGCTTCGACGGACAGCCCGGCCGCGCCATCGACTTCAGCGACCCGAACGCGCTCGATCCGGCAAGGATCAAAGCCGCCCGGGTCACCCACGCGGAAGCACCGCTGATCATCGTGGAGGGCATCTTCGCGCTCGCCCTCCCCGACCTCGCCCAGCAGGCACGCTGGTCCGTCTTCGTCGATGCACCGCCGGACGTCCGTGTCGTCCGCAAGACCATCCGCAAGATCACCGAAGGCAAAGACCCCCTGCCCGGACTCCTCGGCTACGCCAACACCGTGCGCGCCTACCACGCCCACGTGGAGCCCTCCTGTGCCCAGGCCGACCTCGTCCTCGACGGCACCCAGCCCGTCACAGACCTCGCCGCCCAAGTCCTGCAGTACCTCAAGCCGTAGGCGAGCGCCGGGAGACTGCACGGCTGTGGCCGGCGGCGCGGCGCCCGCGGTCATGCCAGGATTCCCCTCGCGGTCGCCTCGTGCCCGACCCACCGGACGCGCTCGGGTGTCGTGAGGCCGGTGGGCAGCTCCAAGACCGGAATGCCGATGCCCGTACAGGCGTCGAAGAGACTCTTGCCGACGGCCTCCTGCAGGTGGGAGGCGCGAGCGCGCATCCGGTCGCCGCCCGCCGCCTGATCGAACCGGTCCCGGCAGAACACGACGGCGTCGTACGTCCCCGGCACCGCACCACCGCGCTCGCCCTGCTCGACGAGGCCGACGAGGCCGACGAGGCCGACGAGGCCGACGACAGCTCGAACGCGACCACAGGCCGCGGGAAGGCCTGTTCACCGTCGAGGCCACCAAAGCCCAGGCCCACGTCCACGCATCGGCGTCCACACCGTGCTCGGCACCCCCGACGAAGCAGTGCCCCTCGCACAAGCCCTGAACATTCACCTGATGCCGACCGCGGAACGCCGCGCCCGCGCATGGACCGACTTCGCCCGCATGTGGCATGCGCTCGGGACCGGCCCCCAGACCTTCACCGCGCTACGCCACGTCGAACAAGAAGCAGCTCAAGAGACCCGCCGACCGGCACTCCAGGCGCTGACCGCGAACCTCCTCTACGGCCCCAAGCGCGTGCCCGGCCTGCGGGAGTTCGCCATCCGCACCGGAGCCGTACCCGCATAGACCGCCTCCAACCCATCGTTCGCTGGGCCACCTCGACAGACCCGTTCCACGGGCGGGCACGGTGCCAGCGCGAACCACGGCCCGGGCTCGTCCTTGTCGACCAGCGCGACGAGTTCGCGCATCCGATCGCTCATCGTCGGCGGAACATTCAGCGGGAACCAGACCACCTCCGCCGGGCTGGGGTCGGTCAGTGTCACGAGGGGACGGTCCGCGCTGCGGCCGGCGTGGGAACAAGTCTCTATTGCGTCATGTCACGCAGGTCAGGGCGGTTCCTGGGCAGTCCGAAGCCCGCCATCTGCTTCTCCTCGTAGGACAGGAAGCCAAGGCTCCGATAGAACGCGTGATTGCGCTTGCCTTCCGGCGACGACTCGTGATCTGTGGAGAGGAGGAAGAAGCGGCAGTGCGAGTACCGCTGCATGAGGTGCTCGACCAGGGCCCGGCCGACGCCCTGCCGGTGATGCACCGGGTCGACCACGACGTCCTGGACGTAGCAGATGTGTTCGTCGTCGGAGACGGTCCGGGCCAGTCCGAGGAGTGTCCCCGAACCGTCTCGTGCGGTGATGACGAGGTGAGAGTTCCGCAGGCCGCGGCAGAGCTTGTCGACGTCGGCGGTATAGCCCTCCCAGCCGACCGAGCCGTAGAGGCTCAGCATCTCATCAGGATCGAAAACGCTCTCTTCCGCGATGAACACGCCAAACCCCCTGCGGCTGTGCCGCTTTTCGATGCCGACCTCTCACCGCATCCCACTTCACGCCGGTCCGGCACGTCAAGATCGGCAACAGCCGATCAGCAGCCTGGGCGGGTTGCGAACCCACCGCCCAGGCATGAATCTCACTGGCCCCCGGGGCAGCCGGCGAGTCACCATGCACCGCCAGTAAGGTGAGCGCCCGCTGACACACCACCACCCCCCGCACCGGGGCCCGAACGGCGATCGCTCCACATACTCACCACCCCCTCCGGAGAACCGGTGAGGCCGGAGAAGCCACCGGTGAGACTCAGCAGCCACACGGTAAGGTCCCCAGAACTCACCGGTGAGGTCACTGGTGAAGTCCCGCAACTCGCCGGTGAGGTGCAAGAGGAAGTCACCAGTGACCTCACCAGGACAGTGGTGAGGTTCCAGCCCCGCAAGGCGCTGACCTGCAGTGGGGAGGTTCCCTGGTCTGCCGGTGAAGTCACCGGTGAGTCGCCGGGATTTCCGTTCTCCTTCCGTGACCCCCGGGGGGTGGTCGTGGTGAGGAAAGCGGTGAGGTCGCCGCCGTTTCGTAGGGGTGCAGCACGACAGCACCCCAACGGAAAGGCGTCCTCGATGACACCGAACGCTTCACCCACCCGCCGCCGCACCGCGGCCCGACAGCCCGCCAGCACGCCGACCCCAGGCCTGCGCACGACGCGGCCCGAGACCGTCCCCGCCCGGCAGCCGGTCCCGGCCGGGCGCCGGTTCGTACGCGTCCCGGTGTGGGCCGCGCTCGCCGCCGGCCCCCTCGCCCTGGCCGTCGCGATCGGCATGCCGCGCACCACGGTCGTGCAGGCCGCACCCCAGGGCCGGGCTGAGGCTGTGGTGCAGGAGCCGTCGGATCCGGCCGGGGTGGCGGAGGTGTTCGTCGACTTGTGGCTGCGCGCCGACGATGCCCGGCCCGACAGCCCCGCCTCGGCAGCGGTCCGCGCCCTGGCAGGGGATGTGGATCTTCCCCGGCGGCCCCGGACGGAGAAGGCCGCGCCGGCCGGCGGCGGGGTGCGGGTGATGGCGGTGCGAACATCGTTCACCGCCGGCGGCTGGACGGTGGTCGTCGCCGCGATCACCGACCAGGCCAGCGCCGGCAGCGCTGCGGTGACGGGTGCGGCGGTGCGGTACTTCGCAGTCTCCGGCATCGGCGGCCAAGGCGGCGGCCCGCTCAGGGTGACCGGGGCGCCCGGTGAAGTCGCCGCCCCCGACACCACCCCCCACAGCGAGGCGGGCGAGGGGTTCACGTATCCGGCCGCCTCCGGCGGGCCGCTGGCAATCTCGGTGGGCGAGTTCCTGCGCGCCTACCTCGCCGGCACCCGCGGGGGCAGGGGTGGAGCGGTACCTCTCCCCCGGCACCACCCTCCGCACCCCCGCCGGGACCGCGTATACGCGGATCGACGTGGAGGACGTCGCCGCCGACAATGAGACCGCCGTCGCCGACGGCGTCCCGACCGACGGAGCGCGGGCCCGGGTGCGGGTGCGGGTGGTCGGGGTGGATGCGGTGGGGGTGCGGTGGCCGCTGGAGTACCGGCTGGAGGCGACCGCCCGAGCCGGACGGTGGGAGATCAGCGCGTTCGGTGCGGGCGCGGCGGCATCGCCGTCCTCGGCGGTGGCCGGTTCCGACTCGGCCGGCTCCGCGCCGGCTGGCACGCGTGGGGGTGCGCGGTGAGCATGCTGCAGAGCGAGGCGTCGGCGGTGCTGGCGGGGGTTCTCGACGAGGTCGGTGACTCGCTGATCGCCACGGCCACGGACTGGGCCAAGGGCGCCCTGGTCTTCCTGCTGCTGGCCGTCGTGGTGGTGACGATCGCCACGAAGTGGTCGCTGAAAGCCGGGATCGGCGCACTGCTGGCGATGGTGCTGGCGCTGGGCATCTACCAGTCCCGCAACGACCTGTCCGACATGGTCTCCGACGAGATCAAGCACCCCGCCAACAGCACCGGACCGAACGCCGTCGTCGTGGTCGAAGCCCCGCGGACGGGCGGTGTCCTGTGAGCGAAGAGACGCAGGCTGCGGTGGCGCGGGCGTATACGAAGGCGCGGCGGCATCCCTGGGTGCTGGGCAAGCTCGGCGACTGGACCATGCCCTTCGGCCCCTACACCCCCGCCCAACTCCTCCTCGGCGGCGGAGCGTTCGCCCTGATCCGCACCCACGACTGGTGGTCCTGGGCAGGACCCGCACCCGTAGGCCTGTGGCTGGCGTCGGTTTGGGCGGTGCGGCACGCGCAGATCGCCGGCCAGAACCCCTTCACCGCCGCCCTCGGCATCCTCACCCTCCTGACCCGGCACCCCGCCGGACGGATCGGGACACGGCCCGCACGCGACCGGCGACCGACCTACCTCGGCGGCCGGTTCATCATCGAACCCGCACCGGCCAGCGCAGGTGCCGTCCCGGCCGCGGCCGCCCGGCTCGTAGCCGAAGCCGCCCACCTCGCGGACGCGGCAGGCGCGCCTGCGGTGGGTGTGCGGGCGGCGGGGTCGGCGCTGGACCGGCTGCTCGACGGAGGTACGACGATGAACCCCGAAGACGAACCGCTTCTTGCCTCGCCCGGGGAGCCCCTCGGCGGCACTGTCAGAGGAGCCGAATAGGTCCAGTGAGAGGCCGGGGTCGGCGGGCCGGTGTTCGGCAAGCGCCGGAGTCGACGGCGGGTTCGGCCCGTCCGCTACGGACGGGCCGAACCTCTACGACCCGGGCAGCAGCCGGAGGAGGCAGGCGACGGCCTCTTCCGCCGTGGCTGCCACCAGGCGGTCGGATGCGGACGTGCCCGCGCTGCCGACGATCCATCCGTGCTCACCGTGCGGGCTGGCCCGGGGGAAGTGGTCGGGGTGGGGCGGGACGGGGGTGTCGCTGAAGGTCAGGGCGCCATGGGAGACGATGGGGAAGAGCGCCCTCAGCTGCGGTGCCGTGTAGGCCGCCTCGACGAGCCGGCTGTCGATCAGGCCGGCGGGCAGCGAGCGGATCTCCTGCCACTGGTACGGGATGGCCCGTCCCTGCTCGAGCGCCACGGCGAACGGTGAGGTGGTGAGCGTCGGCCACTGGCGCCCCATCTCGTCCAGGGGCAGGCGGTTGTGCCATGCGTCGAGCAGGGCGACGGCGTCCTGGAGCGCGGGGACGGTGCCGGTGAGGGCGTTGCCGATCCAGGGCCGGGTGCACCGCACCCCGATGACGTGCTGGTGGCGTTCGAAGGTGACGAAGCAGGTCCCGCGGTCGCTTTCCACGGCGACCGCGATCGAGTCCTGTGAGGCGTCCCAAGGTCCCCAGGGCCGGCTCGGGGCGAGCGCGGCGCCCGCAGCGCCGGCGATCCGATGGAGGCCGAGGAGGGGGTCGCCGGCGTCTGCTGCGAGCTCCGGGTAGGTGCGGGTGTCCAGTGGGATGTGGAGGTCGGCCGGCTCGGGGTGCATGGTTCGTCCGTGTTCGTTCGGTGCGGCGGGCAGTGGGCAGTGGGCCGTGCTGCCGGGGCAGCAGGTCTGGCTGCCCCGGCAGGAGGTGCTCTGCTGGTCTATTTGTCGATGTCGGTGGTGGAACGCCAGTCAAAGGCCGGAGGGTCGTTCAGCTTCTTTCCGTTCCAGAACCAGGTGATGTCCTTCAGCTCGCGGGTTTCGTTCAGTATCGAGGCCCTGACGACGGTCGCCAGTTCCCAGGCGGTCTGGTTGCCGTGCTTCAGGCCCAGCTCCGGGGTCGTGTAGGTCCTGCCTCGCGCCACGGTGTACCGCAGGGCCTCCTCGGCCGTCTCGAACTCGCTTCCGTCGGCCTTCCGCAGCCCGTCCAGCGAGAACGTGAGGTTGATCTTCGGATTCTGTGCGGCCTCTTCGACCGCGACCATCCACAGGGGCTTGTTGGGGTCGGCTGTGCTCATCTGGCCCCACGGACCGCCGTTCAATGTGAAGTAGGGCTTGCCGGTCTCCTTCTGGAGGGCCTCGGCCAGGACGTCTCCGCTGTCGGGGCCGTTGATGCCCAGAACCAGTTCGTCGCCGTCGGCGAGGAGGCAGCCCTCCTTCTTCGGGCCACCGGCGGGTAGCGCGAAGACCCCCGCCGGCACGACATGGCTGCGATCGTTGACGTCGAGGCCGTCGACCTGCCGGAGGTGCTTCCACCGGTGGACCTTGACGGTCCCGGCCGCCTGGCCGTACCCGGCCTCGGACGGACCGGCCGAGTCGGACCGGGCACTTGTGGCGAGCGGAGCCGCGCCGCCGCGCCGGACACCCGACTTCTTCCCCTGCCCGGCGATGTCCACCAGGCAGGAGGCGGCCGCCTTGATCTTCCCCAGCGCCTCCTCGTACTTCTTGAGCTGCTTGCGCGCGTCCGCGGTCTTGTCGAGGAAGGCGTTGATTCCGGCAATGGCCTTGGCGACCTTGGGGAGCTTCCCGACGATCTTGGCGGCTTTCGCCGGGCCGATGTTCTGGACCACGGCCCAGATGCAGGTCGGGATGTCAGGGTCGTCGATGCAGGCCTTGATGTCCTCCAGGAAGAGCTCGACGAGGATCTCGGCACCGTTCGACTTCAGGTAGTCGAGGAGGTCGAGTTCCGCCAGGGCCCGCACCTGCTCGTAGGCCTCGGGCGAGAGCCCGGCCGCCGCGAGCGCCTTCTTCACCTGGTCGTCGAGGACGGGATCGGACGGCTGGGCCTTGGATGCTTCCTCGCGGGCCTTGCGCTGCCGCTCGCGCTGGTATTCCTCGGCTCTCCTGGCCGCGTCGTCGGCTTCGCGGGCGTGCTGGTTGGCGTTCGTGGCCGCGGTCTCGGCGGTCTTGGCGTGCTCTTCGGCGGAGGTGGCGAGTTTCGCGGCGTCCGCGGCGTCCTTCTCCGCCTGTGCTGCCGCGGCCTGGGCGGCGGTTGCCTCCTTCTCTGCCAGGGCGGCGGCGCTCTGGGCTGCTGTGGCCTGGTTCTCCGCCTCCGTGGCGGCGTTTCGTGCCCGTTCTGCCTCGGCTTCTGCCTGGGTGGCGGCCGTCCGGGCCGCCACGGCGTCGGCGTAGGCCTTGTCCGCGGCCCGGCGGGCCTGCTGTGCGTCGGCCTGGGCCTGGTCGTCCGCTTGGCCGGCCCGTGCCGCAGCCGCCCTGGCCTTCGCCCCGTCCTGCGCGGCCTGCGCGGCCGAGTTCATGGCGGCTGCCGAGGAGCGGGCGGCCTCCGCGGTCGAACGGGCCGCCGCAGCGGCCGCCTTGAACGCGGGCGCCACCTGTGCGTTCGCCCGCTTCGCCGCCGCCTCGGCGGCCTCGGCGGCTTCGGCTGCCTCTGCCGCCCTGGCCTCGGCCGAGGCGACTTGCTCCTGGCCCATCTTCAGTGCGGCGTTGGCCACCGCCGCTGCGAAGTCGGCGTCGATGTCCTTGCCGGTGAAGGGCGCGGTGAGTGTGATGGCGGTGTTCGCCGGGTCGGCGATGCCTGCCGCCGTGCTCCGGGCGCCGCCGGCGGCTTGGAGGGCGACGGTGGCCTGGAGCTGTGCCATGGCCGCTTCACGGGTGGCTCCGTCGGCCTCGTCCCGGGTGCGGTGGGCAGCCTGCAGAGCGTGGTTGGCCTGTACGGCGGCCAGTCCGGCCAGTCGGGCGGCGGCGTGCGCGGCGGCGCCCGCGCGGTTCTCCTGCGCGGTGGCCTCGGCCGCCTTGGCGTTGGCCCGCTGGGTCGCGGCCCGCGTCAGGGCGGCCTGCGCCTCGGCCTTGCCGGCTGCCGAGTCGGCGGCGGAGGCGGCGGCCTCGGCCTTGTTCGCGGCAGCGTCGGCCCGTACGGCGTGGGCCCGGGCCGCGGCCTCGGCGGCGCGGGCCCGTGCGGCCGCACCGGCCGCTGCGATGGCGGCCGCCCGCGACCTCATCGAGGCGTCCGCGGCCGCGTTGGCGGCGCTGCGGGCGGTGACGGCTGCTCGTCCGGCCGCGTCGGCCTCGGAGCGCGCCGCGTCCGCGGCCTGTCGTGCCAGCGCGGCGTCGGAGCTTCCGCTCGCCGCTGCCGCCAGCGCCTCGGTCGCTTTGGCCCTGGCTTCTTCGGCCTTGTGCAGCCGTTCGGCCTCGACCGCGTTGTTGCGCGCGTTGCGGGCCTTGGTCTCCTCGTCCCGGGCGAGCTGCGCGGCCTTGGAGGAGATGCCCTCCTGAGTCGCCGTCTTCGCACGCATTTCCGCCGCAGTGGCCGCGGCCGCCTTCGCCTCTGCCCGCTTGGCGGCAGCCGTACGGGCCTCTGCGTCCGCCCGGGCCCGGGCCTGCGCCGCGAGGTCCCGCTCCTGCTCCGCCCGTACCCTCGCGGCAGCGGCAAGCTCCCGCTCGCGCGTGGCGACGGCCCGCTGCTCACTGGCGATCTTGGCCTGGCGCTGGGCTTCCAGACGGGCTTCGCGGGTCTTGCGGGCGTGCTCCCAGGCGTCCTTCTCGGCCTGCTCCGCCTCGATGCGGGCCTGCCGGCTCTTCGCGGCGGCGTCGGCCGCGGTCTTGGCCTGCCCCTTGGCCTGACGCGCCAGTTCGGCCGCCGTCTTGGCATGCTGCTCGGCGTTGGCCCGCCATGCCCTGGCCTGCTTCTCGTGCAGCTGGGCCTGGTTCTGGGAATTGAGGCCGGCAGCGGTCGCGGCGGTCGCGTCGACCGCGTGCTGGGCGGTCTGGGTGGCCCGCCACGCGGCATCGGACGCTGCGGAGATGCCCGAGGCAACCTCGGACCACTGCGTACCGTAGGTCAGCCCCGTCTCCACCAGGATCTCGGCCTGCACCTTCGCCCGGCCTGCGGCGACTTGGGCATGCTTGGCAGCGGTGTCCGCGAAGCCCACCTGCCGGGCGACGTCCTTCTTGACCTCCGTGTAGTCCGACAGACGCTTGCCGGCCCGGTCGCCGGCGAGCAGCCGGTCGGCCTCGCGGGAAGAGGCCGCCGCCAGGCTCATGGCGTTGGAGGAGTTCTTCAGCGCGCGCACGGCGTCCCCGTGTGCGGCGATCAGCTTGGTTCGGGCTTCGGAGGCGCGGGCGGAGTTCTCGGCGAGCTTGCGCAGCCGTTCGGCCGCCGCCAGAGCCTCCTTCTGCTCCCTCTCCTGGGCGGCGCGCTCGTCGGCGTCCTTCTGCGCGGCGATCGGATAGCCCTTGTCCAGGAACTCCGCGATCACCTTGTCGTCACCCGAGGCCAGGGCGAGCCGGGCGGCCGCCTTCACCTCCGGGCCGCCGGTGGCGACCAGCAGCTCGACGCGCTTGCGGTTCTCCTCGGCCCGCTTGCGGTCGTTGTCCTGGTTCGTCTTGTCACGCTGGCGGGCGATGTCCGCGCCGAACGCCAGGAAGTCCGCCCTGTCCCGTGCAGTGGCCTTCAGAACGCGTTCGACTTCGGCGTTGAAGTACGGGCCGCCCGTGCCGCGCATCGCCTCGATCGTCTTGCGGTTTTCCGCATCAGCGGCGTTGCGCTTGTCGACGGCGCGCTTGCGGGCCTCGGCCTCGCCCCGTTCCAGGAACTCGCGGATCGCGTTCGGGTCCGTGCTCGCCAGCGCCGCTCGGGCGGCCTCGCGGACTTCCTCCTCTTCATCGAACTCCGCGTAGTTCTCCACCAGTCGGCGGTCGGCGTCGGCACTGAGCCGGGCCAGCGAAGTCGCCGGAGCCACGGGGGCGGGGGTGCCCGCCTCCATCCGGGCGGCCACGGCCGACAGCGCGCGCGACCCGGCGGAAGCGAGGTCCTTCGCTGCAGGTACGGCAGCCTGGGCGGGCGTGGCGACCCCACCCAGCACGGCGGCGGCCACGCTGGCGGACACCGCCTTGGCCAGTGCCGTACGGAAACGGCCCGGTGGTCCTCCGGCGCCGGGCCGAAGTCGTGCTCTCATGGGAATGATCTCCTCCATTGGTGGTGGTGACGGGGAGGGCGTCGGGGCGCCGGGGAGGGCGTCGGGGGCGCCGGGGTCCGGGCAGAAGGGCGCGGGAAAGCGGCGGGTGCCCCGCCCCCGTACCGAAGGGGGCGGAGCACCCGTGCCCCGGAGAGGGTCCGGCGCGGTCCTGCCGGAACCCGGCGGGCGTGGCCTGCGGACCCTCGGCGCCGTTCGCCCTCGGGGCGGTCAGCCCTTGACGCGGCTCTCGCCGTCGCGGGCCCGGCCGGCCATGTCCTGCCAGAACGCCGCGGAGGCGACCGCGGACTGTTCCTCCTTGGCCCAGGCCTGCCGGTTCGCCCCGGCGGGCGCGGCGAGGAGCTTCCACATCTCCCGCTCGTCGGCCAGGGCGAGGGCCTGGACCTGCTGCCAGTTCTCGGTCTGCTGCACTGCCCGCTTCCGCTCTGCCTGCCATGCGGACTGGGCATCGCGGGCGAGCGACCCCACGGCCTGCCAGGCGCGTTCCGCCCGCGTACGGGCTGCGGCGTCGCCGGCCGCGTCATGCAGTGCCGCCTCGGCTTCGACCGCGGCCTTGGCCAGGACCGCGAGCGTCCGGTGGCGCAGTGCCTCGGAGTCCGTGGTGCGCAGCCGGTGGGCCTCGAGGTCCAGGGTTCCACCGGTCACCCAGCCGAACCCGTAGAACTCCCGGACGTCCTCGTCCCCGGCTCCGAGCCGGAGCGCCCACTGCGCCGCGACTCGGACCTGCTCGCCCGGATCGTGCTCGGCCAGCGACCTGGCGAACTCCCGGTCGCGGTCCAGCACCGCCTGCCGCTCGGCAGCAGCCGCATCGCGGGCTTCCCGGTCCCTCTGCTGTGCCTGGGCGTAGCCGGTCTTCACGAACGCGGCCCGGTCGGCGTCCGAACCCTTCAGGGCCCGCTCTGCCGCTGCGCGGGTCTGCGGCGCGAACGCCGCGGGGTGGGTGCGCAGCACGCGTTCGCAGAACTCCCGGTCACGAAGACGCGCATCCTTCAGCCGCTTCTTGGCCTGTTCGAAACCCCCGCCCGGTGCCAGCCAGTCACTGATGGCCGCATCGCCGCGGGTACTGCGCAGCGCGTTCCACGCCGAAGTCCGCAGCTCGGCCGGGAGCCCCGACAGAGCGATCTTCTGTACCTCCGCGCGCGCTCCGGCAGCCGCCGCAGCCAGTGCCGCCGCCGCTCCCGTCGCTCCCGGATCCGCCGAAGCCGAGGTCACGACGGGCACGCCGGCCGACACGCGTCCGAACATCCCCGCGCGCGGGGGGACGTGGGCCTGGGCCTGGGGCGCACTCGCCATGAGGCTTCCCGCCACGACCGCAACGGCCATCGAGGCGGTCAGCCCGACGCGGGCGGTCCTGCCCGGCTGGGGCCGGCTCGCGTTGTCCGTCACGGAGCGAGCGGGTCGACGACGGCCCAGCCGGGGTAGCCGACGAGCCCGATCGAGCCTTCGGTGGCCGGTGGCGCGCCCGTCACCAGCTCATTGCGCTGGTTCAGCCGGACCTTGAACTTGTCGGCGACCGACCAGGTGAACACGGCGGAGTCGGGGTGGTCGTACCAGATGCCCTTCGTGAAATCGTTGAAACACCAGGTGGCGCTGTTGCGGAAGGCCGCGGTGTTGTCGTTCGCCCCCAGAACCACCGCGCCCTGGTTGACGGTGCCCTTCATGTAATGGCCGGGCTTGCCCGCCGCCTCGAACGAGAAGCAGCCGGCCTGGCCCGCCAGCGACGGGACGACGAGCCACGTCGCGTTGTCCCGCATGTCCTGCGAGCTGGCCGAGGTCACCGGACCGGCGGAAATCTTCCCTCCGCTGACACCGGTGTGGCGCAGCGAGAAGCCCTTCAACGGGTCCTCGGCGTCACGGGCCTTGATCAGCAGAGTCTGCCGCCGGGCCCTCTTCTGGCCCTCCTCGGACAGGAACTCCGCGACCTTTACGTCACCGCCCGCCAGCGCCTTCTCCGCCGATGCCACGAGGTGCGGGTTGAAACCGCGCTCCTTGGCCGTGGTGAGGATCTGCCGGGCCAGCATCCGGTTGGCTTCTGCCAACTTCTTGCGGCGGGCTTCGTCGTCGCGCTTGTAGGCCGCGTCGGCGCCGGTGTAGAGGAAGTCGAGCCAGTCGGACGCCTTCGTGCTGAGCACCGCCTTCTGGGCCGCGCGGTACAGCTCCGAGTTCTTCAGGTCCGCAGGCGCCTGCCGCAGCATCTCGCGGATGAAGTTGTCGTCGCTCATGTCGAGCAGCCCCGACTTCATCGGAACGCGGAACAACGCGGCGACGTTCTTGCGCGCGGCCTTGTTCCGGCGCAGCTCCGCCTCCTTGCGGTTCTTCTCCTCCAGCTCCGCGAGTTCCCTGGCCACGTCCTTCTTGTGGGCCTCACGCGCTCCGGTGGCGATGAACTCCCGCCAGTCGGCCTCGTCGCCCTGCAGGGCACGGGTGGCGGCAGCGCGCACCTCGGGGCCGGAGGCCTCGTGGCGGGCGATGGCCCGGATGAAGTTGTTGTCGCTCAGCGCGAGCAGTTCCGGGGTGCTCGGGATGCCGACCACCACCAGCACCTGCTGTCGGGCCTGCAGCGCGGCGCGGTCCCTTTCGGCCTTGTCCCGCTCGCGCTGCTGGTCCTCCTTCAGCGCCTTGTGGATGCCGGTGACGATGAACGCCACGTGGTCGTCCGCCGCGGTGCTCGCCATCGCCCGCTCGGCCGCCGTGCGCACCGAGTCCAGCCGCTCTCCGGCATCGCTCGCCTTGCGCCACAGGGCGTGGATGAAGTCGTAGTCGCTCAGCAGCATCACATCAGCCGTCGGATCCAGCTGCACCGCGGCTGCGGCCTCGACCCGCTGGGTGTCGGTGGTGCCGATACCCGCGGCTCGTGCCTCCTGGTGCGCGGGCTCGGGAACGGCGAAGGCCGCGCCTTGCGCACCCGCCGCGAGGACCGCTGCCATTGCGGTGGCACCCATGACCGCACGCACGGCGGTCCTGCGAACGCCAGTTCGCATTTCATTTCGCATTACTGTTGAAGATCTTTCTGGTAACGGCAACGGGCAGCCCGGTCCGGCAGGCTTGGCTCCGAACCTGGACCCGGCCCCGGACCCGGACCCGCCTGCGGATGGAGGAGCGCAAGCAGCTCCACCGCGTACGGGACGGGATGGGATGGGACGGGGCGGAGAACGGAGAGCCGCCGGAAGGCGCCGTGCAGGCGCAGCGCCGGGCACGTCACGGGCAGGGCGGATTCCCTGCCGAGAACCACAGGGGGGCACGCAGACCGTGCGGTCGGACGACGCCTTAAAACGAAGGAGTGCCGCTGAAGGCCGGCGCGGACGCGGCTGAGCGTTTCGGGAATTCCCTCATGATTCGTTCCCCCCGGAACCCGTGCAATGGGACATGGTGGTGGCGCCGCGGAGACAGGTCTCCGTGGTCGCGCCAGGCAGCTGGTCAGGCCGCCTCTCAAGGTCGCTGGTCAGGCCACCCATCGAGACTTTAGCAGCAGGGAACGACAGGCCAACCCGGCCCCGAGACACCACTTGACTGATAATCAACTATGCGCCGACCGATGGGTGTCCAGCCCCGCCTACCCGCAGGACCACCACACGTGAAGCAGCCTTCGGCGGGATGCGCGAGGCGCGCGGACGAAGAAGCCGCAGGGAGCGGGCGGTACGGAGGTAGCAGCACGCGCGGGGCCCGCCTCCTCATGCCCGCAGGGCCGGTGTCCTCCTGCCTGCGGCAGGGCCAGGGCCACGGCCGGCCGCGCAGGCGCCGAATCAAGCCAAGGCGACGTGGAATCCCGCTGCGGAAGCGAACGCCCCCGCACGAGGGGCCGGCAATTCAACCGCCGCCCAACCGGACCAGCCCCGGCCCGGACGGGCGGTGGCCGGTGGCGGCGCCGGGGGGGGTGGCGTCCCACTGCTGGCCGGCTCCGCCCCCGAAGTCCCAGATCGAGGACCAGGCCCTGAACTCTCACGCAAGACTCGGTTCAACGACAACAGAATGAATCAGGGTAAGGGCTTCTAGGGGTCCAGCCTGCTGGACCGTGGGCGGTTCTCGCGGAACGTGTCCTGCCAACGTGCGGCGTTCGCGTACCGGAGGACGGTGTTGAGGCCCCAGCCCAGGTGCCCGGCGATCGCCCGGCGTGAGTGGCCCTGGGCCAGGAGCTCATGAACCAGGGCGTGTGCGGCCTTCTTCCGCTCGGCCCGCCGGCCGACGGGCTCCGAGTCGTCCTGCGGTCGGCCGGAAACAAGTCCGGTGGCCTACGGCAGCATGCCGCTGGGCGATGGGTTGCGCAGGCAGTCGCGATGGGCAGCGACACAAGTCTCCACGGCCCGGCCGAGGCCCTGCCACAGATGGAACCGGTCAGCGACCTGCAGAGCACCGGGGGCACCGCGCCGGGCACCCTCTGCGTAGGCGCCCGCCCGGTCCCGGCAGATGATCTCCACGCCAGGGTGGCGAGTCAGCCACGCGGCCAGCGGCCCGGCTTCACGGGTGGGGAGCGCATCGACCACGCGATGGTCTTCGACGCTGGTCAAGACAGTGCCCCACCCGCTCCAGGGCGCGGTTGAGCCTTTTGGTGAACCGTGCGTGCGGGGCGGCCAGCCCGGAGAACGGCTCAGCGAACGTCCGGCGCGTGCAGTCCGCGGCTCCGCAGATGAAGCGCCGGACCGTCAGCCGGATGACGAGGCCCTGTTCAGCGAGCGGAAGATCCTTCAGCCTGCGCTGACATCGGTCGTGGACTCGGTCCGAGAAGCGGCCGCAGTCCGGGCATAGACCGCCGGCGGCCCGGCCTTTCGCCACCACCTCGACCGTGCCGAACGCGGTCGTAACCGCCTCGACATCCACATCGTCGATCCCGTCGAACACCAGCGATTCCCAGAACGGTGCATTGGTCTGCATGACCAGCACCATCACCGTCCACAACCGACCGCAGTGGCGGTCGCCAGATACCTGATGGAGCGTCAATTCTAGTCGTGGAGCGACAAGGCGTACGCGGTCTCACGCGCACCCGACTCCTCGCAATCGAACATCGGGGTAACGCTCCGCGACGAGTCCCCAAGATCTGTGCCAGAACCGGATTGTGACGTCAGTTGTTCACGGGTTCGGCAGGCACTGGGCCGTGTCCTGTTCGACGTTCACGGGAGGTGACGGCGCCCGGTCCGAGAAGCTCTGCCCCGCCTATTGGAGGCTCCATCGGTGCGGGTGTCCGGGCTCGGTTGGGCAGGCGAAGATGTTCAGCAGGCCGTCTCGGCCGATCGTGAGTTGCGTAGGCCGGCTGTCCCGAAGGGGCTCGGCGACGTCCCGCTCTTCGGTGGGCATCCAGCTGCCGTTGGCGCCGTCCCACTCGCGGCTGTCGAGGGTCAGCAGCAGGACCATGGGTGCGGCGCAGGCTTCGCAGTTCATCGGGTGGGGGTCGGTCGTGCGCCAGGAGGGGAATCCACCCACCCGGCAGCCCTGTGGAATCGACAGGTCATGGTGGTAGGTGACCAGCTCGTCGACCAGGCCGCGCTTGTCCGCCTTGCGTTCCTCCGCGTCCTCCCAGGCGTCAATCCGTCTCCGCAGCCTGGCCGGCAGCGATCCGGCGTACGGGTAGGTGACGACCTGCTCGGGGTGCAGCACACACGGCTCGGGGACCGCGCCCTCGAAGCCGACCAGCGCCGGCTGCGGCGGAGCGTCCAGCGGCACGGCAACCTGGTCGGACCGGCGCCAGCGCACGTGCGGGGCCAAGCCGTAGCGGCTCGGGCCATGCGCCTCGAACGGGCACCAGAGGACCTGGAGCAGGTCGCAGCCGTCCGGGCCCGGCGCCAGGCCGGGAACGTCCCGCCGATACAGCTGGACCAGGCCGATCAACGGGATCGGATCGGTGTCGGCGATCTCCCGTTCGCGGTGCCTGCGGCCGAGCTCCTTGAGCAGGACCCGCTCTTCGTCAGTGGGCCGGTCCCGGGCCCAGGCATCAGCGAGCACCTGACGCCCGCGATGAATGTCCGCGACCCGGTACCCGCTACTGCGCTTGTGCGGCTCGGTACAGACCGGCCACGGCTCGTCGGCCGGCCACAGCAGAGGACCGCCGACCGAGCTGACCGACGCGTCCGGACGCCCCCGCCGCGGGTGCAGCCGGGTCGTCGTACCGCGGAACGCGCCCAGCTTCGGGAAAAGTGCCTCGACGTGCACCGGGCGGGGCGGTGTAGTTCTGGTCATGGCGGAGACCCTAGGCCACTACACCGGCCGTGATCACACGTGCCTGTCTATTTTATGGCGAATCGGGCACGCAGGTTTACGGCGAATCGGGCACGCAGGCCGATTTCTCGGCCGCCTGCGCTGCGTGCCGCTCCTCGCAGCGGATCCCGCCCGCGGGGTGGCCGTCCCTCGCGGGTGCGGCCCTGTCGCCGTGCTCGGGACACCACCGCGACGGCACGATGCCCCCGCAGTCCTGACCGGTGCACGGGCAGCCGACGGCCGGCCTCGCGTATGCGAGTACCGCCGCCGGCACGGCGGACAACTAGAGTCCCGGACGGCACCACGTGCGGAACCGCGATCTTGCCGTGGGCCAGCACCCACGCCACCACCTCCGCCCGCGCAAACAGGGGCGAGGCCTGCGTACCGCGACCGGGGCAGGGAAATCGGGGTGGCGGCGGCGCCAGTTCACCACGGCGGCCCGTCCCACCCGCGCGACCCCCGCGACCGCTGCCAGGGTCACCGTGGGATTCTCCACCGACTCCAACCCGGCCAGCGTGGCGGCCGGGGCCGAGGCGGCGCACCGCCTCCCAGTCCCCCGCGGAGTGCACCCACCGACACCAGGGCCACTTCCTCAGGAGCCGCGGGCGGCCGGGGGTGCCGGTGACGGCGCCTGTGATCCCCCCGGTGGCGTCCCGTCTTCTGCTCTTGGTCCAGCCGCGGTAGCCGGGGTTGTACTTGCTGGTAAGGGGCTTGCAGACGATGCCTTCGACGCCGGTGACATCGGCCCACGACCGGAGCCATTCCCGGGCGGTGGCGAGGTCGGTGGTCATCGGGCACGCCACCAGGTAGGACCTGGCCCCCGGAGCGCTGTTTCCCACCGCGCCGGTGTGAAGCCGCGATCGGCCGAAGACCTGCGGCGGGCTCATGCCTCGTAGGCGAGCGCCTTCTGCAGATGGAAGTCCGCGACGTCGAGCATCCACTTCCGGTTCGGGAAGTCGCCCTCGGCGATGCGAAGCGGGCCGCCGACCAGGTCCAGGTGCATGACGTACTGGTAGTACTTGACGCGTCGCGGGTCGAGGTCTGGGTTGCGGAGTGCCTCGTAGTGCTGGCCGAAGCGCATCCGCATCCAGCAGTGGTCCACTTCGATATCGGTGTACATCAGGCCCTCGATGTCGATGATGACGGGCTCCCCGTCCGGTCCGACGAGGGTGTGTTCCGCGCAGAGCTCGCCGTGGACCACGCCCAGCTCTGCGCGCGGTTCGAGTGCGGCGTGCAGGGTGCGGAGCTTCTCCTCCAGCATCGCCTCGCCTTCGGCCGCGCGGACGTCACGGGGCACGGCGGTGGCAATGTTCACCAGCGTGCGCTCCAGGTAGGCCTGCTCGCAGGTCATGTCCGGCGGCGCACCCCCACCATCGATCCACGCCACCCGCCCGAACGCCGGCGCGCGGTAGGCGTGCATGCGCCGCAGCATGTCTGAGAGCTGCGCGAGCGTTCGCCGGCCGGCGTCCGGATCGTGTTCCAGCAGCGCCTCCAGCGTTCCGCCGCGGACGTCCTCCGCTACGGCGATGTCGGCCGGGTAGAGATTCCTGCTGCGGTCGGCGAGCAACAGTCGCGGTGAACGAGCTCCTACCGCTTCCAGCCTACGGGTAGCACCCTCGAAGAACTCGATGCCGGAGGCGTGGGCGAACGGGTTCGACGGGTCGTCGTGACCGTCCGGAAGCAGCCCGTCCCAGTAGTCCTCGTCGGCGTTCCAGACATAGACGATCGTGCTCGTGGCGTCGTCCAGCGTGACACGGTAGACGCCCTTCTTGGTGCCGTTGAGCAGGCGGTCGACGGCGGCGATGCGGCGGTCGGTGCCGAAGACCTCGCGCATCACCGGGGTCAGGGTTTCGGCCTCGGCGAATTTTCGTTCAGCAGTCATGGGGACGATCTTGCCTCCTCCCCGGAGGTGGAGGGCAGCCAATTTCCTACTGTGGTGGGCCATGGAAAGCATGTGGTCGTCGGTGACGCCCGCTCCGCCGATGGTCTTGCCGCGCTTGCGGGCGGATTCGTGGCCTGCCAGGGTTCGGTCGCGGATGTACTTGGTCCATGCCGGACAGGGCGGCCAGCACGGTGCCGGAGGGGTCGTGCGAGCCCTGGAGTTCACCGGTGAGGAACTCCAGGCCGACGTCGCCCGCCTTCAGTTCCTCAGCCAGGGCCGCAAGTTCGATGCCGCGGCCGAGCCGCTCGTGCTCGTGCACGACGAGGGTGACGCGAACCCCGGAGGCGCGCAATTCGCTGGAGAAGGCGACGGCCTTGTCCAGTTCGGGGCGCTGGATGGCGCGGGTGATGCCGGGGCGTCGATGGCGGACCGGACCGCGTGGCGGATCTGCCGGGACAACCGCTGGTCGAGCGTGTTCGGCAAGAAACGCGGCCGCCGTGCCGAGGCCGGCCGCCGGTCCACGACGATCTCGTCCGTCGCAACTTCACCGCGGTCGGCCCGAACCGACTCCGGCTCGCCGACATCACCGAACACGCCACCGGCGACGGCAAGCTCTACCTCTGCGCGATCAAGGATGTCTTGAGCAACAGGATCGTGGACCACTCCATTGACGCGCGGATGAAGTCCCGCCCGGCCGTGGCAGCCCTGAACAACGCCGTGCCCGGCGCGAACACGTCGACGGATGCATCCTGCACACCGATCGCGGCTCGCAATTTCGATCAGGAAAATTCGTCCGGGGCACTCGAACGCCACCGGATGGCCGGGTCCATAGAGAGAGTCGGGGCGGCCGGCGACAACGCGGCCATGGAGTCCTTCTTCAGCCTGCTGCAGAAGAACGTCCTCGACCGCCGACGCCGGACCACCCGAGAGGAACTACGAATCGCCATCGTGAATTGGACCGGACGGACCCACCACCGACGCCGCCGACAAGCCGCACTCGGCCGCCTCGCCCCCGTCGCATACGAGACCGTCATGACCACACCGGACCTCCACGCCGCGTAACCAAACCTGCCACCAGAACCTGCACCAGACCCAGTCGTTCAGGATGGGCGCGATGACAGCGAAGAGTGCATCTTCGTCCATCGTAGGCGTAGAGGAGCATCTCGCCTCCTCCGTACTCGCTGCCGTCGAACTCGCCAACGCCGGCTTGCTCGATCGCCTCGGTCAGGAGGGACTGGCTCGGCGGACGACGTCCCGTTGGCTTGACTCGCCGAAGCCGACGACTGCCAGTCGATATCAAGCGATGACGGCATGCTCAACGTCGGATTCTGCTTCCTCTGTGTCGGCCGTGCGGGAAACGATCTCACCCCGGACCTACGGCGGAAGTTGAGCTGTGGCAGCGCGCTGACGGTTCGCGGTCTGCCGCGTCGTCTCGGTTGGGTGTTTCTCCTACCATGGTCACCTCGACAAGGGAGCAGAGTGGATCTCAGAGCACCGGTACCGTCTCGAAGGCTTGGACCGTACGCGTTGACCGATGACGGGATCGCAGCACTGCTGGCACGCTACGAGTTCGGTGACTCCTGTGTCCGCCGGGTAATCCTTGACCAGGAGTTCGGACGGAAAGCGCGGGGGCGGGCCGTCAGACTTGTGATCGACGTTCGGGTGGTGGACGAGGCCCTGCGGTGGGAGCCGGTGTGCCTGGACCTGGTTGACGTGAAGCGATTTCGGATCGACGAGAGTCAGGGCTACCCTGCGTGGGTCCTCTACGATCCCCCGCAGTTCACCCGGTTCGACGGGCTGATGCAGGTCGACCTGTGCGCTGAGCGCTTCGGCAGCCTTCGACCGGGGAACGTGCAGGAAGTCTTCGAAGGCTCGGAGTTGGTTTTCGAGGCGGTCGAAGGCACGTGGAGTGTCCTGGAGCCGTGGAGCGTGTGACACCGCGCCCGCGACCAAGCACTACTAAGCGCTGTTTCCCGGATCTCCTGCGGTGATTGCTGTTGGGGGTTCAGGCTGGGGGGGATGGGGCGGGTGATCTGACGAATGAGGGGTCTCCCTGAGCGTTACGGGCCGTGGCTGACCGTCTACAAGCAGCATCGCCGCTGGTCGGCGGACGGTACCTGGCAGCGGCTGCTCACCCGGTTGCAGGCGGAGGAGGAGGCCGCCGGCAGGGTCGAGTGGAACGCGGCCATCGACTCGACGTCCGTGCGTGCCCACCAGCACGCGGCGGGCGCGAGGCAGGCCCCGCGGCCTCCCGCCTCGGAAAAGGGGGAGGCGAAGGCGGCAGTTCGTCGGGATCCGGCCGTGCGGTCGTTGATCGGCCGCCTGGTGGAGGTGGTCGATCCGGCGAATGCTCAGGTCGTTCCCGGGGCGGTCTCGCCACCAAGATCCATCGGGTGGCAGACGGCCGGTGTCGCCCGCCGGCACTGCTGCTGACGGTTGGTCACCGCGGTGACGGACCCCAGCTGCCTGCAGTCCTGGAGCGGGTACGCGCGCCCAGGATCGGACGCGCCGGTTGGCGCGGGAGGTGTAGGCCTTGTCCGCGGTCAGCCGGTCCGGCCGGACACACCGTCACCCTCGCAGCCATCCTCATCTGGCTCCGAACCTGATCCGAGAAACAGCCCTGAGGAGGCGGTCGTGCGGATGCGTCGGTGGTCTCCGCGGGTGTTGTTGACCCAGTACGTCTACTTTGCGATCTCCAGCGTGGGCACCACGGCCGACGAGATCACCCAGCTGCTTGGACGCCCAGCGATGACTGACACCGCCCCCTTCACATCGGGGCCACTCCAGACCGGCAGCCACTCCATACCAAGCCGTTGACACCAACCAACCTCCCCACGCACCGGCGCTCAAGGCCCTGGAGCTCACGGTCACCCTGGTGCGCCGGCGTGAGCCACCGGCCGGAGCGTGACGTTTCAGCACCCTGGCCGTTGGGTTTGTCGATGCACCGAGCCGCCCCCGGCTCCCCGGGCGTCCGGGCTCCGTCGCAGCCAGCCGCGGTGTACAGCAGCCGGCCGGCCCATCTCGCCGGCGTCACCGTCACCAAGGAAGCCGGTGCAGCCTGATCTCGGTAGCGCCGCGAGCCTCGCCTGCCGCTACGACGGAAGCCGTCCCCCGCCTGTCAGGATGCGGTGCGGACGTCGAACAACGGCAGGCTTCCCGTCACGTCCAACAGCCGGTGCAGCTGGTAGGGCAACGGCCCCAGCAAGGTCAGCGAGCCCTTACGGCGCCAGGTGATCAACACGTTCAAAAACGCCGAGTCGGCAAACTCGACAGCCGTGACATCCACCGCCAGGGCACCGTTCGAGACAGCCGCTTCCGCGCAGGCCGCCGACAAGCCGGCGACCGCGTCCACGTCGAACTCCCCCGCACACACCACCACCCGCACCCCGCCGGCATCCGTGCGGACCGTCACCTCGTGCACGCAAACCCCTTCGCTCCCGGCGCGCCCGGCGCGCCCGGCGCGCCCGGCGCGCCCGGCACCGAACCACTGGGACGCCGCGAACGTATCCCCGCCCGGCACCCTGCGCCACACGGCCCTTTGGCTGAACGCTCAACCAGCTCCCGCCACCCGGCCCAACCCCGCACACCCATCCAGGCGCCACCACCACGCCCACCCGCGACAACGCCCCCTCGGCGTGCCACCGTGAACCGGCCGGAACGTCACCACGCAGGACCACCCGGCACCAGACCCGGGCCACCCGCCCACGTCTGGCCCGGGGGCACCCGCCGGGCGCGCGACGGGCCAGACGCTGCACGCCCGGCACCGTCCGCCCACAGGACGACCTCGCCGTACTACCGAATCGGAGCTGACGTGATCGAACGCAAGACGGTCAAAGGCCGCACCAAGATCACCTTCGTCCTTCCCGAGGACGACCCCGCCGGACCCGTGAGCGTGGTCGGCGATTTCAACCACTGGAACCCCGCCGCGCACCCCCTAGAACCCCGCGGCGACGGCACGCGCGCAGCCAGCGTCAGCCTGCCCGCGCACGGCAGCCACTCCTTCCGCTACCTCGCCGCCGGCGACCACTGGTTCGACGACCCCACCGCCGACCACCACGACGGCACCAACAACCGCATCCACACCTGACCACCGCACCCCCCGCCTGGCAGCGCCCCGGCCGTCGCAGGCCTACAGGCCGGGCACACCGTCCGGCCGTGCCGACCTCGCCACCTCACCCGCCGCCGGCCCTTGCAGGCCGTATCCCCTGCGCTCCCGTGTCGGCGGTCCGATCGGGGGCACACTGGAGGTACGACCAGCCTGGTCTGGTGAGGGACCCCGCGCCACCACGAGGTCACGTAGCGTGTGGCTGCAGGACGGTACGGGAGGTCTTACTCGGCTGCGCACCACCCACGCGTGCGCATGACGGACTCCGTTCCCGCGCCACTGCGGAAAAGCCGACCGTAATGGGCTCCCAACCGTGGAAACGGCGCCCCCCGCCATGCTCTTCACCACCTCCCACCCCGGCGTGCCGGACCCCCGCTCCGCGCACGCCGTGAACACCGCCGCCACCCCGGGCATCCGCCACACCTGCCGTGTGATCATGAAACGCGCCGCCGTCGAGGTCGCCGTGCCAACCGACGAGGAACGCCGCCAGGCACACACCCTCCTCCACCAACTCGCCCCCTGCCCCCTGGGGGCAACACCGCAGGCACGCATCGAACGCCTCCGCGACGCCGTCTGCGCCCTCGCGCTCATCGGCGCCCGCGCCCACAGCCCCCTCGGACACCTCGCCGGAGGATGCGCCACCACCCTCGCCCCCCTCATCCGCCGCGGCCACACCCCCACCACCGACGAACTCCACGACGCCGAAGCAGCCCTCCACGACCTCCAGAACGCCCTGAACATCTTCTACGGACCACCCACCCCACCCACCCCCACCGGTCCCTAACCCGCGGCATGCCAGGCCCCATGCTGCTCCTGCTCCCCCTCGGCCTCGCCCTCATTCGTCGCGATTGCCGACCCCGGCGGCCGCCGCCGAAACCAGTGACCTCGACGGTTTGCCCAAGGCGGGCGACGCGGCCGACGGAACCCGTAGGACCGGGGGTGCACAGTGGAAGGGCCCCGGCCCCGTCTCCCCAAGCCGAGCAGGCTCGGGATGTGCGCCCAGCGCAGGGATCGCTAGCCGGGGACTCAGTCCCACCAGAGCGACCACACCGTCGACCGGACCCAGGTGTCGCCGTCGTGCTGGGGGTGCTGCACCGTGTCGGTGCAGTAGCCCTGCAACTCCGATGTGGCTCGCGCGGCGTCGCGAGGGTCCAGGGGTGGTCTGTCAACGACCAGTTCCAGATAGGGGCCCTGGGCGAGGAAGAGCTCGGCGCCCCACTGCTCGTGCCAGCGGCGGAGCAGGGCAGCATCGTCGGCGGGGGTGAGGACACGGCCGCCGTAGCCGAACCAATTGCCTGTCCCGTAGAGGTGGGGCAGGACCACAGGTACCTCATAACCGCCTCTGACGGGCACAAAGTTGATCCACCGCCGGCTCTGCCCCCAGAAGGAGTCCCGGTCACCGGTTCCCCAGCGCGACACCCCCGGCAGCGGCTGGGCCCGCGCAGGCGCCAACTGCGATGCGAGCCGGTCCGGGTCGTAGTCGTCGCGCCAGCCTTCCTGATCCTCCTCGTCGCCAGCGGCGCAGTCCATCGACCACCGGAAGCTCGACACCACGACGGACGCCGCACGGGCGTCGTGGTCCTGACACGCCACTTCGGCCACCCAGCCCTCCACCACCTCGCCGACGTCCTCTTGCCGACGGCACCGGGCCAGGCCGTCCGGCGACTGCAGCGTGACGTACGGCCACCAGCCGGTCTCCCCGTGCCTCCTGCGCCACTCATCCCACACGGCGAACACCTCCCGGCGCGCCACGGACACCCCGATCACCTCGACGTCACCGGGCATGACGGCCCGCTCCACGGGCTCGTGGGGCAGACGGGCGCGGAGGGCACGGAGGAACGCGTCGGCGGACAGTTCCGGCTGCCGGAGGAAGCTGCTGTTCACAAGCCCAGGAGGCTACGGCACGACCCCACGCCACACACTTCGATGTCTCTGCAGCCCGTCGCGACATGCGGGAGAAACGGGCAAGGGAGCCCAAGTTCTCGCGGTCCCTGATGGAACAGTGCGGGTGCAACCGGCACCCGGCGGCCGATTGGCTCGGGACGCAGCAGGGACTGGACGCGTCGGCGGCGCGGAACAGAAATCCAGGCGTGGTTGGTCGAATCCTTCACCGGCGAGCTTGTCGATCGCGACGAGCACGAGGGGTTCCGTGCTGTCGGCGGCCAGGGCGGCACGGACGCGGGCGCGGCCGCGCCATTACGGGCTGATCTTCGCCGTGGGCCGCCTGGTGGGCTGCCGCTCCGCCGCCGGCGACGGGTCGCTGTGGGAGTTCGCGGACGTACGACCGCTGCGGCACTCGATCCCGGCCCGGGGCCGTACGGGGGCGTGGAAGCCCACGCTGGGCGACGTGCGCGTCCTCGAAGAACGCGACGACTTCTGGAGTTGCTGAGCCGAAGACCGAGCGTCTCCACCGCTGGTCTGGGCGGCGGCGCCGCGGTCGGCGGCCGAAGATGCCCCGCACGGTGCCGCCGCGAGCGCGTCGGCACACCGGTGCTTCACCGCATCACCATGTCATGCTCCTGCCCATGGGTGAACGTCCGCGGGGAAGTTCGAGGGTGTGGGGGCGAAGCGCGGTCGTCTGGGCTCTTGCCTTCGCCGCGCTGTACTTCTACTGGGCGCTGGGAGGTGACTGGGCCCTGGATGTCTCGGCGGGGCCGCTGGCCCACGAGCGCCCCGGCTGGTTCGTGGCGGTGGGCCTGTGGGGCGTGGGCTTGCTGTGCCTGGCCGGTGCCGGCCTGGGGTGGCGTCTGGCGGGGGCTGGGCGCGGGGCGTGGACGGCCGGGTGATCAGGGCCCTGGGCTGGTGCGTCTGCGCGACGCTGGTGCTGCGCGGCCTGCTCGTGGAAGCGCTGCTGCTGACGGACACTGCTGGGTTGCAGGTGAGCCCAGAGCAGCGGACGTGGACGCTGCTGCTGTGGAATCCCTGGTTCCTGCTCGGCGGTCTCGCCTTCGGCCTGGCCGCGCGCAGCTTCCCGCCCGACCGCTGACCCGCCCTTGCGGGCTGCTGAGTTGGCCACGACGCAGGCCGTCCGGCACGGCAACGGCGGTTATCCGCAGCGGCGCCTCGCCCACCAGCCGTCGTCGGGTGAGGCGAACGGATCGGGCCACGTCCGGGCGAGGTACACGGCGTCGAGAGGTTCCACCAGGCACCGCAGTTCCCGCGCCGCCTTCGGCGGCAGGGCGTGGAGCGCCTCCTCCAGCACCGTCCGCTCATCCGTGGCGTGGGAGGGGGCGCACAGCGGGCAGCCACAGCCGCCGGAGAGCGCACGGCTGGGACGGTGGGCGGTTTTCGACCACTGCAGCAGCGCCTGGGCTATCGCCCCGGGCCACAGTCGCTCGTGTTCCAGGCGGGCCACCGCCGCGGCCAGCGCGCCGGAACCACGCGGCAACCCCGGCACAGGCGCCTGATGGCTGACGCCTCAGGTGCCGCTGATGGGCGCGGACTTGGGAGGGGACGTCTACGCGGCATCGTCCCTTTCGAAGCTGTTGGACCGACGCCAGCATGCCAGAGCACAAGAGGGTCACGCTCCCTGGATTTCGGTCCACCCCCTTGGCTCGCTGGTGAACCGGGGCTCGGCTGGGGCGACATCAACCCTGGGGTGGAGATGGCCGCCTTCTGCTGTGCTGGTTGCACAGGAAGATCCACCCGGGAGGGGACGGTCGGCCGGGCTGCGCGGACTACGGTGGCTCCGGCAGGCCGCGGAGCAGGCGTGCGCGCGGCGCCCGAGGGCCGGGTGCTCGTTGAACGCTGCCGCTTCACGCGGCGGTGTCGACTGCACGCTGGGCCCGCATGCGGCCGGTTCAACGACGGGGGATCACGTGGGCGACGACCAGACTTCCTACGAGCTTCAGCCGCCGGCGCCCGTGTCCCGGTCACCGCAACCGCGTAACGGCTCACCGGCCGGCCCGGTCCCAGCCGGGACACCGCAACCGCCGCCGGGTCGAGCCGCCGGGCCGGCCGCCTCGCCGGCGGTTGGCGGCGGGGCCGCCCAGGTGGGTGCCGGCCGTCTGGTCGGCGGCCGCTACCGGCTGCTGGAACGCCTCGGCGCCGGAGGCATGGGCACCGTGTGGCGGGCCCGCGACGAGGTGGTCGACCGGGACGTAGCCGTCAAGGAACCGCGCGTACCGGAGAACTTCACCCCGGCGGAGCGCCGGACCGCCTACCTGCGCATGGAACGCGAGGCCCGCGCCGCCGCCCGGATCGACCACCCGTCGGTGGTCGCGATCTACGACGTGGTCAGCGAGGACGGCCGACCGTGGATCGTCATGGAGCTGCTGCGCGGCCGCTCGCTGGCCGAAGCCCTGGAAGAAGGGACCCTGGCCCCACAGGAGGCCGCCCGCATCGGGCTGGCCGTGCTCGGAGCGCTCACCGCGGCGCACGAAGCTGGGGTCCTGCACCGCGATGTGAAGCCCGGGAACGTGATGCTGGGCCGCCACGACCGGGTGGTCCTGACCGACTTCGGCATCGCGCAGGTCGAGGGCGAGCAGAAGCTGACGGAGACCGGCGGCTTCATCGGATCGCCGGAGTACATCGCCCCGGAGCGGGTCCTGGGCCGCCGTCCCGGCCCCGAGTCCGACCTGTGGTCCCTGGGCGTGATGCTGTACCAGGCCGTCGAAGGCGTCTCCCCCTTCCGCCGGCAGACCACCCCCTCCACCCTGCAGGCGATCCTCCTCGCCGAGCTGCCCCCGCCCCAGCAGGCCGGCGAGCTCACCGCGCTGCTGCACGGCCTGCTCCGCAAGGAACCGGACGGCCGCCTCACCGCCCAGGGCGCCCGGCCGATGCTTCACGCCCTCACCGTGCCGGCCGTCCCCGCGCCCTCCGCGGCCTACGTGCCCACCATGTCGGCCCCGGTCTCGCCGGAAGAGGCATCGGCCGCCGGCGCGGTGCGGCGCTGGCTGCGCAGCCGTGCGGGCATGGCCACCGGCGCCGTCGCCGCCGTCACGGTGCTCGTCCTCACCCTCGTGCTGGCCCTGTCCGGTGACGAGGTACCGGATGGCTGGAGGCGCTACGACGAGTACCGGATGAAGCTCAGCGTTGCGGCCCCGGCCGACTGGACCATCCAGACCCACGACGATCTGGACAACGAGAGCGGCCCGTACCGGGGCACGTCGTACCGGCCTGCCAAGGGGGACGTGTGGATCTGGGTGGACAGGAAGGAGAAGGTCACCGAGACCCCTCGCGGGATAGCCGACCGGTGGAAGGGCGAGCACGAACGCGAGACTCCCCCGCAGGGCGGGTCGCCCCGCATCGCCAAGGTGGAGTCCGCCACCCATCAGGGCAGGGACGCGGCCATCATCACCGAGACGTACAACCAGAACGACACGGGCGCTCAGCGCAGGTTGCAGAAGACGCTGATCGTGGTGACCTCCGGGCAGGAACGGCTCACACTGTCGGTCGATGTTCCCGACGACAAGACCGCCGCGCAGAAGGCTCAGGACCTCTTCGACAAAGCCCGCGCGACGTTCGAGATTCGCAACCTGTGAACACGGAGGCACCATGGGGGATGCGAACGCGTCGTCGGTACGGTCCGGCTCATGACGGGGCCGGTGCTGGTGATCGAACTGCCCGCGCCCCGTCGCAGGCCACGCTGTCACGGCTTCGCCGGTTCCTGCGGGACTCCGCGTCGCGCTGCGAGGACACGGGGGACGATTCCTTCGACGTGAGCATCCCTGGCGGGGTACTCGGTATCGACGGCAGCGAAGGGCCCCGACCGTTCCTGGTCAACGTCAAGGGCTCAGTCCTCGGTGCGGACGATGACGAGAGGGATGTGGCCGGTCTCATCAGCTTCGCCCCGAGCCACTCGGTCACGGTTTCCGCGATGTTCAACGACGCGGTCGATCACACCGCCACCGCCCTGCTGACCGCCGCCATCCTCGAGGTTATGGGCGAAGGGGTCGCCTGGGCCGAGCTGCGGTACGGGCAGGCGCCGAGCATTGCACGCCTCGAGGGCGTGATCGCGACCACGACCGAGCCTCCCATGGCCTACGGCTCGGCCGGCTTCCTGCGGGCCTGGGCCGCCCAGCCCGGCTTCCGCCTGATCAAGTGAACCGGCCGCAAAGGCAAGCAGCAGCGTCACGGCCGGGGCCGCTGCGCACCGCCCTGCCCGGGCGAGACTAGACCGCTCTCGTAGGCGACGACTACGGCCTGGGCGCGGCTTTGCAGGCCCAGTTTGGCCATTACGCGGTTGAGGTGGGTCTTGACGGTGGCGATGGTGACCACGAGGCGCTGGGCGATCTGCTCGTTGGACAGGCCCTGCCCGACCAGGTGCAGGACCTCCGTCTCGCGTTCGGTCAGGTCCTTGAGGGAAGCCGGCTGCTCGCGCACGGTCGTCGGCTGGTGGGCGAAGGTCTCGACGAGCCGGCGGGTGACGGTGGGGGCGAACAGCATCTCGCCGTCGGCGATCAGAGCGAGCGCGGCCAGGAGGCGCTCGGGCGGGGTGTCTTTGAGGAGGAAGCCGCTGGCGCCTGCCCTGAGGGCGGCGTAGACGTACTCGTCGAGGTCGAACACGGTCAGCATGACGATCTTCGGTTTGGGCTCGGCGGCCTGGCCGAGGATGTACTCCAGGGCGGTGATGCCGCTCATGCCGGGCAGGCGGATGTCCATCAGGATGACGTCCGGGCGCACGTCGGCGGCGAGTTCGATCGCTTCTTCGCCCGTGGCGGCCTGTCCGACCACCTCGAAGCCGGGCGCGGCGGCGGCCAGGGCCGCGAGTCCGGCACGGATGAGTATCTGATCGTCCACGATCAACAGGCGTGTCATCGCCGCCGGTTCCCCCGCTCGCCCAAGGGGGCTGCTATCCGCCCCCGCTGTCCTCCGGGGCCAGCGGGAGGGTGAAGAGGACCTCGAACCCTCCCTCGGCTCGGGGACCGGCCCGCAGTGACCCGCCGTAGAGTGTCGCCCGCTCCCGCATGCCAGGCAAACCGAGCCCGTTCGACGGCAGGGCCGGTGGCTCGATACTGCCGCCCTCGTCGCTCACCTGGCCCACAAGCCGGTCGGCCTCGAACGCCAGGCGCACCTCGACCCGCGTGCCGGGCCCGGCGTGCTTGACGGTGTTGGTCAACGCCTCTTGCACGATCCGGTAGGCGCACAACTCGACCCCCGCCGGCAGCGGCCGCCGTCGGCCCGACACAGCCGCGGTGACCTCGAGTCCGGCCGCGCGGGTGCGCTCTATCAGGTCATGCAGGCGCTCCAGGCCCGGGGAGGACTGGTACAGCTGCTCGCCCTCACCGCCGCCGTCGGTGCCGGCGCGCAGGACGCCGAGAAGGCCCCGCATCTCCTCCAGGGCCTGCCGGCTGCTCGCGCCGATCGAGACGACCGCCTCGCGTGCGGCGGCTGGGTCGGAGGTGAACACGAAGTCGGCCAAGCCCGCCTGGACCGCGAGCGCGGACAGGTGGTGGGCGACGACATCGTGCAGTTCCCGGGCGATCCGCAGCCGTTCCTCCGTGATCGCATGCCGCGCGCGCAGCTCCTGCTCCCGGCGCAGCTGAGCGGTCAGGTCAGCGAGCTGGCTGTTGCGTTCGGCCAGCTGCCGGCTGCCGTGGGCGAAGGCCCACACGATGCCGACCGCCAGCAGGGACTGCGCGATCGCCAGCTCCGGCGAGAGAAGAGCCGCGAGACCGCTGGCCAGCCAGGCCGCCGCGGTCACGGCCGCCGCCCATGCCGCCTGGCGTACCGGATGGCGCACCAGCACCGTGTAGCAGGCCAGCAGCGGCGCCCACAGATTCACCGACGGCTGGAACCCGGCCGCCGTATAGATAAGGAAGGCGGTGGTGGAGACGGTGAACGCCGTCCGCGGCGCGCGCCGGCGCAGGGAGAGCGGGAGGTTCACCGCCAGGCTGAGCGCGCAGGCCAGGAGGCCGAAGGGCGGCCAGCCCTCCCGCTGATACCGGGCGGCGTATCCCTGGCGGGCGTAGATGATGGTCACGGCCGCCAGGACGCATGCCAACGCTGTATCGATCACGAGCGGATCGACATGCAACCGCCCTCTGCCTTCGTGCATCCCCGCAGGGTAAGTCCGGCCTCCTTTGGCGTCGTCCACCCCTGGGTTGACCATCGGGCGCAGGCCAGAGGGCGGCCGGCCCGTCGCTGGCCGCCCTCGAGCAGCGCTGTTGCTCCGGGGGCATCGCCGTCCGGCGCCCCTCGCGCTCGACGTGCATGGCTACAGCCTCGGTATGAGGCGCTGCCTTCCTGCTGTGTCCGTTGCAGGGGCCATGCCCAACTGCAGGTGGACGACCTCGCAATCCCGGATCCCTACGCCGGACGAACCGGGCTTGGTGCACTGGCTTCGCCCCTTCAGGCGGACAGGACGGGGCGGCTGACATGGACTTGCTGATCACCATGGTGGTGGGGTTCGTTCTCATGATGGCCGCCTTCGCCGGCGTCATCGTGGTGGTGGGCGTGCTGCTATGGAAGTCGGGTGACCGCGGCGGGCGCGGGCCGGGCGGGGGCTTCACCGGCGGTGGCTCGGCAGGCTTTTGAACGGCTGCGGTCGCGCCGGGGAGGAGTGTCGGCGATGGGCCGGCCCACCACCTGCCGCGAAGGGTGGCCCAGCAGCTCCTGCCGGTTGCACCGCACGATCACCCCGTCGGCGCTGTGGTGGCCACCTGCGCCACCGCCAGTGCGTCCAGCCGGCCGCCGGCGCTCTGCGCCGCGCCGCTGACCAGCTCCACTACCGGCTTGCTCATCCACCGTCCTCCTCCCCCGTTATGTTTTTCGCGGTCCTGCAATGGGGCCGCTGGCCTCCGGGCTCGGTATGACTGTGTCCCCTCTGTCGAAGGCATGACCTGGGGGGTGGTGTCGCCGGGTTCGT
>NZ_JBVIDV010000030.1:0-32960 GCF_055572195.1 Streptomyces sp. NPDC030809
CCCCCCCCCCCCCCCCCCCCCCCCCCCCCCCCCCCCCCCCCCCCCCCCCCCCCCCCCCCCCCCCCCCCCCCCCCCCCCCCCCCCCCCCGCTCCGGTGCTCACAGCCAGGTGCCGAACCGGCGGATGTACGCGGTCTTCACCAGCTGGGTCAGGGTGCAGTAGGCCAGCAGCACCCCGACCAGCCAGGGGAAGTACGCGGCCGGCAGCGGTACGAAGCCCAGGGCGCCGGCCAGCGGGGAGAACGGCAGCCAGAGCCCGGCCAGCACCGCGAGCACCGTGGCGGCCATCACCGGCCAGGAGGCGCGGGACTGGAGGAACGGGATCTTCCGGGTGCGGATCATGTGGACCACCAGGGTCTGCGAGAGCAGCCCCTCGACGAACCAGCCGGACTGGAACAGCGCCTGGTGCGCCTCGCTGTCCGCACCGAACACGTTCCACATGATCAGGAACATCGCGATGTCGAAGACCGAGCTGATCGGGCCGATGGCCACCATGAACCGGCCGATCCCGCGGGCGTCCCAGTTGCGGGGCCGGCGCAGGTACTCCTCGTCCATGCGGTCCCAGGGGGTGGCCAGCTGGGCGAGATCGTAGACCAGGTTCTGCACCAGCAGCATCACCGCGAGCATCGGCTGGAAGGGGATGAACGCCGAGGCGACCAGGACCGAGAAGACGTTGCCGAAGTTCGACGAGGCCGTCATCTTGATGTACTTGACCGTGTTGCCGAAGGTGGTCCGGCCCTGGACCACCCCCTGCTCCAGCACGCCGAGGTCCTTCTCCAGCAGGATGATGTCGGCGGACTCCTTCGCGATGTCCACCGCCGTGTCCACCGAGATGCCGACATCGGCGTCCCGCAGCGCGGCCGCGTCGTTGATGCCGTCCCCGAGGAAGCCGACCGTGTGCCCGCCGGCCTGCAGGGCCCGGACGATCCGGGCCTTCTGCACCGGGTTGGCCTTGGCGAAGACCGTCGTACGGGCGGCCAGGTCGCGCAGCGCGGGCTCGTCGAGGCCGTCGGTCTCGCTGCCCAGGACCACGCGGCCGACGTCGATGCCGACCTCCGTGCAGACCCGGGCGGCGACCAGGTCGTTGTCCCCGGTGACCACCTTCACGGCCACGCCCTTGCCGGCCAGGCCCCGCAGGGCGGCGGCCGCGTCGGCCTTCGGCGGGTCGAGGAAGGCGAGGAAGCCGACCAGGGTCAGGCCCTCCTCGTCCGCCACGGTGTACACGTCCTTGGGATCCGCCACGGTCCGGGTGGCGACCGCGAGCACCCGCAGCCCGCGGCGGTTGTGCTCCTCGGCGGTCCGCGCGGCCCCGGCGCGCAGCTCGGCGGTCAGCGGGCTCCGCTCCCCGCGGTGGGTCAGATGGGTGCACAGGGCGAGGACTTCCTCCACCGCGCCCTTGGTGACGATGACGTGCTCCGGGCGGCCGGCGGCGCCGAGCAGCCCGTTGCGGTTGAGGACCACCGACATCCGGCGCCGGGCGAAGTCGAAGGGGATCTCGTCGACCATCGTGAACCGTGCGTCGACGACAACCTCCTCGGCCTCGTCGACGCGGTCGACGACCGCCTGGTCCAGCAGGTTGCGCAGGCCCGTCTGGAAGTGCGCGTTGAGGTAGGCGTACTCCAGGACCTCGGCGTCCTCGTTGCCGTACACGTCGAGGTGGCGGTCCAAGGCGATGCGGTCCTCCGTGAGGGTGCCCGTCTTGTCCGCGCACAGCACGTCCATGGCGCCCAGGTTCTGGATCGCGTTGAGGCGCTTGACGACCACCTTGCGCTTCGCCATGGCGACGGCGCCGCGGGCCAGGTTCGCCGAGACCACCATCGGCAGCATCTCGGGGGTCAGCCCCACCGCCACGGCCACGGCGAAGAGGAAGGCCTCGTCCCAGTCGCCCTTCGTGAGCCCGTTGAGCACGAACACCACGGGGACCATCACCAGCATGAACCGGATCAGCAGGAAGCTGACCTTGCGCACGCCGGTGTCGAAGTTCGTCTGCGGACGCTCTCCGGCCAGGGAGCCGGCCATCGAGCCGAACCAGGTGCGGGAACCGGTGGCGACCACCACGCCGGTGGCGGTGCCGGAGGTCACCGACGTGCCCATCAGGCACAGGTTGCCGGCCTCGACCGGGTCGGTGGTCCCCGGTCGGCCGAGGTCCTCGGCGGGGATGTCCTGCTTGGCCACCGGGAGGGACTCGCCCGACAGCGCGGCCTGGCCGACCATCAGGTCCTTGGAGGCGATCAGGCGCAGGTCGGCCGGGACGAGGTCGCCGGCGGCGAGCCGCACCAGATCGCCGGGCACCACCCGGTCCATGGGCAGTTCCACGGTGGTCGGCAGGTGGCCGCTGCCCGCGCGGCGCTGCACCGCGCAGGTGGTGGTCACGAGCTGCGCCAGGGCGTCCGCGGCGCGGCCGGAGCGGTACTCCTGCCAGAAGCGGAGCAGGCCGGAGACGGCGACCATCACGGACAGGATGACCACGCCCGGGTCGGCCGGGTCCTGTACGTACATGACGGCGGCGAGGAAGACCAGGACCCCGATGAAGGGGTTGGCGTACGCCCCGGCCAGCTGGACGAACCAGCGCGGGGCGCGCTCCTGGGCGATGCGGTTGGGGCCGTGCCGCTCCAGCCGGGCGAGGGCCTCGGCGTGGGTGAGCCCCGAGCGGCAGGCGTCCAACTCCTGGAGGACGGAGACGGCCGGGGCGGCGGCGAACCCGGCGAGCCGGCGGCCGGCCTCGCGGGTACGGGCCTCCAGCTCGGCGGCCTTGCGCTCGCGGCGGCGGGGGCCCGGCGGGGCGAGCTTGCGGGGGGTCAGGGGGGTGAGCAGGGTCATGGGTGCCTCCCTCCGGGGCGCGTGCGGACGGAGCGGAGCCGTCCGGTCACCCGGAGTGGTCGCGGGCCGGCGCGGGGAGCCGCAGGGGCGCGGCCGGGCCGGCACGGGCGTACTGCATCCCTTCGGGGCGCCCGGGGGCGCTTCAGGGCATGCGGAAGGAACGTCGGTGCGGAAAAGGTGTGAAAGGCCTGGATGCCTGGAGGTCCGGAAGGCCTGGAGGCGTCAGAGGCGGAGCGGTGCGGCGGGCGCGGCGGACGCGGATGCGGGCGCGGGCCGGCGCGGGACCTCAGGGGGTCCCGGGGTGCCGGAGGGCGCCGGGCGTCAGGCGGGGCCGGGCGTCAGCCGGCGAGCACGCGGCGGGAACTTCGATCGGGACTCATCCCGAACACCTCCTCGCCTCGTGCGGTCACGTACAGGCGCCCGGTCCGGCCGGTGGGCCGCAGAGCACCGGCGCCTCAGCGACCGTAACACGAACTCCTGGGCCGGATCTCTCATACTTATGACCGGTAGTGGCCGATTCGAGCGGCGTCGGCCTCTTGACGTGTCGATACCCAAAGGCTCGACTTAGGGTTCACAAGTTGGAGAGACGCCGGGGTCTCGCTCGCCAGGGAGACCTGCGGGCGGCCCCGGCCGGGGGGCGACGGCGGGCCGTCGTCAACGGGCAGGAGTGGATGAGGCGTGGAGACTCCGGGTTCGCAGTCGTCACTGCACCGGGCGAATCTCGAACGGGTCGTGCGTGCCGTGCGGCTCGCGGGCTCGCTGACCCAGGCGGAGATCGCCCGTACCACCGGCCTGTCGGCTGCCACGGTGTCCAACATCGTGCGCGAGCTGAAGGAGGGCGGCACGGTCGAGGTCGCGGACACCTCGGCCGGCGGCCGCCGGGCCCGCAGCGTCTCGCTCAGCGGTGACGCGGGCATCGTGATCGGCGTGGACTTCGGCCACGAGCACCTGAGGGTGGCGGTCGGCAACCTGGCCCACCAGGTGCTCGCCGAGGAGGCCGAGCCGCTGGACGTGGACGCGTCCTGGGCGGACGGCTTCGACCGGGCGGAGTTCCTGGTCGGACGCCTGATCGAGACCGTCGGGGTGGGCCGGGACAAGGTCATCGGGGTGGGCCTGGGCGTGCCCGGCCCGATCGACGTGGAGTCCGGCACCCTCGGCTCCACCGCGATCCTGCCGGGCTGGGCGGGCATCAACCCGCGCCAGGAGCTCTCCCAGCGCCTGGGCGTGCCCGTGTACGTGGACAACGACGCCAATCTCGGGGCCCTGGGCGAGCTGGTGTGGGGGAGCGGGCGCGGGGTCAAGGACCTCGCGTACATCAAGGTGGCCAGCGGCGTCGGCGCCGGACTGGTCATCAACGGGCAGATCTACCGCGGCCCGGGGGGCACCGCCGGGGAGATCGGGCACATCACGCTGGACGAGTCGGGGCCGGTGTGCCGCTGCGGCAACCGCGGCTGCCTGGAGACCTTCGCGGCGGCCCGCTACGTACTGCCGCTGCTCCAGGGCACCCACGGCCCGGATCTGACCATGGAGGGCGTGGTCCGGCTGGCCCGGGAGGGCGATCCCGGCTGCCGCCGGGTCATCGCCGACGTGGGCCGGCACATCGGCAGCGGGGTGGCCAACCTCTGCAACCTGCTCAACCCCAGCCGCGTGGTGCTCGGCGGCAGCCTCGCCGAGGCCGGCGAGCTGGTCCTCGCACCCATACGCGACTCCGTGTCGCGGTACGCGATCCCCAGCGCGGCACGGCAGTTGGCGGTGGCCACGGGCGCGCTCGGCAGCCGGGCCGAGGTGCTCGGCGCGCTGGCGCTGGTGCTGAGCGAGATGGGTGATTCCACGCTGCTGCCGGGGTGACCTCCCGGATCCGCCCGCCCGCATGCCCCATGGTGGCCGCAGGTCTCTCTGCGGCCACCTTTGCTGTGTTCAGTTAGATAACGAATGGCACCGTTGTCATCTCGTTAAGTCTTCACTCCTTGACGACAAGGGTGCGGCCGAGTTGACTCACGTCACACCTCGGCCGCAAGGACGCGGCCTCGTCAGGGAGGTTCACAAGATGAACACGCGTATGCGCCGTGCAGCTGTCGCCGTCGCGGCCACCGCGATGGCCGTGTCCCTCGCCGCCTGCGGCTCCGCCAAGGAGTCCGGCGACAAGACCAAGGAGTCGGGCAGCCCCGCGGCGGGCGACGCCATCAAGGTCGGTCTGCTCCTGCCGGAGAACCAGACCGCCCGCTACGAGAAGTTCGACAAGCCGCTCATCGAGAAGAAGATCGCCGAGCTCACGGGCGGCAAGGCCGAGGTGATCTACGCCAACGCCAAGCAGGACGCGACCGCGCAGAACTCGCAGGTCGACACCATGATCACCAACAAGGTGAACGTCCTGATCCTGGACGCGGTGGACTCCAAGGCCATCGCGGGCGCGGTCAAGCGGGCCAAGGACGCGGGCATCCCGGTCGTCGCGTACGACCGCCTGGCCGAGGGCCCGATCGACGCGTACACCTCCTTCGACAACGAAGAGGTCGGCAAGGTCCAGGGCAAGGCCCTGCTGGAGGCCCTGGGCGACAAGGCCAAGTCCGGCCAGATCGTCATGATGAACGGCTCGGTCACCGACCCGAACGCCGCCCTGTTCAAGAAGGGCGCGCACTCCGTCCTCGACGGCAAGGTGAACATCGGCAAGGAGTACGACACCGTCGAGTGGAAGCCGGAGAACGCCAACACCAACATGGCGGGCGCGATCACGGCCCTCGGCAAGGACAAGATCATCGGCGTGTACTCCGCCAACGACGGCATGGCCGGCGGCATCATCACGGCCCTCAAGGCGGCCGGCATGACCCCGCTGCCCCCCGTCACGGGCCAGGACGCCGAACTCGCGGGCGTGCAGCGCATCGTCGCCGGCGAGCAGTTCATGAGCGTCTACAAGCCGTACGCCCCCGAGGCCGCGGCCGCCGCCGAGATGGCCGTCGCGCTGGCCAAGGGCCAGAAGCTCGACTCCGTCGCCAAGTCCACCGTGGACAGCCCCACCACCAAGGGCGTCCCGTCCGTGCTGGTCCCGGTCGTCTCGCTGACCAAGGCCAACATCAAGGACACTGTGGTCAAGGACGGCGTGTACTCCGCCGACGAGATCTGCACCGCGAAGTACGCCGCCGCCTGCGCCAAGGTCGGCCTGAAGTAAGGCCCCCGGCCTCCCCGCGAGGCCGCTCCCGGCCGGGCCCGAGGGCCCCGGTCCGGGACCTCCCCGAGCCTGTCCGGCGCCCCGCCCCTCCCACCCCGCCACGGCGGGGCGCCGGATGGAACAGGAGACGTTTCCCCGTACGGGCGAATCCCCGCTGAAACGTTTCCCCAGCTCCCCACCCCACCCCAGCTCTTCTGTACGACATCCCCGCCGGTCAGGCGGCGAAGGAGATGGTTCATGTGACCGCTGCGCCCGTGCTGGCGTTGCGAGGGGTCTCGAAGCGGTTCGGTGCCGTCCAGGCGCTCACCGACGTAGAGCTCGAGATCCACGCCGGCGAGGTCGTCGCCCTCGTCGGCGACAACGGCGCCGGAAAGTCCACGCTGGTCAAGACGATCGCCGGCGTGCACCCCATCGATGAGGGAACCATCGAATGGGAAGGCAAGGCCGTGTCGATCACCAGGCCCCAGGACGCCCAGCACCTGGGCATCGCGACCGTCTACCAGGACCTCGCGCTGTGCGACAACATCGACGTGGTCGGCAACCTGTTCCTGGGCCGCGAGCTGCGCCGCCGCGGGGTGCTCGACGAGGTGGAGATGGAGCGCCGCGCCCGCGAGCTGCTCACCACCCTGTCGATCCGCATCCCCAGCGTCCGCATCCCGATCGCCTCGCTCTCCGGCGGCCAGCGCCAGACCGTGGCCATCGCCCGCTCGATGCTCGGCGAGCCCAAGCTCGTCATCCTCGACGAGCCCACCGCCGCCCTCGGCGTCGAGCAGACCGCCCAGGTCCTCGACCTGGTCGAGCGGCTGCGCGAGCGCGGCCACGCGGTCATCCTCATCAGCCACAACATGGCCGACGTGAAGGCCGTGGCCGACAAGGTCGCGGTCCTGCGGCTCGGCCGCAACAACGGCGTCTTCAGCGTCGCCGACACCACGCAGGAAGAGATCATCTCCGCCATCACGGGCGCCACGGACAACGCCGTGACCCGCCGTGCGGCCCGTACCGGGGAGGCTCGCAAGTGAGCACCGAACACCACGCCCCAGAGCACCACGGCGAAGAGGCCGTGGCGGACCTGGCGAACCCCGCCGCCGCCGCGGACGCCATCCCGGTCGTGGACCCCCGCCTGCTCGTCCGCGAGCAGGGCCTGGCCGGCTACCTGAACGAGTTCAAGCGCAAGATGCGCGCCGGCGACCTGGGCTCCCTCCCGGTCGTCATCGGCCTGGTGGTCATCTGCGCCATCTTCCAGAGCCTGAACTCCAACTTCCTCTCCGCCGAGAACCTCAACAACATCGGCGTGACGATGGTGGCCACCGGCATGATGGCCGTGGGCATCATCTTCGTGCTGCTGCTCGGCGAGATCGACCTGTCGGTCGGCTCCGTCAGCGGAGTCTCCGGCGCGATCGTCGCGGTCCTCGCCGTCACCCACGGCGTCAACGAGTGGCTGGCCATCCTCGTGGCCCTCGCCAGCGGCGCCGCCATCGGGGCGGTCCACGGCTTCTTCTTCGCCAAGATCGGGGCCCCGGCCTTCGCCGTCACCCTCTCCGGCCTGCTGTTCTGGTCCGGATTCATGCTCCAGATCCTGGGCAGCAACGGCACCATCAACCTCGACTCCGAGGGCGTGGTCGGCAAGCTCACCACGTACTACTTCAGCGATGTGGCCGCCGCGTACGGCCTGGCCTTCGTCGCCGTCGCGGTCTACTTCGTGAGCGCCTTCCTCGACAGCCGGCGGCGCACGGCCGCGGGCGTGCCCTCCCGCCCGGTCGGCGAGATCGCCCTGCGCACCGGCCTGCTCGCCGTGGTCGCGTTCGGCGCCGCCGCGGTCTTCAACCAGTACAAGGGCCTGCCGCTGGCCGTCCTGCTGTTCCTGGTGGTCCTGGTCGGCACGGACTTCCTGCTCCGCCGCACCTCCTTCGGCCGCAAGATCTTCGCGCTGGGCGGCAGCGTCGAGGCCTCCCGGCGCGCGGGCATCAACGTGGCCGCCGTCCGCATCGCGGTCTTCTCCATCGCCGGCACCTTCGCGGCCGTCGGCGGCCTGTTCTGGGCCTCGAAGATCGCCGCCGCCAACCAGAGCGCCGGCGCCGGCGACCTGCTGATGAACGTGATCGCGGCGGCCGTCATCGGCGGCACCAGCCTCTTCGGCGGCCGCGGCCGGACGTGGAACGCCCTGCTCGGTGTCATGGTGATCACATCCATCCAGTACGGTCTCGCACTGCAGGGCATCGCCACCCCGATCCAGTACATGATCACGGGTGCGGTCCTGCTGGCCACCGTGGTGATCGACTCGATCACCCGCAAGACGCAGAAGACGGCGGGCCGCGCCTAGCCACCCCCACCCGGCAGGCGCGCCACCAGCGCCGACCGGTCGTACGCCCGGTGCCCGGTGCCACTCCGTGTGGCGCCGGGCACCTGTGCGTGCGATCACCCGTTCGTGATGTGTGCCCTCGCGGGGATGTGTACAGGTATGACAATGGTGTGACCCTGCCGGGGCCGCCCGATGACCGACGCCGCGAGCGGAACATTAGACTCGACAGACCAGCAAGCAACTGCAAGGAGGCACGGGTGCTGCTGACCCGCATCAAGGGACCGCGCGATCTGGACCGGCTCAGCCCGGAGCAGCTGAACCAGCTGGCCGCAGAGATCAGGTCCTTCCTCGTCGACGCGGTCTCCAAGACCGGCGGGCACCTGGGCCCCAACCTCGGCGTCGTGGAACTGACGATCGCCCTGCACCGGGTCTTCGAATCCCCGAAGGACAAGGTCCTCTTCGACACCGGTCACCAGGCCTACGTCCACAAGCTCCTCACCGGCCGCCAGGACTTCTCCCGGCTGCGCTCGAAGGGCGGCCTGTCCGGCTACCCCTCGCGGGCCGAGTCCGAGCACGACGTCATCGAGAACTCGCACGCCTCCACCGTGCTGGGCTGGGCCGACGGCCTGGCCAAGGCCAACCAGGTGCTCGGCAGGGCCGACCACCACGTGGCCGCGGTCATCGGCGACGGGGCCCTCACCGGCGGCATGGCCTGGGAGGCGCTGAACAACATCGCCGCCGCCAAGGACCGCCCGCTCGTCATCGTCGTCAACGACAACGAGCGCTCGTACGGCCCCACCATCGGCGGCCTCGCCGACCACCTCGCCACCCTGCGCACCACGGACGGCTACGAGCGCTTCCTCGCCCGCGGCAAGGACATCCTGGAGCGCACCCCCGTGGTCGGGAAGCCGCTCTACGAGACCCTGCACGGGGCCAAGAAGGGCCTCAAGGACTTCATCGCCCCGCAGGGCATGTTCGAGGACCTGGGCCTGAAGTACATCGGCCCGATCGACGGCCACGACATCGAGGCCCTGGAGTCCGCCCTGACCCGCGCCAAGCGGTTCAGCGGGCCGGTCATCGTGCACTGCCTCACCCAGAAGGGCCGCGGCTACGAGCCGGCCGTCCAGGACGAGGCGGACCGCTTCCACGCGGTGGGCGTCATCCACCCCGACACCGGCCTGCCGGTCAAGGCCGCCTCCGCCAGCTGGACCTCCGTCTTCGCCGACGAGATGGTCAAGCTCGGCCACGAGCGCGAGGACATCGTCGCCATCACCGCGGCCATGCTCCACCCGGTCGGCCTCAAGAAGTTCGCGGACGCCTTCCCGGACCGCATCTACGACGTCGGCATCGCCGAGCAGCACGGCGCCACCTCGGCGGCCGGCCTGGCCACCGGCGGGGTGCACCCGGTCTTCGCCGTGTACGCCACCTTCCTCAACCGCGCCTTCGACCAGGTCCTGATGGACGTGGCCCTGCACAAGTGCGGGGTCACCTTCGTGCTGGACCGGGCCGGGGTCACCGGCGACGACGGCGCCTCCCACAACGGCATGTGGGACATGTCGATCCTCCAGGTCGTGCCGGGTCTGCGGCTGGCCGCCCCGCGCGACGCCGAGCAGCTGCGCGCCCAGCTGCGCGAGGCCGTCGAGGTCAAGGACGCCCCGACCGTCGTGCGCTACTCCAAGGGCGTCGTCGGCCCCGCCGTCCCGGCCGTGGGCCGCGTCGGCGGCATGGACCTGCTGCGCACCCCGGCCCCCGAGGTCAAGCGGCCGGACGTGCTCCTGGTCTCCGTGGGCGCCCTGGCCCCGATGTGCCTGGAGATCGCCGACCTGCTCGACAAGCAGGGCATCTCCACCACCGTGGTCGACCCCCGCTGGGTCAAGCCGGTGGACGAGGCCCTCGCCCCGCTCGCCGAGCGCCACCGGGTGGTCGTCACCGTCGAGGACAACGGCCGCACCGGCGGGGTGGGCGCGGCCGTCTCGCAGGCCCTGCGGGACGCCGGCGTGGACGTGCCGCTGCGCGACTTCGGCATCCCGCAGCGCTTCCTCGACCACGCGCTCCGCAAGGAGATCCTCGCGGAGATCGGCCTGACCGCCCCGGACATCGCGCGGCAGGTCACGGGCCTGGTCGCCAAGCTGGACGGGCGCTTCGAGGCCGAGACGGCGGAGATCGCCCGCGACTGACCGGACGGCCGGAAACGGCCCTGCTACCGGTCGGTAGTGATCGCTCGCGTTGCACGGCACGGGCCGGTCGGGTCACCCTTGAAGGGTGGTCCGACCGGCCCATTCGCGTGACAGCGTGGAGGTATTCCGGTGAGCACATCGCAGGACGCGGGGCCTGGGCGCCCCGGCAAGGTCTCGGGACCCTTCCGCACCAAGACGGTCGAGCAGTCGATCCGCGACACCGAAGAACCCGAGCACGCGCTCAGGAAATCGCTCTCGGCCTGGGACCTGACGGTCTTCGGCGTCGGTGTGATCATCGGCACCGGCATCTTCGTACTGACGGGCAAGGTGGCCAAGGAGACGGCGGGACCCGCCACGGCACTGGCCTTCGTGGCCGCCGGCGTGGTGTGCGCCCTCGCCGCCCTGTGCTACGCGGAGTTCGCGTCCACCGTCCCCGTGGCCGGCTCGGCGTACACCTTCTCGTACGCCTCGATCGGCGAGCTGCCGGCGTGGATCATCGGCTGGGACCTGGTGCTGGAGTTCGCCCTCGGCACCGCGGTGGTCGCGGTCGGCTGGTCCGGGTACGTCCGCTCGCTCATGGACAACGCGGGCATCCACCTGCCCGTCTCCCTCCAGGGCCCGGACGTCGCGGGCGGCACCTTCGACCTGCTGGCCTTCCTCCTGGTCCTCGTACTGACCGCGATCCTGGTCGTGGGGGTGAAGCTCTCCGCGCGCATCACCGCCCTCGTCGTGGCCATCAAGGTGACGGTGGTGCTCATCGTCATCATCGCCGGCCTGTTCTTCATCACCGGCAGCAACTACTCGCCCTTCATCCCCGACGCGCAGCCGCAGAAGGGCGGTTCGGGGCTCGACGCACCGCTGGTGCAGCTCATGTTCGGCTACGAGCCCACCAACTTCGGCGTCATGGGCATCTTCACGGCCGCCTCCGTCGTCTTCTTCGCCTTCATCGGCTTCGACGTCGTGGCCACCGCGGCCGAGGAGACCAAGCATCCGCAGAAGGACATGCCGCGCGGCATCCTCGGCTCCCTGCTCATCTGCACCGTGCTGTACGTCGCGGTCTCCCTCGTGGTCACGGGCATGCAGCACTACTCGAAGCTGTCGACGAGCGCTCCGCTGGCCGACGCCTTCAAGGACGCCGGGCACCCCGTGTACGGCGGCATCATCAGCTTCGGCGCGGCGGTGGGCCTGACCACCGTCTGCATGATCCTGCTGCTCGGCCAGACCCGGGTGTTCTTCGCGATGAGCCGCGACGGGCTGCTGCCGCGGTTCTTCTCGGTGACCCACCCCAAGTTCCGCACCCCGTACCGGCCGACCGTCCTGCTGGGCGTGGTCATCGCCGTGGTCTCGGGCTTCACCAGCATCAACGAGCTCGCGACCCTGGTGAACATCGGCACCCTCTTCGCCTTCGTGGTGGTGGCCCTCGGCGTGATCATCCTGCGCCGCACCCGGCCGGACCTGCACCGGGCCTTCCGCACCCCGCTGGTGCCGCTGATCCCGATCCTGTCGATCGCGGCCTCGGTGTGGCTGATGCTGAACCTCCCGGCCGAGACCTGGCTGCGGTTCGCCATCTGGATGGTCATCGGCTTCGCCGTGTACTTCCTGTACGGACGCTCCCACAGCCGGCTCGGCAGGGGCCTGGAGCGGGCGCCCGCCCCGGGAGCCCCCGAGGAGCCCACCGAGCCGCCGATGACCCCGCGCTGAGCGGGGCCGCGGCAGCCGCGGCAGGCGCGTGCGTACGCAGGGAGGCCCCGGGACCGCCCGCCGTCGTGGCGGGGGTGCCGGGGCCTCCTGCGGCGCGTACGCCCGGATCAGCCGCTGGTGGCCGGGGACTTCTTCGCCGAGGCCGGGATCAGCGTGTCGTTGCGCAGGGCCTCCCACAGCTGGTCCGCCTGCGGCTGGGCGGCGACCACGCGGTTGGGGTCCACCTTGTCGTAGGCCACCGGGAGCATGATGGTCTCCATGGTGTTCGCGTCCACGCCCTTCATGCTCTTGGCGAAGTCGGCGAGCGCGGTGAGGGAGCCCAGCTCGGAGTCGGTGGTCAGGGACTTGGTGCCGGCGTCGGCGAGCTTGTAGAGGCGGGCCGGGTTGCCGAAGGCGTCCTGCTTCTTGATCTCGGTGAGCATCGCGAGCATGAACTGCTGCTGGAGTCCGATGCGGCCGAGGTCGCTGCCGTCCTTGTAGCCGTAGCGGGTACGGACGAACTTCAGGGAGTCGGTGCCGTCGAGCTTGTGGGTGCCGGGCTCCAGCTGGAGTCCGCCCTTGCCGCCCTTGATGGGCTCCTCGACGGTCACGGTCACCCCGCCCAGCGCGTCCACCAGGCCCTTGAACCCGGCGAAGTCCACCTCGACGAAGTGGTCGATGCGCACGCGCGACATCTGCTCGACCGTGTTCACCACACAGGCCGGACCGGCCACGGTGTAGATGGAGTTGAACATCACGCGCTTCTTGGACGGCAGGGTGCTGCCGTCCTCCTTCCGGCACTCCGGCCGCGTCACCAGCGTGTCGCGGGGGATGCTCACCGCGGTCACCTTCGCGCGGCCCTCGGGTATGTGCATCAGCATCGCCGTGTCGGAGCGGGCGGTGCCGCCGACGTCCCCGTGGTCCAGCTCGGCGTTGGCGCCGCTGCGCGAGTCGGAGCCGAGGACCAGGATGTTCTGGGCGCCGGTGGCGACCTTCTCGGGGCGGTTGTCCCCGATGGCCTTGTCCAGGTCCACGCTGTCGATGTTGCTGTTGAGGTGGCTGAAGAGCCACCAGCCCGCACCCGCGACGACCACGACGAGGACGCCGAGCGACACCAGCGCGATGGTCAACGCGCGCCGGGCACGGCTCTTCGGCGGCTTCCGGCGGCGCCGGGAGGTGCCGGTCTGCTGGGTCATGGCTCGTCGGGCCCTTCCGTCGGGACGCTAGGGTGGCGTGCGAGCGACGGGGGCCTGAGGTGTACCTGCCCAGCCGTCGATTCAAGGATGGTGTGAATAATAGACAGACTTTCGAGACGTTCGAGAGGCGAGGTCTGCAGGGGCTTTCACACCGGGGCGTGACAGTGGGCAGAGGGCGAACGGCCCGTACCGGGCGGACGGCCGGTACGACGGGAACGACGGAAAGGCAGCGGGCGCTGTGATCCGTGGCAGGGGCGGCAACAGGGCCGCGGTCTCCACATCCGGGACGGAAGCCGCCGCGGGCGGCCACGGCCCCGCGCCGCTCGGCCCTGCCCTGAAACGGCTGTTCCGGGCCGGGGACGGCCGCCTGACGGCCTACGCCGCCACCCCCGAGGGCCTGGTCCGCTGGACCGAGGGAGCCGCTGCGGAGGACCGCTGGAGCGGTCCTGAGCGCATCGAGGTCCCGGGCTGGACCGGAACCGTCGCCCTGGCCCAGAACCGCGAGGGATATGTCCACTTCGCGGTGTTGCGGCACCCCGTGAACGGCGAGGGCGACGGACTGGAAATCGCCTTCGCCACCCAGTTCCAGTCCGGCCGCGCCCTCACCGACTGGCACAACCTGGGCATACCCGGCGTGCGCGGCGGCCCGGTCGGCGACCGCCTCACCGGCCCCCCGCGCATCGCGGTCAACCAGCGCTCCGGATCCGTGCACATCCTCGTCTCGCTGCGGCAGGGCGGCATCGTCCGGCGCAGCCGCAACTCCGAGGGCGCCTGGGGCGGCTGGAAGCAGGTCACCCCCGAGCCCTACGGCGGCGAGCTGGCCGCCGTGATGCCCGCCGGGGCCCCGCTGGAGCTCCTCGCCTTCGGCCCCGCCGGCATCGACCGCTGGAGCGGCGCCGGACAGGGCCGCTTCCGCCTCGCCGACCGCATCGGCACCCCCGTGGTCCCCGGCACCCCGGTCGTCTGCGAGACCGGCCGCGGCCGGGCCACGTACTTCTGGCGCTACCCCGGCGACGGCTCGCTCGTCGCCTGGCGGGCCCCCCACCGCGAGGTCCAGGGCGGGCTCATGGCCCTCGGCGGGGCGGGCGGGCAGGGCCCGGCGGGCGTCTGCCGCGCCCCCATCGGCGGCTACGACTGCACCGTCCTCGCGCAGACCGGCGCCCAGGGCGACATCGAACTCAGCGCCTACGTCACGGAGAACGAGGGCTACGGGGCCTGGTGGACCTCCCTCGGAGGCCAGGGCCTGCACAGCCCCCAGCCGGCCGTGGACGGCTCCGGGCGCCTCGTCGTCGGCGCCTTCGACCGGGCGGGCAACCTGGTCCTCGCCCGGCAGGACCCGGCCCAGGAGGGGCTGGCCTTCGGCCCCTGGCACACCGCGGTCTGAGCCCGGCGCCCCCGCTCCCGCGGTCTGAGCCCGGCTCCCGCAGCCCGACGCGCAAGAGCCCGGTACCGCGGGCCGGCTTCCACCGGCCCGTCGTACCGGGCTCCTTGCGTACGGGCGCTCAGCCGCGCGACGGCAGCGGGGTCCGCTGCGACACCTCGATGCTCAGCCCGCCCGCGGCCGTGTAGTGCGGGGTCGCCACCAGCTCCATGCCCTGCACCGTCGGCGAGGGCGCGATGACCACGGGCAGCCGGGCCATCGTGTCCAGCTCCGGGGCCCGCTTCGGGCCCAGCCGGACCTCCCGGGTCACCCCTTCGAAGCTGACCTTCAGGTACAGGTCCCAGATGCCCGGCGGCACCGGCCAGCCGCTGGAGGTCTGCGCCAGGTTGATGCGCGAGGAGAACCGGCCCATGGCGCGGGTGTTGCCCTTCGCGTTCGTCAGGTTGTCGTCCCGGCGGGCCGTGACGGAGAAGGACTCCTCCTGCCCGGTGGTGCGCTCGCGCATCACCACGCGCGTGGCCCGCTCCTTCGTCGACAGCTGCTCGTAGAAGGCGTAGCCGTCCAGCAGCAGGAGGGAGCCGTTCCACTTCATGCTCTGCAGCTCCTGGCTGACCGTCATGTCCTCGGTGATGTCGAACAGTTCGTCCGGCAGGTTCACCGAGGGGTCCCGGAAGAACGGCAGGGAGGTGTACACCCGCCCGTTCTCCACCGTCTTGCGCACGCCCGGGCGGTCCTTGTCCACCTCGAACGCAGCCATCCGCTCCGCCTCCGCGAACTTGCCCGCGGCCAGCAGCGCGAAGCGCACCGCCACCATGCGCGGCAGCAGGGCCATCGCCCCCGGGGAGACCTGGGTGCGCAGCACCTCCGAGGCGGCCCACAGGGTCTGCTCCCGGTCGTGCGGATCCGTCGGGTTCAGCAGCGCCGTGGCCGTGGCCTTGCCGAGCTCGACCTCCAGGTGCCGCGAGTGCAGCTTGTCCCGCTGCGCGCCGGGCGGCAGCAGCGAGTCGACCAGCCGCAGCATCCGCGAGACCAGCGAGACCCGCTCCGCCAGCGAGACCCGGGCGGCCTGGCTGGGTCCCTTGATCACGCAGGTGGTGTCGCCCACCACCGAGATGTTGTCGGCGCCGATGTACGCGGCCGCGGTGAAGGCCTGGTCGTCGCCGATGGTCATGTCCGAGGGGAAGGCCAGCCCGCGCCGCTGCACCATCGAGGTGCGGAACAGCTTGTCCGGGGTCAGCGACCAGTACACCTTCGAGGAGTACGGATCGGTGTGCGTCTGGCTCTTGCGGAACATGGAGGTCGCCACCGTGTGCCGGCCCGAGCTCTCCAGCTTGCCCAGCACCACGTCGGCCTCGTTGCGGTCACCCGAGGCGACCATCGCCTCCAGTGCGCCCGGCGCCAGCCGGTCGGTGGCCTCCAGGAAGATCACGTAACGCCCGGAGGCCTGGCTCAGCGCCCAGTTGCGGGCGGCCGCCGCGCTCAGCCCGCGCGCCACCTGCCCCACCCGCATGAACGAGTGGTACGCGTGCGCCGCGCGCGCCAGGATCGCACCGCTGTCGTCGGTGGAACCGTCGTCGACGGCGATGATCTCCAGCCGCTCGGTGCCGATGGTCTGCGTGGTCAGGGAGGCCAGGCAGGCGTCGATCACGGCGGCGTGGTTGCAGACGCGGACGGCGACCGTCACGTCCTTGATGTCTCCGGGTCGCACCCAGGCAGAGCTCATGGTCGAATGCACCTCATCGGTTCTGCGCGGACTGGTCCGGGCGGGGCCACGGCATCTCGCCGACCAGCTCCGGCCACTGCCAGGGCCGGAACGGGGCCGTCGTCCGCTGCTCCGGGAACACCCCGGGCGCGTGGTGCCCGGCCCCGACCAGGACGTTCACGTGCGAGGACAGCGTGCCGCCGGCCGGCGTGCTCACCGTGTACTCGAAGCGGTCGTAGCCGGTGAAGCCGGGCTCGGGCGCGTACGTCACCCAGCCGTCGTACGACAGCTCGGACTTGCCGTGCCGCGGCCGGGTCACCGACACCGCCGAGCTGCCCGCGGGCACCGCCGCCAGCACGTTCACGGACGCCGTCTGCCCCGGCTCGGCCACCAGCCGCAGGCCCGGCGCCTTGGGACGCAGCACGATCAGCGCCTCGTCGCTCAGCTTGCCGGTCCGCAGCACCTTGCGGCCCGTGGAGTCCGGCATGCCGACCATGATCTGCGGCCGGATCCGGCGCGCGCTGACCGGGTCCTTGACGCGCAGCTGGATGACCCCGGTGCCGGTGGTGCCGCCGTCGGCGCGCACCCGGAACCACTTCTGCTCGCGGAAGTACTCCAGCCCCTGCACGGCCTCGATCTCGGCGGCCCCGACCAGGGGGGCCTCCGGCAGGTACGCGTACCCGTGCGAGGCACCCTCGCCGGGCGCCACGGACAGGCCGAGCTGGACGGTCTCGCCCGGCCGGACCCCGCGGAACGGGTCGGCGGAGCAGTACAGGCCCGCGTAGACGAGGCCGAGGGCCGGGTTCTCGCCGAGGATCCGGCCCCGGCACAGCAGGTGGTTCACGCGCCGGGCTCCTTATTTGCCGGGGTACTTGGACACGCGGGTCTTGGTGCGGTGCCAGAACGTCTCTTCGTCCAGCCAGCCCATCTCGTCGTACGAGAAGCGGCGGCGGTCGAGGTCGCGGCCCCAGTGCCCGGGGATCACGCCCTGCTCCAGCATGCTGCGCACCACGAACCGGGCCACCTCCACGGCGCCCTCGGCCCGCAGGTGCACGTTGTCCGCGTCCTGGACGTTCGCCTGGAGCGGCTCGCCCGGACGCAGGTAGACGAAGACCGGCTTGGAGTTCTCCGGGCCGAGCTCCTCCCACCACTGCAGGCTCTGCCGGTACAGGTCGATCACCGGTACGTGCTCGTCCTCGGCCAGCTGCTGCGCGGCGAGCGGGTAGTCGCCGAGGAACCGGGACACGTTGCCGTGCCGGTCGATGCGGCGCCGCTCGTACGGCAGCATGATCACCGGGTGGCCGCCGGCCTCCCGGACCCCGTGCACGTACGCCGACATGTGCTCGATGAAGGTCGAGAACGGCTTGGTGTGCAGGCCGGGGTCGGGCTTCACGTCGTTCTGGCCGAAGCCGAACAGCAGGTAGTCGCCCGGCGACATGTTCTCGAGGATCCACTGGAGCCGGCCGCGCTCGCGGAAGCTCTTCGAGCTGGCGCGGGCGCGGGCGCAGTTGACGACCTCGACGTGGTCCGTGAGGAACAGCGGCATGGCCTGCACCCACCCCGCCATGGGGAGGTAGCTGTACGGGCGGCTGACCGCGTTGGAGCCGCCCGCGACGAAGATGCGCGGGCGCTGTCCCTGGCCTGCGGGGTGGGTCATCAGTCCTCCGAGGACCGGCTCAGTACGGACGCGAGAGCGGCGTCGAAGCCGGAGCGCTGCGCCGGGATGGTCGGGTCCTGCTGGCGCACGTCGATGATGTGGCCGGTCATCTCGGACAGGAGCACGTCCAGCGAGCTGCGGGCCACCGACTCGGAGGACAGCAGCGAGCCCTCGGGCTCCTGGCCGAACGCCTTGGTGCGCATCGGGGTGGCGGTGCGCTCCGGGTTGATGCAGTTGACGCGGACCCGGTCGCCGGCCCACTCGTCGGCCAGCGCCTGGGTCAGGTTGACCATGGCGGCCTTGGTGGAGGAGTACAGGCTGTAGTCCGCGCGGCCGCGGGTGTAGCTGCTGGAGGTGAACAGCAGCAGCTGGCCGTTGGTCTCGCTCAGGTACTTGAAGGCGGACCGGGCGATGTTCACCGGGGCGAGGTAGTTGACCTCCAGCGCCTCGCGGATCGCGTCGTTGTCGGTCTCGGCGAGCCGGCCGACGCGCAGGATGCCGGCGGTGTTGACGACGAAGTCCACCCGGCCGGTCTCGGCGTACGCCTGGGCGAAGGCCTCGTCCACGTGGTCCGGGTTCTGCACGTGGGTGCCGGTGGTGGAGCGGCCCAGGGCGAAGACGCGGGCGCCGTAGCCCTCGGCTATGCGCGCGATGTCGGCGCCTATGCCGTACGAGCCGCCGAAGACCAGCATGGTCTTGCCGGCCAGCTGCTCGCGGTAGAACTCGTCGCCGGCCTCCTCGGGGGCCAGCGAGGAGGCGAGCTGGAACAGCTTGTCGGCGATGAACACGTCGACGGGCTGGGTGACCTTCATGTTGTACTCGTCGCCCATGACCACGTGCACCGGGACGTCCGGCAGGTAGCGCACGACGACCGAGCAGTCGTCGGTGGCCTGGAACGCCGGGTCCCCGGCGGCCAGCTCGTACGCGCGGCGGATCGTGGACAGCCAGAAGCCCTGCGGGGTCTGGCCGCGGCGCAGCCGGGAGCGGTCCGGGACCTCGGTGATGAACTCGCCGTCGTCCCCGTGGGTGCGGGTGACGATGACCGTGTCCGAGGACGGGATGGCCACGTCCACCGCCTGGTAGCGCTCCAGGGCCTCCACGCACTCCTTGACCACGCGCTGGGAGAGCAGCGGGCGCACCGCGTCGTGGAAGAGCAGGTTGCAGTCCTCGCCCTCGCCGAGGGTGTCCGCGATCGCGGCGATGGCGATGTTCGTGGTCTCGCTGCGGGTGGAGCCGCCGGCGAGCACCCGGGAGACCTTCTTGAGGCCGGCCCGGGTCACGATCTTCTCCGCCTCGCCGGTGTACGCGGGGGTCATCAGCACGATGACCTCGTCGATGTCCGGCGCGTGCTCGAAGATGTGCAGCGTGTGCTCGAGGATCGGCTTGCCGGCGATCTTCAGAAGCTGCTTCGGGATCTCGAGTCCGATGCGCTGACCGGTGCCACCGGCAAGGACGACGGCGACGGTACGGCGTCGGGATGCACTGTGGGACAAGGTCTCCTGCTTCCTGAGAGAGATGAGGGGAATCGGTCGGGATGCCGGTGGGCCGAAGGAACTACGCCGGGAGGCGGGGCTGCTCGGGATGTTCCGGATACTCGATGGGGAAATCGCGGAGACCGCGCCGGTACAGGTCGTTCGCGGCGTTGTTGAATCGGACCGTCGACGGCGGGTAATCCTGGCCGAGGAGGTATTCCTTCAGCTGCTCGCGGTAGTGCGCCATGACGTCGTTCTCCGGGTGGAGCATCGCGTCGATCGCCGCGTCCAGCCCGCCGCAGTCCATGTCGAGCAGGTACGAGGCGTACGCCGTGCGCTGCTCGTTCCGGAATTCGGTGTCCGGGAGCCCTTCGAGGTTGAAGATGGCGTACGGCTTCCGGGTCGCCACGAAGTCGGACACCACGCTCGACATGTCTCCGATGAGCAGGTCCGAGTGGTTGAAACAGTCGTACAGCGCCGGAATGCGGTCGACCACGACGTGGTGGGCCGACTCCGGCAGGGATTCCCAGTACAGCGCCCCGGCCTGGTTGCGGCTGCCGCGGATGCGCGCGGTGCGCTCCTCCTCGGTGAGGTCCGGGTACTTGGACCGGACGCCGCGCTCGGAGAGCTCGGCGATGCGCTTGTCGATGCGGGCCAGCTTGCGGGCGGCCGTCTTGGACTCGGCCAGGTTGCGGCCGAACCGCACCGCGTTGTCCTCTTCGAGCAGGGCGATGATCGCCTTGTGCGCGGCGAGGGCGACGGGGGAGCGGGTGCCGGTCAGCGGGTGGGGCTTGTAGATGATCCGGATTTCCTGCGGGTGGTCGAGCAGGGTGCGGATCAGCTTCTCGCCGGCCGGGATGACCGAGGTGTAGCAGGCGTCGTCGGTCCAGCCCTCCCAGGTGGGGGCGTAGATGACGGTGGGCACCTTGCCGGCCACGCGGCCGGTCCAGTGGTGCAGGGTCATCAGCTGGGGGCGGCCGACCTCGACGATCTGGCCGGCGGTGACGGCGTGCTTGATGCGCTCGTAGCGGTCGCGCCCGGCCCGGCCGGCCACCCAGATCTCGTCGAAGACCTTGCTCACGCGGTTGCTGGAGGCCAGCTTGTCGCTGTCGCCGTGGCCGATGAAGACGTGCTTGACCTCGGCGCGCTGGAGCATGTGGACGTTCTTGCCCGCGTTGCCGGGGTACAGGGCGACCCGCAGCTCGGGCATCTCGACCCGGGCCAGGTTGTCGGCCTTGGGCACGCAGATGACCGGCACGGAGGTCGCGTCCAGGTAGCGCAGAGTGGCCCGCTCGCGCAGCACGATGATCGGCCGCAGGTCGAGGGCCTCCAGGGCCTCCAGCCACATGTTCACCTGGTACATGAAGTCCCGGGAGATCGCGGCGAAGGTGAAGTACAGGGCGACCTGGGGGCGGTAGCCCTCCAGCTGGCGGTTGAGCTCGTCGAGGGCCTCGTCGCCGGTGGGCAGCAGCAGGGCGTTCCAGGCGCCGGGCAGCAGCACCAGGACGGCCACGAAGGCCACCCAGACCGTGGCGATGGACCCGAAGGTCACGAAGCGCCAGTCGTCCGTGGCGATGGTGCCGAGGGCGCCCGCCACCAGGGGGACGTCCAGGTGCAGCATCTTGCGGACGTGCTTGTCCATCAGGAACGGGTGCGGCATGCGCCGGATGCCGAGCAGCTCCATGTCCAGGCCGCGCGTGGTGAACGGCAGCTCGGCCCGCTTGCTGCGGACGCGCTTGAGGATGGCGCCGTAGACCAGCTGGAGCACGAAGAGCAGCAGCAGGCCCAGGGAGGCCATCTTGGCCACGAAGGAGTCGAGCTCGGCGATGGACCCGCAGAGGGCCAGCAGCAGGAACTGCCGGATCAGGAAGCGGATCGTCAGACCGAAGCGGGAGTCGCGCAGCCGGTCGAGCGTCGAGGATTCGGCGCTGTGCAGCATGAGGTCGGCGCCGTAGCTGATCGCGGCGGCGTACACGAAGATCGGAAGCGAGGCCATCGCCACCGCTGCCATCATGCCGAGAAAGCTGAGCACCAGGGCAGCACTGATGAGAACGCCCAGCGCTGCCTGACGGCTTTGCCTGCCCATGCGGCATGGCCTCCCGGCTGTAAGGATCTTGTTAAGTGCCGCAGTAGTATAGGCATCAAAGTCGCCCCCGCTGAACCGTCGAATGACCGCAGCGGAAACGCCGGGCAAACACCGTCACTGGAGTTCATCAACAGCTGACCCCAGTGTGATAGGCGCGCAATGAAATGTGACGCTGCGTGCCCGCCCGGCTACGGTCCGGCGATTTATCCGGAACCCGGCCCCCGCCCCGGGTCTTCAGGGTGTGAAGCGATACACAGTGAGCTTGCGCCGGTCGCCGCTCTTCACCGAGAAGCCCACGCACAGCTGCGGGCGGCCGTCCGCGAGGCGCACCGCGATTCCCTCGGGCTCCCGGAACTCCAGGTCCGGCGCCGCCGTCACCAGCTGGCGTCCGGCCGGCTTGCCCGTCTGCACGTTGATGGCCGCGACGTACGTATTTCCTCCGTCGGACGGCGGATTCTCCCCTTCGTCGTCCGTGTAGGGGCTGCCGGTCAGCTGGTAGATGTGGTCCCCGTACAGGGCGCAGCCCTGGAAGGACTCGCCGTCCCGCTGCCAGACGTCCGCCAGCTCGTGCTCGGCGCCGTGGCTCCCCTTGCGGAAACGATCCATCGGGTAGATCGCGTACCGGCGTTCGGTGCCCTCGCGGAAGCTCACGAGCACCCGGCGGCGTTCCAGGTCGAGGGCCGGATGGGTGGCCAGGGCGCCCGGCAGCGGCTCCTGGTGGCGCACCCCGTCCTCGGAGCTGTCGAGGACCTCCCCGTCGCGGAACGGCACCCGGGTGACGGTGCGCCCGTAGCCGGTCTTCTGGTCGGCGTCGCCCTCGACCCACAGGTAGGTGCGGCGGCCGGCGGGCTCCACCCCGAGGGATATGCCGTGCCCGAATCCCCGCAGGTACATGTGCCCGCGGATCTTCCCCTCGAAATCGAGCTTCGTGACGCACATGTCCCCGTACTTGCGGCGGGAGCCGGTGGTCAGCGCCCCCCTTTCGCCGGGCAGCTCTATTCCGCCCTGAACGAGTTGGAGGGTGTAGACGAATTCGTTTTCGTCATCGAATGCAAAAGACTGCGGGCCGGTCTTGTTGTAAAGCGCGGCGGGTGCCATGAATTTCTCGGCGCGGGCCATGTCGAATTCCCCGACATGGGTCCCGTACTCCTTCTCCGGCTCTTCCTCGTCCGACATTGCGGAGAAAACGATTCCGGTACCGGCGATTCCCGCGAGGGCGGCACCTCCCGCCAGAAGGAGAGTCCTGCGGCTGGGTCGGCTTTTCTCGCCGTCGGTACGGAAACTCATGCTGCGCATTCTCTCATCAGGCCGGGAACGGGTGCGGCCCGCCCCCGGAGTACCGGGGACGGGCCGCGCCGTGGGGCAGGGTCCGGGCCGCGTGCGGCCGGATGCTGCGGGCGTTCAGGCGGTTCAGGCCGGGACGCTCGCCAGGCCGGGAGCGAGGAACTTCTTGCCGTTCACGCGCTCCGAGACGCCCTCGCGGTCCAGGTACGGCGTGATGCCGCCCAGGTGGAAGGGCCAGCCGGCGCCCGTGATGAGGCAGAGGTCGATGTCCTGGGCCTCGGCCACGACACCCTCCTCCAGCATCAGGCCGATCTCCTCGGCCACCGCGTCGAGGACGCGGTCGCGCACCTGCTCCTCGGTCAGGACGGAGTCGCCCTGGACCAGGAGGGCGGCGACCTCGGGGTCGAGCTCCGGCTTGAAGCCGTTCTCCGCCTTGTAGACGTAGAAGCCGCGCTTGCCGGCCTCGACGACCGCCTTCAGGTTGGGGGAGACCTTGAAGCGCTCCGGGAAGGCGCGGTTCAGGGTCTCGGAGACGTGCAGGCCGATGGCCGGGCCCACGAGCTCCAGCAGGACCAGCGGGGACATCGGCAGGCCGAGCGGCTCGATGGCCTTCTCCGCCGTGACGACCGGGGTGCCCTCGTCGATCACGTTCTGGATCTCGCCCATGAAGCGGGTCAGGATGCGGTTCACGACGAACGCCGGGGCGTCCTTGGTGAGGACCGCGGTCTTCTTCAGCTTCTTGGCGACGCCGAAGGCCGTGGCCAGGGAGGCGTCGTCGGTCTGCTCGCCGCGGACGATCTCCAGCAGCGGGAGGATCGCGACCGGGTTGAAGAAGTGGAAGCCGACCACGCGCTCCGGGTGCTGGAGCTTGGAGGCCATCTCCGACACCGACAGCGAGGAGGTGTTGGTGGCGAGGATCGCGTGCGCCGGGGCGACCGCCTCGACCTCCGCGAACACCTTCTGCTTGACCGACATCTCCTCGAACACGGCCTCGATGATGAAGTCCGCGTCGGCGAAGCCCTCGGCCTTGTCCAGCACGCCGGTCACCAGGGCCTTGAGGCGGTTGGCCTTGTCCTGGTTGATGCGGCCCTTGCCGAGCAGCTTCTCGATCTCGGCGTGGACGTAGCCCACGCCCTTGTCCACGCGCTCCTGGTCGATGTCGGTGAGGACCACCGGCACCTCCAGGCGGCGCAGGAAGAGCAGCGCCAGCTGCGAGGCCATCAGGCCCGCGCCGACCACGCCGACCTTGGTGACCGGGCGCGCCAGGGACTTGTCCGGGGCGCCGGCCGGGCGCTTGGCGCGCTTCTGGACCAGGTTGAAGGCGTAGATGCCGGAGCGCAGCTCGCCGCCCATGATGAGGTCCGCGAGCGCGGCGTCCTCGGCGTCGAAGCCCTTCTGGAGGTCGCCGTCCTTGGCGGCCTCGATGATCTCCAGGGCGCGGTACGCGGCCGGGGCCGCACCGTGCACCTTGGAGTCGGCGATGCCGCGGCCCTTGGCGACGGCGGCGTCCCACGCCTCGCCGCGGTCCACCTCGGCCCGGGCGACCTCGGTCTCGCCGGTGAGCACGCGGGCGGTCCACAGCAGGGACTGCTCCAGGAAGTCCGCGCCGTCGAAGAGGGCGTCGGCGATGCCCAGCTCGAAGACCTGCTTGCCCTTGAGCTGCTTGTTCTGGTTGAGCGAGTTCTCGATGATCACCGAGACCGCGCGCTCGGCGCCGATCAGGTTCGGCAGGATCGCGCAGCCGCCCCAGCCGGGCACCAGGCCGAGGAAGACCTCGGGCAGCGAGAAGGCCGGGACGGCCTTCGAGACGGTCCGGTAGGTGCAGTGCAGGCCGACCTCGACACCGCCGCCCATCGCCGCGCCGTTGTAGTACGCGAAGGTGGGGACGGCCAGGGCCGACAGGCGCTTGAAGACGTCGTGGCCGCCCTTGCCGATGGCCAGGGCCTCCTCGTGCTTCTTCAGCAGCTCGACGCCCTTGAGGTCGGCGCCGACCGCGAAGATGAACGGCTTGCCGGTCAGGCCGACACCGGTGATCGCGCCCTCGGCGGCCTCCTTCTCGACCTGGTCGATGGCGGCGTTCAGGTTCGCCAGCGACTGCGGGCCGAAGGTGGTCGGCTTGGTGTGGTCGAAGCCGTTGTCCAGCGTGATGAGCGCGAAGCGCCCGGCGCCGTACGGCAGGTCCAGGTGGCGGACGTGGGCCTGGGTGACGACCTCGTCCGGGAAGAGCTCGGCGGCGCCCTTCAGGAGCTCGGCGGTGCTGCTCACTTGGCGTCTCCCTCGGAGTCGAAGTGCGGGTTCTCCCAGATGACCGTCGCGCCCATGCCGAAGCCGACGCACATGGTGGTCAGGCCGTAGCGGACGTGCGGCTGCTCCTCGAACTGGCGGGCCAGCTGCGTCATCAGGCGGACACCGGAGGAGGCCAGCGGGTGGCCGAAGGCGATGGCGCCGCCGTACTGGTTGACGCGGGCGTCGTCGTCGGCGATGCCGTAGTGCTCCAGGAAGGCGAGCACCTGGACGGCGAAGGCCTCGTTGATCTCGAACAGGCCGATGTCCTCGATGGACAGGCCGGCCTGGGCGAGGGCCTTCTCGGTGGCCGGGATCGGGCCGTAGCCCATGACCTCGGGCTCCACACCGGCGAAGGAGTAGGAGACCAGGCGCATCTTGACCGGGAGGTTGTTCTCGCGGGCGAAGTCCTCGGAGGCGATGAGCGAGGCGGTGGCGCCGTCGTTCAGGCCCGCGGCGTTGCCGGCCGTGACCCGGCCGTGCACGCGGAACGGGGTCTTCAGGTTGGCCAGCGACTCCAGGGTGGTGCCCGGGCGCATCGGCTCGTCGGCGGTGACCAGGCCCCAGCCGGTCTCGCCGGCCTCGGCGTTGGTGCGGCGGACCGAGATCGGCACCAGGTCCTGCTGGATCTTGCCGTCGGCGTACGCCTTGGCGGCCTTCTCCTGCGAGCGCACGGCGTACTCGTCGGCGCGCTGCTTGGTGATCGTCGGGTAGCGGTCGTGCAGGTTCTCCGCGGTCATGCCCATGAACAGGGCGGACTCGTCGACCAGCTTCTCGGAGACGAAGCGCGGGTTCGGGTCCACGCCCTCGCCCATGGGGTGGCGGCCCATGTGCTCGACACCGCCGGCGATGGCGACGTCGTACGCACCGAAGGCCACGCCGCCCGCGACCGCGGTCACGGCGGTGAGGGCACCGGCGCACATGCGATCGATGGAGTAGCCCGGGACGGACTGCGGCAGGCCCGCGAGGATGCCCGCGGTGCGGCCCAGCGTCAGGCCCTGGTCGCCGATCTGCGTGGTCGCGGCGATGGCGACCTCGTCGATCTTCTTGGGGTCCAGGTCCGGGTTGCGGCGCAGCAGCTCCCGGATCGCCTTCACGACGAGGTCGTCGGCGCGGGTCTCGTGGTAGATGCCCTTCGGGCCCGCCTTGCCGAACGGGGTGCGGACGCCGTCGACGAAGACGACGTCCCTGACGGTACGAGGCACGTTGGCTCTCCTCCAGGTGCGGGATGGCACTGCTGCGCGGCGCACGCGGCTGAGCGCGCGCTCACCCCGCCCATGCTACTTGCGGGTAACCAATGTGCACACCCCTCACCCCGGGAGCGGCGAAGGTCACACCGCCGGGCCCGGCGAAGCGGGGGCCGCGACGCCCGGGCGCGGCCGCCACCGCGAGACCGCCACGCCCGCCAGGCACAGCACCCCGCCGCCCATCGCCAGCGGCCCCGGCACCTCGTCGAGGACCAGCCAGGACATGAGCACCACCAGCACCGGCACCGCGTACGTGGTCGCCCCCATCCGGCCCGCGGTGGTACGCGCCAGGGCGAAGGCCCAGGTCGTGAAGGCCAGGGCGGTCGGGAAGAGGCCCAGGTAGACCATGTTCAGGGTGGCGGAGGCGGGGGCGGCCGCCAGCTCGGAGGCGAGCTGCCCCGCGAACGGCAGGCAGGCCGCCGTCCCCGCCAGGCACCCGAAGACCGTCACCTGGAGCGCCCCCGCGTGCCGCAGCGCCGGCTTCTGGGCCACCACCCCTGCCGCGTACAGCACGGCGGACAGCAGGCACAGGGCCACCCCGAGCAGGGAGCTGTGCCCGCTGCCGGAGGTGGCGGTCCCCACGACCACGGCCCCCGCGAACGAGACCCCCATCCCCGCGAGCAGCGGCCGCGGCAGCCCCTCGCCGAGCAGCTTCCCGCCCAGCAGGGCGATCAGCAGCGGCCCGGTGTTCACGAGCATGGCCGCGGTCCCCGCATCGGCCTCCCGCTCGCCCCAGTTGAGGACGGCCATGTACGCGCCGAACCAGAGCAGCCCCGACACGGCGATCCCCGGCCAGGCGGCCCGCGGCGGCAGCCCGACCCGGCGCACCAGCCCGATCGCCCCCAGCGCGAGGGAGGCGGTCAGCAGCCGGCCGAGGGCCAGCGCGCCGGGGGAGTACGCGGATCCCGCGCTGCGGATGGAGACGAAGGCGGAGGCCCAGAGGACCACGGTGACCCCGGCGGCGGCCAACGCGGGCCAGGGGGTGCGCTGTTCGGTGGCATCGGTCATGGCGCGAACGCTATGCCCGCGACGTTTCGGCCGCCGCCGAATTGTTCCGGGGCGGGTGGGCGGGCGGCGGCCCGGGCGCCTGCCGTCGCGCGTCCGGCGCGCTCCGCGGCCGGGGCGCGGGGGGGGTCAGGGCAGGTCCGGGTCCACGCCGAGCAGGGTGTGCAGGGCCGCACGCCCCGCCGGGGTCACCCGTACCGCGCGCTCCGTTCCGATGCGCTCGCACCAGCCCGCCTCGAACGCATGCCGGCACAGGGCCGCCCCGGCGGCCCCCGCCAGGTGCGGCCGCCGCTCCGTCCAGTCCAGGCAGCCCCGCACCAGCGGCCGGCGGCCCGCCGCGGCCAGTCCGATGCCCTGCGCGGCGAACCACTCCAGACCGGCGTCCGTCAGCGCGAAACCGGTGTCGCGCAGCAGCAGGCCGCGCGCGGCCAGCCCCTCCGTGACGGCGATGCCGAGCCGTCCGGCGAGGTGGTCGTAACAGGTGCGCCCGCGGGCCATGGCGCTCTGCGCACTCGCCTCGCGCAGGCCGCGGGGCGGCCGGCGGGCGGGTTCGGCGAACCCGGCGAGGTCCTCCAGCAGCTGGGCCGCCCGCGGCCCGGCGAGCCGTACGTACCGGTGCCGGCCCTGCCGCTCCTCGGCGAGCAGACCGCCGGCCACGAGCTTGCCGAGGTGCTCACTCGCGGTGGAGGCGGCCACGCCGGCGTGCCGGGCGAGCTCGCCGGCGGTCCAGGCGCGGCCGTCCAGGAGGGCGAGGCAGAACGCGGCCCTGGTCTCGTCGGAGAGCAGGGCCGCCAGGGCGGCGAGGTTGCGGGGCACGGGTCCATCCTGGCCCCGCCACGTTTCGGCAACCACCGAAACGCGGCCGCTGCGCGGGGCCTGCTCCCCACCCCGCCCCCGCCCGAAGCGGGGGCTCCGCCCCCACACCCCCGGTCCTCAAACGCCGGACGGGCTGAAGAGACAGCCGCGCGGCGGTTGAGGCGCGGGGTCCGGGGCGGGCCCCCGGTGCGCGCAGGGGGAAGAGCCCCGCGCAGCGGTCCGCCGGCTACGCGCCGGCCGAGGTCAGGGCGGTGACCAGGACCGGGGTCACCTGTTCGATCTGCCAGGCCCGCGCCCCGTAACCGGCCAGCGCCTCGGACACGCTGTCCGCGGACACCCGACCCGGCGGCTCCCAGCACAGCCGCCGCACGGAGTCCGGCGCGACCAGGTTCTCCTGCGGCAGCCGCAGCTCCTCCGCCCGCGCCGACACGGCCGCCCGCGCCGCCGAGAGCCGCGCGGCCGCGAGCGGGTCCTTGTCCGCCCAGGACCGCGGCGGCGGCGGACCGGCCGGGGTCTGGCCGGGCAGCGGGAGCTCGTTCTCGGGCAGGGCCTTGGCCCGGTCCACGGCGGCCATCCACTGCTCCAGCTGCCGCCGGCCCACCCGCTGCCCGTACCCGGGCAGGGCGGCCAGCGCGTGCACGTTCACCGGCAGGGCGAGGGCCGCCTCGACGATGGCCGCGTCGCCCAGCACCTTGCCGGGGGACACGTCGCGCCGCTGTGCGATCCGGTCGCGGGTCTCCCACAGCTCCCGCACCACGGCCATCTGCCGGCGCCGCCGCACCTTGTGCATGCCGGAGGTCCGGCGCCACGGGTCCTTGCGCGGCGGGGCCGGCGGGGCCGAGGCGATGGCGTCGAACTCCTGCCGCGCCCAGTCCAGCTTCCCCTGCCGGTCGAGCTCCTTCTCCAGCGCGTCGCGCAGGTCCACGAGGAGCTCCACGTCGAGCGCGGCGTAGCGCAGCCAGGGCTCGGGCAGCGGGCGGGTCGACCAGTCGACGGCCGAGTGCCCCTTCTCCAGCGCGTAGCCGAGCACGCTCTCGACCATGGCGCCCAGTCCGACCCGCGGGAAGCCGGCCAGCCGGCCGGCCAGCTCGGTGTCGAAGAGGGAGGTCGGCACCATGCCTATTTCGCGCAGGCAGGGCAGGTCCTGGGTGGCGGCGTGCAGGATCCACTCGGTGCCGGCGAGCACCTCGCCGAGCCCCGAGAGGTCGGGGCAGCCGACGGGGTCGATCAGGGCGGATCCGGCCCCCTCCCGGCGCAGCTGCACCAGGTAGGCGCGCTGGCCGTAGCGGTAGCCGGAGGCGCGTTCGGCGTCCACGGCCACGGGCCCGGTGCCGGCGGCGAAGGCCGCGATCACCTGGGCGAGGGCGTCCTCGTCGGCCACCACCGGGGGGATTCCGTCGCGCGGCTCGAGCAACGGGATCGGAAGCCCATCGGACTCGGCGACTTCGTCCGGGGGGCCGCCCCCGGTGGTGGTGCGCAGTTCTGCTGCGGTCTCTTGGGCGTCGGTCACCTGTCAAGGGTATCCGCGGATGCAGCGCGCCCGTCGCCGGAACGTTCCGTCGACGGGCGCGCTGCAGGGATACGGCTGTTCTCCGGGGAGGTCCCGGAGGCTCGGGAGCCGGATCAAGGGGGATCAGGGGCGGATCAGAGGCGGATCGGGGACGGATCGGAGAAGGGCCGGAGAAGGACCGGAAGGGACGTTCCGGATGAGCCGGATGAGCGGGGGGACCGGGAGAGCCGGGGATCCGGGGAGCCGGGCGATCCGGCCGTCCCGGGGAGCCGGGAGCTCCCGGCGGGGGACCGGATCAGTGGATGATGCCGGTCCGCAGGGCCACGGCGACCATGCCGGCCCGGTCCCCGGTGCCCAGCTTGCGGGCGATGCGGGCGAGGTGGGACTTGACGGTCAGGGCGGACAGGCCCATCGAGACGCCGATGGCCTTGTTGGACTGGCCCTCGGCGACGAGGCGCAGGACCTCGACCTCGCGGCCGGAGAGCTCGCGGTAGCCGCCCGGGTGGCTCGGGGCACCCGGGGGGCGGCGGTGCATGCGGGCGGCCGCGGAGCCGATGGGGGCGGCGCCGGGGCGGCTGGGCAGTCCGATGTTCGTGCGCGTACCGGTGACGACGTAGCCCTTCACGCCGCCGGCGAGGGCGTTGCGGACCGCGCCGATGTCGTCCGCGGCGGACAGGGCCAGACCGTTCGGCCAGCCCGCGGCGCGGGTCTCGGACAGCAGGGTGAGACCGGAGCCGTCGGGCAGGTGGACGTCGGCCACGCAGATGTCGCGCGGGCTGCCGACCCGGGGGCGGGCCTCGGCGATGGAGGACGCCTCGATCACATCGCGGACTCCGAGGGCCCACAGATGGCGGGTCACGGTGGAACGGACGCGCGGGTCGGCCACGACGACCATGGCCGTCGGCTTGTTCGGGCGGTAGGCGACCAGGCTTGCGGGCTGCTCGAGAAGAACGGACACCAGGCCTCCTGGGGGAGTGGCGGGACGGCCGGCTCGGGGAAGAAGCCGGAGCGAACCGTGCGGATGGTCACTGACTCCTTCGGCACGTCACCCGCCCGGCTTTAGGGAATGATCACGATTTGGTGAGTAACAATTCGGGCAATTCGGACGCACGATCGATCAAGCGTCGATCGGAAGCCCGCGGCGGGGGCGCCGTTCTGACGCTCCGTCGCGGGCCCGGCCGCAGCCCGCCCCGCCCCGCCGCGGCCCGCCCGGCCGCCTTCCCGTGGGCCGGTCGCCGCAGTGCTACGGGTGGTGCGGACCGCGACGCTGTGGCAGGGAGACCACCGCCGTGTCCGCGGGCCCGGCCGGGGGCAGCCCGGCGACCTGGCAGAGCAGGTCGCACCAGGCCGACAGGTGCGCCGCCGTGTCCGGCACCCCGCCCACGCCCTCCCGCGGGGTCCACGAGGCCCGGATCTCGATCTGGGTGGCCGGCCGGCGCTCCGACAGGCCCCCGAAGTAGTGCGAGCCGGCCCGGGTCACCGTCCCGCTCGCCTCCCCGTACGCCAGCCCGCGCGCGTCCAGCGCCCCCGTCAGCCAGGACCAGCACACGTCGGGGAACAGCGGATCGGCGGCCATCTCCGGCTCCAGTTCCGCCCGTACGAGCGTCACCAGGCGGAAGGTGCCGTGCCAGGCCTCGTGCCCGGAGGGGTCGTGCAGGAGGATCAGCCGGCCGTCCGCCAGGTCCGCCTCCTCGCCGTCCGCGTCCACGCCGACGACCGCCGCCTCCAGCGCGTAGGCGTGCGGGGCCAGCCGCTGCGGGGCCCGCGTGGGGTCGATCTCGATCCCCGGCCGCAGCCGCGCCTTCCTCAAGCCGTCGACCGCCCGCCGGAACGGGAGCGGGACGGAGCTCTCCTTCGCGCTGTCCATACCGTCAGCGCCATCTGAAAATCGTCCCTGAGCCGCAGCCATGCGGGGAAGACTAGGCGGAACGAGGCCCCGGACGGCGCAAGGACACCCGCCCCGGGACGGGCTCTTCGCCATACGTGCGAAGATTTGGCCCGTGAGCGCCAACCACCGCCCCGAGGGCCAGCCGAGTCAGACGTACGATTCCGCCTTCCTGAAGGCGTGCCGCCGCGAGCCCGTCCCGCACACGCCCGTGTGGTTCATGCGGCAGGCCGGGCGCTCCCTCCCCGAGTACCGCAAGGTCCGCGAGGGCACCGCCATGCTGGAGTCCTGCATGCGGCCCGACCTGGTCACCGAGATCACCCTGCAGCCCGTGCGCCGCCACAAGGTGGACGCGGCGATCTTCTTCAGCGACATCGTGGTCCCGCTGAAGGCCATCGGCATCGACCTGGACATCAAGCCCGGCATCGGCCCGGTCGTCGCCCAGCCCATCCGGCGCCGCGAGGACCTCGCACAGCTGCGCGACCTCACCCCGGAGGACGTCACGTACGTCACCGAGGCCATCGGCATGCTCACGGGTGAACTCGGCAGCACGCCGTTGATCGGCTTCGCCGGTGCGCCTTTCACCCTCGCGAGCTACCTCGTCGAGGGCGGTCCGTCGCGCAACCACGAGCACACCAAGGCGCTCATGTACGGCGACCCGCAGCTGTGGGCCGACCTGCTCGACCGGCTCGCCGAGATCACCTCCGCCTTCCTGAAGGTGCAGATCGAGGCCGGGGTCTCCGCCGTGCAGCTCTTCGACTCCTGGGTCGGCGCGCTCGCCCCGGCGGACTACCGGCGCTCGGTGATGCCCGCCTCGACGAAGGTCTTCGACTCCGTCGCCTCCTACGGGGTGCCGCGGATCCACTTCGGCGTGGGCACGGGCGAACTGCTGGGCCTGATGGGCGAGGCGGGCGCCGACGTGGTCGGCGTGGACTGGCGCATTCCGCTGGACGAGGCGGCGCGGCGGGTCGGGCCGGGCAAGGCGCTCCAGGGCAACCTGGACCCGGCCGTCCTCTTCTCCACGCCGGATGCGGTGCGGGCCAAGACGGACGAGGTGCTGGCGGCGGCGGCCGGTCTGGAGGGCCACGTCTTCAACCTCGGCCACGGTGTCCTGCCGACGACGGACCCCGACGCGCTGACCCGCCTGGTGGACTACGTCCACACGACCACCCAGCGCTGACCCCGCCGTCCCGGGGGCGGGGGCCCCCGGGGGGGGGGGTGGGGGGGGGCTGGAGGGATAGGGTCCTTTTCCCCCCGCCCGGGGGGGGGGAGGAGAAGAAGGTTCCCAGCTTTCTGGA
>NZ_JBVIDV010000030.1:32970-90758 GCF_055572195.1 Streptomyces sp. NPDC030809
CCACTTCTCCAACTTCGCCCATGGTGTCTTGCCAACGACGGCCCCCAACACGTCAACCTTCCTGGGGGACTACGCCCACACAACCCCCCCCCGCTCCCCCCTCCTCCCGGGGGGCGCCCCCCCCGGGACGCCGGTCCAGGGGGCGCCGGACGGGCCGGATCCTTCCGCCCCCGTCAGATGGAGGCGGCGCGGACCGCGGTCACCGCCTTGCGGGCCGCGACCAGGACGGGGTCCCAGACGGGGGAGAACGGGGGCGCGTAGCCCAGGTCCAGGGCGGCCACCTGCTCGACCGTGAGGCCCGCGGTCAGCGCGACCGCCGCCACGTCCACCCGCTTCGCCGCCCCCGCCCCGCCCACGATCTGCACGCCGAGCAGCCGCCCGGTCCGCTGCTCGGCCAGCATCTTCACGGTCATCTCGGCCGCCCCGGGGTAGTACCCGGCCGTGTTCGTCGAGCGGATCGTGGAGGTCACGAAGCGCAGCCCGGCCGCCAGCGCGTCCTTCTCGCGCAGTCCGGTGCGCGCGATCTCCAGGTCGCAGACCTTGCTTACCGCGGTGCCGACCACCCCGGGGAAGGTGGCGTAGCCGCCGCCCACCCCGGAGCCGATCACCTGCCCGTGCTTGTTGGCGTGGGTGCCCAGCGCGATGTGCCGGGTGTGGCCCGCGACCAGGTCGAGCACCTCCACGCAGTCCCCGCCCGCCCACACGTTCTCCTGCCCCCGCACCCGCATGGACAGGTCGGTCAGCAGGCCCCCCGAGTCGCCCAGCGGCAGCCCGGCCGCGCGGGCCAGTTCGGTCCGCGGCTCCACGCCGAGGCCGAGCACCACCACGTCCGCCGGGTACTCGGTGCCGTCCTCGGTGACGGCCGACCGGACCCGGCCCTCCGGTCCGGTGCGGAAGCCGGTGACCTCGGCGCGGGCGACCGTGCGGATGCCCATCGCGTTCATCGCCCGGTGCACCAGCCCGCCCATGTCCGGGTCGAGCGTGGCCATGGGCTGGTCGCCGCGGTGCAGCACCGTCACCTCGTAGCCGCGGACGGTCAGCGCCTCGGCCATCTCCACGCCGATGTAGCCGGCGCCGACGACCACGGCCTGCCGCCCGGCGCCGTCCCCGGCCGCCCCGTGCCCGTCCTGCGACTCCAGCCCGTCGAGGGTGTCCAGCAGGGACTGCCCGTCGTCGAGGGTCTGCACCCCGTGCACCCCGGGCGCGTCGATCCCGGGCAGCGGGGGCCGCAGCGGGCGGGCCCCGGTGGCCAGCACCAGCTTGTCGAAGCCCGTCCACTCCTCGGACCCGGAGTCCAGGTCGCGGGACCGGACCCGCCGGCCGGCCAGGTCCAGCTCCACCACCTCGGTGCGCATCCGCAGGCCGATGTGCCGGGCCCGGTGCTCCTCGGCGGTGCGGGCGACGAGGTCGTCGCGCTCGGGCACCGAGCCGCCGATCCAGTACGGGATCCCGCACGCCGAGTACGAGGTGAAGTGCGAGCGCTCGAAGGCGACGATCTCCAGTTCCCCGGGGCCCTTGAGCCGCCGGGCCTGGGACGCGGCGGACATCCCCGCCGCGTCGCCTCCGACCACCACCAGCCGTTCCGTCGCCATGCCGCGTCCCGTCCCTCCGCCGTGCCCGTGCCCGTGCGCGCTGTCGTCCACGTACCCGGGCGGGTGCCTGTGCCTGTGCGGAACACGCTACGGGGGAACGGGGGTTCGGGACGGTACGGGGGGCTCAGCCGTTGCCGGGGTCGCCCGAGCCCGAGCCCGAGCCGGCGTCCGGGCCCGCGCCCGGCTCCGGAGCCCGGGCCGGGACCTGCGCAGGCACCGGGCCCGGCACCGGCGCCTGCACCGGCACCTGCGGCTGAGCCGGCCACGGCCCCGCCGCCGGACCGGCCGGGTGCCCGGGCGCCGACGGCCGCGCCGGGCGCACCTTGCGGTAGAGCCGGCCCAGCGGCCGCCGGACCGCCACCAGCAGGGCGGCGGGCACCAGGAACGGCAGCAGGGCCCCGAACACCACCGTGATCCACCGCAGCACCGCGAGGAAGACCGACCAGCCGCCGGAGAGCGCGTCGAGGAACCCGGGCTCGGAGTCCTCCGCCGGTTCCTCCCCGGCCGGAGCGGGCTCGGACACCGTCAGGGTGATCGTGGCCAGCGAGGTCCGGTCCTTGAGGGACTCCTGCTGCGCCAGCAGGGACTCCAGGTCGGACTGACGGCGGCTCAGCTCCCCCTCCAGCATGACCACGTCGCTCAGCTGCGTGGCCTTCTGCATCATCTCCCGCACCCGGGCCACGCTCGCCTGCTGGGACTTCACGCGGCTCTCGACGTCCACCACCTGCTGGGTGACGTCCTGGGCGTCCACCTTGCGGCTCAGCAGCTTCCCGCTGCCCTCCAGGGCGCCGAGCACCCGGTCGAAGCGCTCCGCCGGCACCCGCAGGGTGAGCTGCGAGGACATCCCGCCGTCCGGATCGCGTTCGCTGGACTCGTTGCCCACGTACCCGCCGGCGTCCACCGCGGCCGCCCGCGCCGCGGCCAGGGCCCGCTGCGCGCTCTTCGCCTCGACGGACAGCTGCGCCGTGCGGATCACGTGGGAGCGGACGGCCGGGGCCTTGGCGGTACCGCCGGGCCGGGCGGCCTCCGCGCCGGAGCCCTTGGCCCCGGCGCCGGACTGCCCGGCCCGGTCCGCGGCCTGCGGGGCCGACTTGCCCTGGTCGGCGCCCAGGCCGGCACTGCTCCCGCCGGCTCCGCAGCCGGTGAGCGCGAGGGCCCCCGCCAACGAGAGGGCCGCGAGCCCGGTCGCGGTGCGCGCGGCGGCCGTGCGGCCGGTGGTACGGGTGGTGTGCATGGGCTGCCCCCGAGGTGTTGGTTCCTGCCGAGTGTCTTCCGTGCGCTGGTTCGACGTGCGCAGCCCCCGCCCGGGTTGCCGTCCCGTGGTCCCGAACCGGTCACGGTCCGGCCTCGTTACGGGAAATGAGACGATGCACCCATGCAAGAAGCGGACGTGCGTACGGAATCCACCCGGCCCGCCGGACCCGGCGGCGGCCCGGCCCGCCGGGTGCTCGTGATCGGCGGTGGCATCGCCGGGCTCGCCGCCGCGCACCGGCTCTCGGCGGCCGGGGTGCAGGTCACCCTGCTGGAGGCCGCGGACCGGCTCGGCGGCAAGCTGTACGCCGGCGAACTCGAGGGCCGGCCCGTGGACCTGGGCGCCGAGTCGATGCTCGCCCGCCGCCCCGAAGCCGTGGAACTCGCCCGGGCGGTCGGCCTCGGCGAGGCCCTCCAGCCGCCCGCGACCGCGACCGCCACCCTGTGGACCCGCGGGGCCCTGCGCCCCATGCCCACCGGCCACGTGATGGGCGTCCCCGGCGACCTCGCCCCGCTGGCCGCCTCCGGCGTGCTCACCGACGAAGGGCTGCGCCGCACCGCGCAGGACGCCGAACTGCCCGCCACCGAGATCGGCGAGGACGTGGCCGTCGGCGCGTACGTGGCCGCCCGGCTGGGCCGCGAGGTCGTCGACCGGCTCGTCGAACCCCTCCTCGGCGGGGTGTACGCCGGGGACGCCTACCGCATCTCGATGCGCGCGGCCGTCCCCGCCCTGTTCGAGGCCGCCCGCACCCATCGCAGCCTGGGCGAGGGCGTCCGCGAGATCCAGCGCTCCGCCGCCGCGGCCCCCCGGGCCGCAGGCCCGGTCTTCCAGGGCATCGACGGCGGCATCGGCCGGCTGCCGGAGGCCGTCGCCCGGGCCTGCCGCGCCGCGGGCGCCGACCTGCGCACGGGGACCTCCGTACGCGAGCTGGCGCGCACCGCGGCGGGCTGGCGAGCCGTCACCGGCGGCGGCGAGGTGCTCGATGCGGAGGCCGTGGTGCTCGCCGTGCCCGCGGGCCCGGCCGCCGCCCTGCTGGACGCGCTCGCCCCGGCCGCCGCGGCCGAGCTGCGCACCGTCGAGTACGCCTCCATGGCCCTGGTGACCATGGCCTTCCGGCGCTCCGAGCTGCCGGCCGCCCTCACCGGGCCCGGCGCGGGCAGCGGGTTCCTCGTACCGCCCGTGGACGGCCGGACGATCAAGGCCTCCACCTTCTCCAGCAACAAGTGGGCCTGGACCGGGAAGGCCGGCGGGGACCTGTTCCTGCTGCGCACCTCGGTGGGCCGGCACGGGGACGAGCGCGACCTCGGCCGCCCGGACTCCGAGCTGGTCGGGATCTCCCTCGCCGACCTCGGCGAGGCGGTGGGCCTGGCCGCCCGGCCGGTGGCCTCGGCCGTCACCCGCTGGGACGGCGGACTGCCCCAGTACCCGGTCGGCCACCTCGCCCGGGTGGCCCGCATCCGGGCCTCGGTGGATGCACTGCCGGGGCTCTCGGTGTGCGGAGCGCTGTACGACGGGGTGGGCATCCCGGCCGTGATCGGCAGTGCGCAGAAGGCCGCCGACGCGATCTTGGGCACCCTGGCGAAGAGCACCGATCGGGACACGGGACAATAGGCACATGACTGCACCCGAGAAGATCCCCAACGCAGGGAAGAAGGCGAAGGACCTCAACGAGGTCATCCGCTACACCCTGTGGTCTGTCTTCAAGCTGCGGGACGTGCTCCCCGAGGACCGCGCCGGCTTCGCCGACGAGGTGCAGGAGCTGTTCGACCAGCTCGCCGCCAAGGACATCACCGTCCGCGGCACCTACGACGTCTCCGGCCTGCGCGCCGACGCAGACGTCATGATCTGGTGGCACGCGGAGACGGCGGACGAGCTCCAGACGGCGTACAACCTGTTCCGCCGGACCCGGCTGGGCCGCGCGCTGGAGCCGGTCTGGTCGAACATGGCGCTGCACCGCCCCGCCGAGTTCAACAAGTCGCACATCCCGGCGTTCCTCGCCGACGAGGTGGCCCGCGACTACGTCAGCGTGTACCCCTTCGTGCGCTCGTACGACTGGTACCTGCTGCCCGACGAGGACCGCCGCCGGATGCTCGCCGACCACGGCAAGATGGCCCGCGGCTTCCCGGACGTCCGCGCCAACACCGTCGCCTCCTTCTCGCTGGGCGACTACGAATGGCTGCTGGCCTTCGAGGCCGACGAGCTCTACCGGATCGTGGACCTCATGCGCCACCTGCGCGCTTCCGAGGCCCGCATGCACGTGCGCGAGGAGGTGCCCTTCTTCACCGGGCGCCGCAAGTCCGTCGCCGATCTGGTGGCCGGACTCGCCTGAGACCTCCCCTGGGGGGACGGGCCGGAGCTGCACCCGTGACACAGGGGTGGACTCCGGCGGATCGGGAGGCAGTGCCCCCGAAACGACGCAGCCGGACCCCGCCCGGAAGTTCAGACGCCCGGCGGCAGCATGCCCTCGTCACGAGGGTGCTGCCGCCCGGCGGTCCAGCGACACCGGTGCGGGCTCCGGATGCGGCGCGCAGTCCACCCGCCATCCCGGGATGCGGCCCGTGAGCAGATAGCGCTCCACGTGCCGGTCCACGCACGCGTTGAGGCCCCCGGTCACCCCGTGGCTGCCGGCCCGCCGCTCCGTCACCAGCGCGGAGCCGTGCAGCCTGCGCTGGAGCTCCAGCGCCCCCGGGTAGGGCGTGGCCCCGTCCCGCTCCGCCGCCACGATCAGCGTGTGCGGCAGTTTCCCCGGCCCGGTGCGCACGTCCACCGGCTGCTGCCGCGGCCCCTTCGGCCAGTACGCGCACGGCAGGTTGGTCCACGCGTTGTCCCAGGTCTCGAACGGGGCCGCGGCCGCCTGCGCGGTGTGGTCCCGGTCCCAGGTGCTGAAGTCCGCGGGCCAGACGGCGTCGTTGCACAGCACCGCCGTGTACACGGCCGTCGCGTTCTCGTCCGCGGCCGCCGAGCGCGGGTCCGGCGCCGCCTGGTCGGCGAGCGGGCCCGGATCACCCCGGAGGAACGCGCTCAGCGCGGCTGCCCGTACCGCCCAGAAGTCGTCGTGGTAGGCGGTCTTCAGGAAGGCGGCCTGGAGCTCGCCGGTGCCGGCCCGCCCGCCGGCCGGCCGCCGGGCCACCGCCGCGCGCACCTTCTCGTAGCTCTTCAGGACCGCTGCGGGGGTGCTGCCCAGCCGGTAGACGGAGTGGTGCCGGGCCACCCAGGTGCGGAAGTCCAGCCAGCGCTGCTCGAAGGCCCGGGACTGGTCGAGGTTGTTGAGGTACCAGACCCGGCGCGGATCGGGGTTCACCGCCGAGTCGAAGACCATCCGCCGGACCCGGTCCGGGTACAGCGTCGCGTAGACCGCCCCGAGGTAGGTGCCGTACGAGGCACCCAGGAAGGTCAGCTTTCGTTGGCCCAGCGCGGCCCTCAGCACGTCCAGGTCGCGGGCGTTGGCCCGGGTCGTGTACTGGTGCAGGGCCGCCCCGGCCCGCCGCGCGCAGCCGCGGGCGTAGGCGAGGGCCGCCGCGGTGCGCTGCTTCTTGTGGGCGGCGGTGGGCCGCGGCGGGGCCTCGGTGGGCGCCTTCGCGAACGCGGCCGGGTCCTGGCAGGACAGCGGGGCCGAACGGCCCACCCCGCGCGGGGCGTAGCCCACCAGGTCGTAGGCGGCGGCCACCCGCCGCCACTGCGGGAGGGTGCCGAGGGCGGGGAAGTACATGCCGGAGCCGCCGGGGCCACCGGGGTTGTGGACGAGTGCGCCCTGGCGGGCGCGGCGCGGGCCGGTGGCCGGGACCCGGCTGACGGTCAGTGTGATCCGGGGGCCGTCGGGGCGGGCGTAGTCGAGCGGCACCTCCAACAGCGCGCAGCGCACCTCGTCCGGGAGGTCCTCCACGAGCGGGCAGCGGCCGAAGGCCAGACCGGCGGCCGCGGCCCGGCGCGCGGCGCGCTCGGCGCCGGCCTGCTCGGCGTTGGCCTGCTCGGCGCCGACCCGTCCGGGGGCGGCGGCCTGTCCGAAGGCGCCGGGGGCGGGCGGGGCGGCGGCTGCCGGGGCCGGGGCGCAGAGGGTGAGGGAGAGCACGGCGGCGCCGGCCGCGTACCGTACGAGAGTCCGCATCCCGCGCCTTTCAGCAGACCGGCAGATCATCTGATCTTCAGGTCGGGATGCTCGGCGGAGGGCCGGGCGAAGTAAAGGAGCGGGCCCGGGTGTCGCGGTTCAACGACCCCGATGCACGAGGAGCTTCCCCCGCCCGCCGGACAGCGCGGCCCGCAGCCCCGGATCCGGTACGGCCGACAGCCCGCGCACCGCCACGGCCGTCAGCAGGCCGAGGTCGTCCTCCGGGGGCTCCTGCACCTCGGCCCGGTCCAGGCCGACCAGCAGCCGCTGCCCGGCCGGGGAGGCCCAGGGGGAGTGCGGCCGCGACTCGAAGCGGGAGATCGCCAGGCAGGACACGGTCAGCAGGAGCGGCAGCGCGAACCAGCAGGCGACCAGCGTGGCATCGGTGCCCGCCCCGGAGAGCAGGGACAGCGCGGCCGCCGAGAGCAGCAGGATGAGCACGGTGGCCGCCCAGACCGCCCGGACCCCCTCCTCGTACGCGGTGCGCACCGCCTCCGGCACCGCCAGCCCGGCCGTGCCGAGCCGCTCGGCGAGCTCCCGTACCGCCGTGCACCCGGCCGCGGCCGTCCGCACCGAGGCCACCGGGGACTGCCCGTCCGGGCCGAACGCGCCCAGGAGGGAACGTTCCAGCGCGTCCCGGCCCACCGGGTCCACCACCGTGGCCCAGCCGGTGTGCGCCAGGAGCAGCCGCCGCTGGCGCTCCATCGACAGCAGCGTCAGCACGGCCACCCGCTGGGGGCCGCCGGCCAGGTAGGCGGCCTCGTACAGGTTCAGCTCCCCGTGGTGGTGGACGGTGGGCCGGGGGGCGGGATCGGCGGCGGCGCCCGCCGCGATCAGCAGCCGCCCGCAGGCCAGCAGCGCCCCGGCCCAGGCCACGAGCAGGAAGAGGACCCAGAACATGCCCGTGGTTCTACCGGCCTCCGGGCGGGCGGATCCCGGTGTCCGCCGAGGCGTGAGCAGCTCGTGACGGACCCGTGATCAGGAACTGCTGCTTCCGCAGCTCGAACCGGACGAACTGCCGCAACTGGAACTGCTGCAACTCGACCCGGACGAGGACCCGCAGGAGGACCCGGAAGATCCGCAGGCGGACCCGGAGGACCCGGAGGAGCCGCACGAGGACCCCGAGGAGCTGCCGCAGCCGCTGCCGGAGCCCGTCCCGGAGTCGCTCGTCGCGCACCACACGACCGCCGCCGCCGTCTCGGCGCCCGGGGTGTACGCGTCCGTGTGCGACGGGGTGTGCGGGCGCCCCGGGCGGCCGCCGCGGGCCGGACCCCCCAGGCCCGCCCGGAACAGGTGGGCCCGCAGCAGCGGGTCGGGCAGGTGCATCAGCCCGAACAGGGCGACCTGCACCACCGGTTCCCGGGAGGACAAGTACGTGATCCGGTACGCGTTCAGGGACCGGCGGCCGGCCGGGGTGACCCGGCGGCCCGCCATGCCGTGCAGGACCGCACCCGCGAGCAGCCCGAGGAACACGGCCGGGGCCACCATCAGCAGGATCGGCAGGCCGTTCTCGGTGAACGGCCCCGGCCGGGCCGCCTGCACCACGCTCAGCGCGAACGCGACCGGCAGCAGGAGCAGGCAGGCCAGCATCTGCACCTTGGCCCGCCGCTTCCAGGCGTCTCCGCTGCCCGGCCGGGCCAGCAGCCCCCGGTCGGCGAGGTCGTCCCCGATCTCCTGGACCACGGGATCGGTCATGGCGGTGGCGCGCAGCAGTCCGAGCGAGCCGTGCGGGCCCGCCTCGTGGGTACGCAGCACCACCCGCTGGACCGGGTCCGCGGGCCGGGCCCCCGAGCGGACCTGGACGATGCCGGGCCCGCCGACCATCATCCGGCCGTCGTGGCAGAGCGCGACGATCGCGGTGTCCACGACCAGCCGCGGACCGCCCGTCAGGAAGGCGGCCTCGGACAGGTCCTGGAGCGGGGAGTCCGGCCCGGTGCTCCGCCGGGACCGGGACAGGCCGATCCCGATCGCCAGGGTGGAGCAGGCGACGGCCGCCCAGACGGCCGGGGCGAGCAGCAACAGGGGACCGCTCACGGGGTCCACCTCCCGACGAGGGTACGGGCGCGGCGCCGCATCCGGCGGATCCGGCCGGGCGGCCGGGGTCCGGTGCGGTCCTGCCACCAGTGGGTGAGTTCACGGCGCGCGGCGGGCTCCGCCGGCAGCTCCTTGACGAGCAGGTACTCGGCGAAGTCCAGGGCGTCGCGGCGGTATCCGCCGGCCATGGGCCGGGTCCGGGCGTAGCCGAGGAAGGCCTCCCGGTACCCGTCCCCCAGGATCCCGGGCAGCTCCGGGGCCACCTTGCGCACCACGTCGGCCCGCTTGGCCGCCAGGGCCCGCGCCTGGACCCGCACCCGCACCGGGTCGAAGCCCTCGGGCACCGGGGTCCCGGCCACGAGGGCCGAGAGCAGCGCGGTCTGCACCACCGCGACCCGCTCCCGGGCCCCGGCGGGGGCGGCGGCCGGCACGGCCGCGTCCGCCGCCGGCGCCCGCCCGGGCACGGACGAGGGCGAAGAGGACGACTGCGAGGGCGAAGACGGCGACTGCGAGGGCGAAGACGGCGGTCGGCGCCGGGCCGCGGCCGACGCCGCCCCCCGGGCCAGCGCCGCGCGGACCGCCGCCAGTTCGCCCGCCAGCTCCGGCTCCGCCGGGAACGCGTCGTCGCGCTCCAGCAGGACCCCCGGCGGGTCCAGCCGCTCCCGGAGCCCGGACAGCAGGTCGAGCACCTCCGGCGGCACCGGGTGGGCGTGGGTGTCGTGCCACACCCCGTCGCGCTCCACCCCGCCCGCCACGTGCACGTACGCCAGCGACTCCGGCGGCAGTTCGGCCAGGACGGCGAGGGGGTCCTCGCCCCGGTTGACCCGGTTCGTGTGCAGGTTCGCCACGTCGATCAGCAGCCGTACGCCGGTGCGCTCCACCAGCTCGGCCAGGAAGCGGCCCTCGGACAGCTCTTCGCCGGGCCAGGCCACGAGGGCCGCAATGTTCTCCAGGGCCAGCGGCACCGGCAGGGCGTCCTGGGCGATGCGCACGTTCTCGCAGAGCACGTCCAGCGCGTCCCGGGTGCGCGGCACCGGCAGCAGGTGCCCGGCCTCCAGCCGCGGGGAGGCGGTCAGCTCCCCGCCGGCGCGCACGAACGCGATGTGCTCGGTGACGAGCGGCGCCCCCAGCGCCACCGCCCGTTCGGCCAGCTCCGCGAGCCGGCCCGGATCCGGCCGGTCCGCGCCGCCCAGCCCGAGCGACACCCCGTGCGGGACCACCGTGACCCCGCGCTCCCTCAGCCGTACGAGGGACTCCGGGAGGTGGCCGGGGCAGATGTTTTCGGCCACCACCTCCACCCAGTCCAGCTCCGGCAGCCGCTCGACCGTCTCCGCGATCTCCGGCCGCCAGCCGATCCCCACCCCCAGGCGGGCCACGGGCTTCATCCTCGATACCTCCCCCGATTCCTTGTGCCGGTGTGATGACCCGCCCGGCACCCGGTGAATCCGGCAGAGGGGACGTTCAGAGCAACATTTGAGGTTCCAGCCGGGCCCGCAGGGCCGGATGGTCGGCCACGACGGTGCAGGAACCGGGCGCGATCTCCGTGAAACCGGCATCGCGCACCACCGGCAGCCCGCTGCCCGACAGCGCGGCCCACCGCTCCCGGGGGGCGGTCCGCACCGCCAGCGCGAAGCCCGACTCCCGCCAGGCCGCCCGCTCGGCCGCGGTCAGCTCCCACCACGCCAGCTGCGCCCCGTGTCCGGCCTGGGCCATGGCCTTGCCCGCCGACATGTCGAGGTCGGGATTCAGCCACAGCACGGGCAGTCCCTCCGGGGCGGGCCCGGCCGGCTCCGGGTCGTCGAGGTCGGTCCCGGACACCTGGAGCTTGGCCAGTTCCTTCGGCCAGCCGTCGAGGGGCACCGGCGGGAACACCCGGACCTCGGCGCGCTCCCCGGGCACCGTGATCCCGGGCAGGGTGCCGGCCTTGCGCCACTCCGCCCCGCGGGCCCGCCGGACCACCTTCCGGATCCGGGCGTCCTGCCAGGCGGCGACCTCCGCGGCCCACTCGCCCCCGCCGAGCGACCGCTCGTCCGCGAGGAGCACCAGCACCGCCCGCGCCGCCGTCTCCAGCGCGTCCGTGCGGGCCGGCGGCTCCGCCTTCTCGATCCGCACCACCAGCGGCAGTACGTACTGCGGGGCCTCGTCCCGGAAGCTGGCTCTCATGTCCTGGCTGCTGCTCACCGGGTCAAGGATGCCAGTCTCCGCCGCGGCCCCCGGCACAGCCCCTGTGGCAGGGCTGTGACACGCCCGGCGGTTGTCCGGCGAAGGGCCCGAGGGCGAAGATCCTGGGATGAAGAGCGACCTCTTTTCCTCCGAGAACCTGGCGCAGCAGGCCACCGCACCCGGGATGACCCTGCAGAACGCCAAGTCCGTCAAGTACGTGGTCAACGGCGAGATGCTCGCCCGGCAGGGCTCGATGATCGCCTACCGCGGCAGTCTCCAGTTCGAGCGCAAGGGCCAGGGCATCGGCGGGATGCTCAAGCGCGCCGTGACCGGCGAGGGCCTGCCGCTGATGGCGGTCCGCGGGCAGGGCGAGGCCTGGTTCGCCCACGAGGCCGCCAACTGCTTCATCGTGGACATCGAGCCGGGCGACGCGCTCACGATCAACGGCCGCAACGTCCTGTGCTTCGACCCGACGCTCTCGTACGAGATAAGGACGGTCAAGGGCAGCGGAATGGCCGGCGGAGGCCTCTTCAACAGCGTCTTCACCGGCCACGGCAAGCTCGCCGTGATCTGCGAGGGCAACCCGATCGTCATCCCCGTCACCCCGCAGATGCCCGTGTACGTGGACACCGACGCGGTGGTCGGCTGGAGCGCCCAGCTCAGCACGGGCCTGCACCGGTCCCAGTCGGTCGGCTCGATGATCCGCGGCGGCTCCGGAGAGGCCGTGCAGCTGATGCTCCAGGGCGAGGGCTTCGTCATCGTCCGGCCGAGCGAGCTCGTGGAGAGGCCCGCCTCGGGCTGACCGGGACCGGGTTCCGGCCGGGTCCCGGCCCCGGCCGGGCCCTCCGGCTACTTGCCGATCAGCTCGGACACCTTGACGAAGCGGTAGCCGCGGGCCCGCAGCTCCGGGACGATCTTCCGGACCGCCTGCTCGGTCGTGGGGGCCGCGCTGCGCGTGCAGTGCATCACCACGACCGAGCCCGGCCGCACCCCGTCGAGCACCTGCTGCGCCACCGGCCCGGGGTCCTTCGCGAACGCGTCGCCGCTGACCACGTCCCACTGCACGGCCGTGACCTCGGCCGTGGACAGGGCCCGCAGGGCGTCGTCGTCGTAGCAGCCGCCGGGGAAGCGGAAGTAGGGCACCACGTTGCGGGCACCGGCGGTCCGGAAGGCCTCGAAGGCCCGGTCCACGTCGGCGCGGGCCGCCGCCCCGTCCAGGGCCGGGAGTCCGTAGCAGGGGCTCTTGAAGGCGTAGTGGCTGTACGAGTGGTTCGCGATCTCGAAGTTCGGGTCCGTGCCGATGGACTTGGCCTGGTCCGGATACTCCTCGGCCCAGCGGCCGGTCATGAACACGGTCGCCGGCACCTTCAGGCTGCGCAGTGCGGAGATGAGCTGCGGGTTGTCGAACCGCTCCCCGCCGGCGGCCCGCGGCCCCTGGTCGGCGGTCATGTCGGCGTCGAAGGTCAGGGCCACCGTCTTGTCCGTGGCGTTCGAGGCCCGTTCGAAGACGCGGGTCAGCCCGCCGGGCCCCGGGGCCAGGGTGGGCGGCTTGGCCGGCGGCTTCGCGGCGGGGGCCGCCGGGGCGGCGGCCTGCGGGGAGGCGCCCCGGGCCGGGGCCGCCGGAGCGGCGGACGCGGTGCCGGGAGCCGGTGCGGTACGGGTCTCCGCGGGACCGGTGCCGCCGCCGCACCCGGCGAGGGCCGCACCGAGCGCAGCCACGGCGGCCGCCTTTCGTACGGAAATGGTCACGGGCGAAACATATATGACTATGTGGCAAGCAGACGGGTACGGCACTCCTCCACGTCGAAGTCTCCCGGCGGGTAGGCCGGGTCCAGCTCCCTCAGGTGCTCCAGCAGCAGCCGGCTGACCGCCCAGTTGCGGTACCACTTCCGGTCCGCCGGGACGAGGTACCAGGGCGCCGAGGACGAGGAGCAGCGCTCCAGGGCGAGCTCGTACGCCCGCTGGTACGCGGGCCACAGCAGCCGCTCGTCGATGTCGCCCGGGCTGAACTTCCAGTGCTTGTGCGGATCGTCCAGCCGCGCCAGCAGCCGGCGCCGCTGCTCCTCGTACCCGATGTGGAGGAACACCTTCACCACGGTCACGCCGTCGTCCGCGAGGGACTGCTCGAAGCGGTTGATCTGCCCGTAGCGGCGGCCGATCGAGCGGCGCGGGACCAGCTCCCGCACCCGGGCGATCAGGACGTCCTCGTAGTGTGAGCGGTCGAAGATGCCGATCTCGCCCGGCTCCGGCAGCGCCCGCATGACCCGCCACAGGAAGGGGTGCCGGCGCTCCTCCGGGGTGGGCGCCTTGAAGGCCTTGATGCGGCACCCGGAGGGGTTGAAGTACCCGATGACGTGCTTGACCGTGCCGCCCTTGCCGCTGGTGTCCATGCCCTGGAGGACGAGCAGCAGCCGCCGCCGGTCGCCTCCCGTGCTCGCCGCGTACAGGCGCTCCTGGAGGGCCGCGAGCTCCTCGCCCATCAGGGCGGTCGCCGCCAGCCCGGCCGCCTTGCGCCCGGGGCCGGCGGGCGTGCCCGCGGGATCGGCGGCCGACAGGTCCACCGGCCGCCCCGGGGGCAACCGCAGCAGGGCCCGCAGCTCCGGCCCGGGTCCGGCGAGGGGAGCGGGCCCGGACTCCGGCCGGGCGCCGTGCCGGCTCCCCGGTCCCTCCTCCCCGCGCCTGCCGGCCGCCTTGCCGCCCGTCCCCTTGTCCTTGGCCTTCGCCACCGCGCACCCCTTCCGAGGAACTCCACCGGCCGTGGGTCCGATCCTCCGCCGGATCGGGCGCGGCCGCGAGTCAGCGCCAGGGACCGGTCACGGCGAACGTGGTCCCGGGGGTGTAGCAGTTGAGGTACATCACCGACCCGTCCGGGGAGAAGGTCACCCCCGCGAACTCCCCGTAGTCCGGCTCCGCCGGGGTGCCGAGGTTCTGGGCGTTGCGCGCCACCGGGTAGACCTCGCCGCGCCGGGTCAGCCCGAACACGTGCTGCGCCCCGTTGCCGTCCTCGCAGACCATCAGCCCGCCGCCGGGGGCCAGGCAGATGTTGTCGGGGGACTCGCCGGGCAGCTGCACGTCGGTCGCCGGGCCGAAGACCACCACGAGGGTCAGGCGGCCGCGCCGGGGCTCGTACTTCCACACCTGGCCGAAGTGGTCCGCCGCCGAGCCGTCCTTGCTGCGGGCGAAGGAGGAGACGAAGTACACCGCGCCGCCGCTCCAGTAGCAGCCCTCCAGCTTCTGCGCGTGCGTGATCCCGCCCCGCCCGAAGTCCTGGAGCCGGATCGGGGTGCCCGCCGCCATCGGGTCCGGCACCGGCACCCACTCCACGCGGAACTGCGCCCCGGGCTCCTGCACCGCCGACAGGTCCGGCACGTCCGGCACCCGCAGGGCCTCCAGCGCCCCGCCCGCGCGCAGCGAGCCGAGGCCGCCGCAGGGCCGGTCCGGCAGGAAGCGGTAGAAGAGGCCGAAGGGCTTCACGAAGGCGTCCTCGGTCTCGTACACGATGCCGCTGTGCGGGTCCACGGCCACCGCCTCGTGCGCGAACCGGCCCAGGGCGGTCAGCGGGACCGCGCCGCTGCGGTGCGGATCGGCCGGGTCCACCTCGAAGACGAAGCCGTGGTCGCGGGTGTAGTCGCCGGTGCCCGCCCGGTCCTCGGTCTCCTCGCAGGTCAGCCAGGTGCGCCAGGGGGTCGGGCCGCCGGCGCAGTTCACCGCGGTGCCGGCCACCCCCACCCGCTCGCCGGTCACGGCGCCGTGCGGGTCCAGCTCCAGCACGGTGCAGCCGCCCCGGGCCCCGGGGTCGTACGTGAGTCCCGCGACGGGGGGCACGCGCAGGGCGGCGGTGGCCCGGTTCTCGTGGTTGCGCACCAGCCGGACCCGGCCGCGGCCGCCGGGGAAGGCGGCCATGCCGTCGCAGTTCTGCGGGACCTGGCCCTCGCCCGAGCGCAGGGGGTCGCCGGACCGGGAGAGCACCGTGTAGCGGAAGCCCGCGGGCAGGTCGAGCAGCCCGGCCGGGTCCGGGACGAGGGGCCCGTACCCGGTGGCGGCCAGGCCCCGCGGGGCGGCGCTCGCGGTTCCCGTGAACAGCTCGCCGAGGGCACCGGTGAAGGCGACGGAGGCGATGGCCCCCGTGCCGGCGAGGATCTGACGGCGTGTTGCGGACATCGGGCAACTCCCTGCGGGGGCGCCCGCACCGGCGGGGTGCGGGGGAGGACAGGAAAGGTGACCCGCATGTGGTACCACGCGCCTGCGGCGCGGGGAACGATGCGGGCCACACGTCCTCGGGTGTCGCCCCGGGGAGGGGTCAGACGAGCTTGGCGTCCAGGGTGATCGTGGTGCCGGCCAGTGCCTGGCTGACCGGGCAGTTCTTCTTGGCGTCCTCGGCGGCCGCGAGGAACTCGTCCTCGCCGATGCCGGGCACCTCGCCCTCGACGGTCAGGTGGCTGCCGGTGATGCCCTGGCCGGGCACGAAGGTGACGGCGGCCTTGGTGTTCAGCCGGGCCGGGGCGTGGCCGGCCTTGGCCAGGACGTTCGAGAAGGCCATGTTGTAGCAGCTGGAGTGCGCGGCGGCGATGAGCTCCTCCGGGCTGGTCCGCCCGTTCGCCTCCTCGTCGGTGCGGGCCGGCCAGGAGACGGCGTACGTGCCCAGGCCCGAGGAGTCGAGCGTCACCTCGCCCTTGCCCTTGAGCAGATCGCCTTCCCAGACGGCATGTGCATGACGCGTGGCGGCCATGGTGGTTCCCTTCAAGGCGGGTCCGCCGGGCCGGTGTTGGCCCGACCGGCCCAACCTACTGGGAGACCAGCCCCTTTGCGTCGCGGGCGAGCGCGGTGAGCCGCGAGATGGCCCGGAAGTACTTCTTTCGATACCCGCCGTTGAGCATCTCCTCGCTGAACAGCCGGTCGAAGGGCACGCCGGAGGCGAGCACCGGTATCTCCCGGTCGTACAGCCGGTCCGCGAGGACCACCAGGCGCAGCGCCGTGGACTGGTCGGGCACCGCCCGCACGTCGGTGAGGCAGACCGCGGATATGTCCTCGGTCAGGGCGCTGTAGCGGCTCGGGTGCACGCGGGCGAGGTGGTCCAGCAGCCCGGGGAAGTCGTCGAGGGTGGCGCCGGGGGTGGCGTACGCGGCCCGGGCGACCTGCTCGTCGGAGTACGGGGCCGGGGCCTCGGGCAGCCCGCGGTGGCGGTAGTCCTCGCCGTCGATGCGCAGCGGGCGGAAGTGGGCGGACAGGCCCTGGATCTCGCGGAGGAAGTCCACCGCGGCGAACCGGCCCTCGCCCAGCTTGCCGGGCAGGGTGTTGGAAGTGGCGGCCAGCGCCACGCCCGATTCCACCAGCTTGCGCAGCAGGCTGGAGACGAGCACGGTGTCGCCCGGGTCGTCGAGCTCGAATTCGTCGATGCACAGCAGCCGGTGCCCGCCCAGGGTCTGCACGGTCTGCTGGAAGCCGAGGGCGCCCACCAGGTTGGTCAGCTCGACGAAGGTGCCGAACGCCTTGTACTCGGGGGCCGCCGGGGTGGCGTGCCAGAGCGAGGCGAGCAGGTGGGTCTTGCCGACGCCGTAGCCGCCGTCGAGGTAGATCCCCCGGGGGCCGGCCGGCGCGGCGGCCTTCGGGGTCCGCGAGAACCAGCGGCGCTTGGCCGGGCCGGCCGCGTGCGCCCCGCCGAGCCCGGCGGCGAAGGCGCTCAGGGTGGTGACGGCCTGCGCCTGGCTGGGCTGGTTCGGGTCCGGGTTGTAGGTGTCGAAGCGCACCGAGTCGAAACGCGGCGGCGGCACCATCTCCGCGACCAGCCGTTCGGCGGGTACGTGGGGCTCGCGGGCGCACAGGGACAGCGGGCCCGCCCCGGCTATGGGCTCGGGCCCGGCGGCAGGCGCCCCGGAGGAGGCGGTGAGAGATGTCGACACAGCTCTCAACTCTACGGGGCGTGCCACACTGCACCGCATGCGACGCCTGTTCCCTGTGACCGATCAGACACCCGACGAGGCCGACCGGGAGTGGTCCCTGGACGAGCTGGCCGAGGCCTACGCCTACCCCGCCCTGGGCCCGGAGGGCCACTGGATGCGGGGGAACATGGTCTCCTCCCTCGACGGGGCGGCCCAGCACGAGGGGCGCTCCCAGCCCATCTCCAGCGACACCGACATGCGGATCTTCGGCACCCTGCGCGCCCTGGCGGACGTGGTCGTGGTCGGTGCGGAAACGGTTCGCCTGGAGGGCTACCGCCCGGCCCGCGCCCGGGAGGCCTTCGCCGCCCGCCGGGCCGCCGCCGGCCAGGGCCCGGCCCCGGCCATCGCCGTGGTCAGCGCGAGCCTGGACCTGGACTTCTCGCTGCCGCTGTTCACCGCCCCGCTGGTGCCCACCCTGGTGCTCACCGGGGCCGCCGCCCCGGCGGACCGGGTGGCCGCGGCCCGGGCGGCCGGGGCCGAGGTGCTGCTCGCCGGGGAGGGCGCCGGGGTGGATCCGGCGCGGGTCCCGGAGGTCCTGGCCGGACGCGGGCTGCGGCGCCAGCTGACCGAGGGCGGTCCGCGGCTGCTGGGCCAGTTCATCGCGGCCGGGGTGCTGGACGAGCTGTGCCTGACGGTCTCGCCGACCCTCACGGCGGGGGACGCCCAGCGCATCGCCGGGGGGCCCGCGATGGCCGAGCCGGCCCGGCTGGGACTCGCCGCGCTGCTGGAGGAGGCCGGGTTCCTGTTCACCCGCTACCGTCGGAGCTGACACGCTGCGGAATTTGTCGTTCCGCTTTTCTCCGGCTGGGCACACTTACCTGAACAGGTCCCGTGTGCCGACGGGGCAGGATGGTTTCCGCAGGGGCCCACGGCCCATGAATCGAGAGGGCGTCCGTGTTCACGAGCGTATTGATGATCGAGAAGCCTCTGACATCCGTAGACGTGGACTTCGTCACGACCCTGCACGGAGACGACCCCGTCTCCTTCGTCGTGCTGCTCCAGCCCCGGGGGGACCAGGACCGGCTGCTGCGCGCCATCGACGACGTCGCGCTCGGCGAGCTGCCCGAGGCGATCCGGGAGGGCGACGAACCGGAGGGCCAGGCGGCCCTCGGCCCCGCCGCACAGGCCCTGGAGCACTCGCTCCGGGCCCTGCGCGACCGCAAGCACCCCGCGGTCGGGCACATCGTCGAGGACCACCCGCTCGACAAGCTCAAGGCGGTCGTGGAGGAGACGGGCGCCGACGAGGTGATCGTGCTGACCGCCCCGCACTTCGTGGAGGAGTTCTTCCACCGGGACTGGGCCTCCCGGGCCCGCCACAAGGTGGGTGTTCCGGTGCTCAAGCTCTTCGCCCACAACGAGAGCGAATAGGCTGCGGGGGTGGGTGTCCCGTTCCGGGGCACCGCCGCACCAAGCCTTCGGGCGCAGCCCTCGGGAGAGACACGCATGACACTCGGCCTGCCGACCGCCATGGACCGGCCCCACTTCATCGGCATCGGCGGCGCCGGAATGTCCGGAATCGCAAAGATCCTCGCCCAGCGGGGAGCGAAGGTGGCCGGCAGCGACTCCCGTGAGTCCGCCACCGCCGAGGCCCTGCGGGGCTTCGGCGCGACGGTCCACATCGGGCACGACGCCGGCCACCTCGCCGACGACGCCACCTGCGTCGTCGTCTCCAGCGCCATCCGGGCGGACAACCCCGAGCTCGCCCGCGCGGCCGAGCTCGGGATCCCGGTCGTGCACCGCTCCGACGCGCTCGCCGCCCTCATGGCCGGCGCCCGCCCCCTGGCGGTCGCCGGCACCCACGGCAAGACCACCACCACCTCGATGCTGGCGGTCTCCCTCTCGGCCCTCGGCCTGGAGCCCTCGTACGCCATCGGCGGGGACCTGGACGCGCCGGGCTCCAACGCGCACCACGGCGCCGGCGAGATCTTCGTGGCCGAGGCCGACGAGAGCGACCGCTCCTTCCACACGTACGCGCCCGAGGTCGCCATCGTCCTCAACGCCGAGCTGGACCACCACGCCAACTACGCCTCGATGGACGAGATCTACGAGTCCTTCGAGACCTTCGTCGGCAAGATCGTCCCGGGCGGCACCCTGGTGGTGTCCGCCGACCAGGCCGGGGCCGTGGAGCTGACCCGCCGGGTCCGCGCGGCCACGGCCGTGAACGTCGTGACGTACGGCGAGAGCGAGGGGGCCGACGTCCGCGTCACCCGGGTCACCCCGCGCGGCCTGACCAGCGAGGTCACCGTGCTCATGGACGGCGCCGAGCTGACCTTCACGGTCTCCGTCCCCGGCCGCCACTACGCCCACAACGCGGTGGCCGCGCTCGCCGCCGGCGCCGCCCTGGGCGTCCCGGCCGCGGAGCTGGCCGCCGCCCTGGGCAAGTACACCGGGGTCAAGCGCCGCCTCCAGCTCAAGGGCGAGGCGGCCGGGGTGCAGGTCATCGACTCGTACGCGCACCACCCGACCGAGATGACGGCCGACCTGGAGGCCATCCGCGGGGCGGCCGGCGAGGCCCGGATCCTGGTCGTCTTCCAGCCGCACCTGTTCTCCCGCACCCAGGAGCTGGGCACCGAGATGGGCCGGGCCCTGGCGCTGGCCGACTCCTCCGTGGTCCTGGACATCTACCCGGCCCGCGAGGACCCGGTCCCCGGGGTCACCAGCGAGATCATCATCGCTGCGGCCCGCACCGCCGGGGCCGACGTGGCCGCCGAGCACGACAAGGCCGCCGTGCCGGACGTGATCGCGGGAATGGCCAAGCCGGGCGACCTCGTTCTGACGATGGGCGCGGGCGACGTGACCGACCTGGGCCCGGCCATCCTGGCCCGTCTGGCGAACTGAGGGAGCGGACGTCATGCCGTACGAGATCGAGAAGAGCGACGAGCAGTGGCAGGCGGAGCTCACCCCTTCGGAGTACCAGGTGCTGCGGCTGGCGGGCACCGAGCCGGCCTTCCGCGGTGAGTACACCGACACCAAGACGGCCGGGGTCTACTCCTGCCGCGCCTGCGGGGCCGAGCTCTTCCGCTCGGACACCAAGTTCGACTCCCACTGCGGCTGGCCGTCCTTCTACGACCCGAAGGACAGCGACGCGGTCGAGCTGCTCGCGGACACCTCGCACGGCATGGTCCGCACCGAGGTCCGCTGCGCCCGCTGCGGCTCCCACCTCGGCCACGTGTTCGAGGGCGAGGGCTACGGCACCCCGACCGACCAGCGGTACTGCATCAACAGCATCTCGCTGCGCCTGACCCCGGACGCCGACCAGGGCTGACGGCGCGCGCCCGGGTTTCGGGCGGAGGCGGAAGGAGGGGCGGCCGGTCCCGCGGGGACCGGCCGCCCCTTCGTGCTGCCCTGAGCCCGCCGCCGCGGATGCGTCCCGAGGCGGCCGGCCCGGTGCAGGCGGCCCGCTCAGGCCCCGGCCGCGGCCCCCGCGCAGGACGGGCACAGGCCGCGGTAGGTGACCTCGGCGGCGGCGACCGCGAAGCCGAAGCAGCGGTCGGGGGGCAGGGCGGCCAGGGGGTCGCCGGTGGGGTGGACGTCCCGGATCGTGCCGCAGCCCGAGCACACCAGGTGGTGGTGCGGGCGGTGGGCGTTCGGGTCGTAGCGCTTGGCGCGGCCGTCGGTGGACAGCTCGACCACCTCGCCCAGCGAGACCAGCTCCCCGAGGGTGTTGTAGACGGTCGCCCGGGAGATCTCCGGCAGCCGGGCGGTGGCCGCCGCGAGGACCTCGTCCGCGGTGAGGTGGATGTGCTCGCCGTCCAGCACCTCGGCGACCACGCGGCGCTGGGCCGTCAGCCGCCAGCCGCGTCCGCGGAGCCGCTCCAGCAGGTTACTCATGGTCACCAGCCTAACGGTGCAGTGTCCGAAGAATGATTTCGTGCGGGTCTTGTTGTCGTATTGACTTGGAATGAGTCCATCGTAGGATCGAATCCGGTGACAGCCAAGGAACAGAACAAGACCGAGTACGGGCGCCGCGCCGCGGCTCCCGGCCCGGCCGCGCCGCGGTCGCCACGAGACGACCGCGTCCGGCTGTTCCCCCGCCCTCGATAACCGAGCCGTGATCCGCTCAGTTCGGAAGGATTCGCATGTCCGAGAAGCACGATGCAGACGTCGTCGCCGCGACGGAGGGCGCCGGCGGCTGCCCGGTCGTCCACGGGCGCGCCCCGCACCCCACCCAGGGCGGCGGCAACCGCCAGTGGTGGCCGGAGCGGCTCAACCTGAAGATCCTCGCCAAGAACCCGGCCGTGGCGAACCCGCTCGGGGCGGACTTCGACTACGCCGAGGCGTTCAAGAGCCTCGACCTGCCGGCCGTGAAGCAGGACATAGCCGAGGTGCTCACCACCTCGCAGGACTGGTGGCCCGCCGACTTCGGCCACTACGGCCCGTTCATGATCCGCATGGCCTGGCACAGCGCCGGCACGTACCGCATCAGCGACGGCCGCGGCGGCGCCGGAGCCGGCCAGCAGCGCTTCGCCCCGCTCAACAGCTGGCCGGACAACGCCAACCTGGACAAGGCCCGCCGCCTGCTGTGGCCGGTCAAGAAGAAGTACGGCCAGAGCCTCTCCTGGGCCGACCTCATGATCCTCGCCGGCAACGTGGCGCTGGAGTCCATGGGCTTCAAGACCTTCGGCTTCGCCGGCGGCCGCGCCGACGTCTGGGAGCCCGACGAGGACGTCTACTGGGGCCCCGAGACCACCTGGCTCGACGACCAGCGCTACACCGGCGACCGCGAGCTGGAGAGCCCCCTCGGCGCCGTGCAGATGGGCCTCATCTACGTCAACCCCGAGGGCCCCAACGGCAACCCGGACCCGGTCGCGGCCGCCCGCGACATCCGCGAGACCTTCCGCCGCATGGCCATGAACGACGAGGAGACCGTCGCCCTCATCGCCGGCGGCCACACCTTCGGCAAGACCCACGGCGCCGGCCCGGCGGACCACGTCGGCGCCGACCCCGAGGCCTCCCCGCTGGAGGCCCAGGGCCTGGGCTGGGCGAACAGCTTCGGCACCGGCAAGGGCGCCGACACGATCACCTCCGGCCTGGAGGTCACCTGGACCAGCACCCCCACCCGCTGGGGCAACGGGTTCTTCGAGAACCTCTTCGGCTACGAGTACGAGCTGACCACCAGCCCGGCCGGCGCCCAGCAGTGGGTGGCCAAGGACGGGGCCGGCGCGGGCACCATCCCGGACGCGTACGACCCGTCCAAGAGCCACGCCCCGACCATGCTCACCACCGACCTGGCGCTGCGCTTCGACCCGGCCTACGAGCAGATCTCCCGGCGCTTCCTGGAGGACCCGGACGCCTTCGCCGACGCCTTCGCCCGCGCCTGGTTCAAGCTGACCCACCGCGACCTCGGCCCGGTCGTCCGCTACCTCGGCCCGGAGGTCCCGTCCGAGGAGCTCATCTGGCAGGACCCGCTGCCGGCCCGCACCCACGAGCCGGTCGACGCCGCCGACGTCGCCGACCTCAAGAGCCGGATCGCGGCCACGGAGCTGACGGACGCCCAGCTGGTCTCCACCGCCTGGGCAGCCGCCTCCTCCTTCCGCGGCAGCGACAAGCGCGGCGGCGCCAACGGCGGCCGCATCCGCCTCCAGCCGCAGGCCGGCTGGGAGGTCAACGAGCCCGAGCAGCTCGCGTCCGTGCTCCGCACCCTGGAGGGGGTCAAGGCCTCCTTCGACGCGGCGCAGACCGGCGGCAAGCAGGTCTCCCTGGCCGACCTCGTGGTCCTGGCTGGCGGCGTGGGCGTGGAACGGGCCGCCGCGAAGGCGGGCTTCACCGTCGAGGTGCCCTTCTCGCCGGGCCGCGTGGACGCCTCGCAGGAGCAGACCGACGTGGAGTCCTTCGCCGCGCTGGAGCCCACGGCCGACGGCTTCCGCAACTACCTCGGCAAGGGCAACCGCCTGCCGGCCGAGTACCTGCTGCTCGACAAGGCGAACCTGCTGACGCTGAGCGCCCCCGAGCTGACGGTGCTCGTCGGCGGCCTGCGCGTGCTGGGTGCGAACCACCGGGACTCCAAGACCGGCGTGTTCACCGACACCCCCGGCTCGCTCACCAACGACTTCTTCGTCAACCTGCTCGACCTGGGCACGACCTGGCGGCCGACCTCCGCCGACGCCCACACCTTCGAGGGCCGCGACGCCTCCGGCGAGGTCAAGTGGACCGGCTCCCGCGCCGACCTGGTCTTCGGCTCCAACTCGGAGCTGCGCGCGGTGGCGGAGGTGTACGCGAGCGACGACGCCAAGGAGAAGTTCGTGAACGACTTCGTCGCGGCGTGGGCCAAGGTCATGGACCTGGACCGGTTCGACCTGGTCTGATCCCCGCACCGCCCCGGCACTGAAGTCCAGGCCGGCCCGCACGGGCCGGCCTGGACTTTCTGCTGCGCCCGCGCGGGCAACTCGCCCGCCCATAGCACGCGCAGGCCCCCGAAACAATCTCTCCGATTCCTCGGCGTGGCTGGATATGATCAGCGCTCCTGCCCGGGCCGTACCCGCTGCGGCCCGCTCCGGTTCGCCCCCCGCGCGTCCCCCAGCAGCTCCCGAGGACCGATGTCTGCCACTGAACCCGAAGGCCCAGCAGAGCCGTTGAAGCGGCGCCGGCGGCGGCGCACGGTACGCCTGCGCACCCTGCTGATCTGGCTCGCGGTGGTACCCACCGCCGCGATGGGGACGCAGACCGTGGTCGATGCGGACCGGCTGCTGGCGAGATCCGGCCACCTGCGCGCCGACGTGGAGGCCGGCCGGCAGCTCGGCGAGCCCCTGCTCAGGCTCATGACCGGCATGCAGGAGGAGCGGACCGCGACGGCCGGCTGGTGGGTGGACGCGCCCCTGGCCGCGGCCGAGCTGCGCGAGGCGCGCGCGGCCACCGACCGCGCCGCGGCGGACTTCCGGAGGCTGACGGGCGCCGGACCGCAGCGCTCGCCCGAGGCCGACCGGCTGGTCCGCGAAGTGGCCGGCGGGCTGGACGTGCTGCGGCCCCAGCGCGAGCGGACCGACGGGCGGATCGGCGGCCCGGAACTGGCCATCGCGTACTACACCGACGTGATCGACCGCATGATCCGCCTGTGCCAGGAGGGCTTCAGCCACGCCGAGGACTCCGGGCTGGGCCAGGCGAGCCGCTCGGCCGTGGCCCTGCTGTCGGCGTACGAAACGGTGGCCCGCGAGGGCTCGTTCCTCGCCCTGGCCGGACCCTCGGGCCGGCTGACCACCTCCGAGTTCGCCGGGTTCGTCGAGGCCGTCGGATCCCACCGGTACCTGTACGACACCGCGATCGTGCCCTATCTGCCCGACCGCGAGCGGGTGTTCTACGACCGGATCACCGCGTCGAGCGCCTGGCGGACCAAGCTCCGCATCGAGAACGCGGTCATCGCCGACCACAAGGACGTCGGGTCCGGGGTGCGGCTGCCCGCCGAAGTGGCGGGCTGGCGCGTCGCGTACGAGCAGTTCGCCCCGCGGCTGTCCGAGCTGAGCGCCGGCCGCTGGCGGGCGGTGCTCGTCGAGGCCGACGCGGACGCCGCCGGGATGGAGCGGGAGGTCTGGTGGCTCGTCGGCACCAGCGGCGGGGTGCTGCTGCTGGTCGTGGCCGTCGTCGTGCTGACCACCCGCTCGCTGCTGCGCCGCCTCGACGGCCTGCACCGGCGCACGGTGGCCATCGCCGAGCAGGTGCTGCCCGACGTGGTGGGACGGCTGCACCGCGGCCAGGACGTGGACGAGGGCGCCCTGCCCGCGATCCGGGGGGACCGGGACGAAGTCGGCCGGATCAACGACGCGTTCGCCCGGGTCGTCGCCGTGTCCGTGGACGGGCACCGGCAGCTCGCCGCCGAGCGCCAGGGCTTCGGCATGTTCGCCTCCGGCATCGCCTCCCGCACCGGCAACCTCGTCAGCCGCCAGCTGAGCCTGACCGAGGACCTCCAGGACGCCTTCGGCCACGACGAGGCCCTCCTCGCCCAGCTGATGCGCGCCGACCAGCTGACCGTGGGCATGCGCCGGCAGATCGAGAACCTGCTCATCCTCTCCGGCGGCGAGATACCCGACCCGCACGCCGAGCCCATGCGCGTGGCCGACCTGCTGCGCGAGGCCGCCGCCGAGGTGGAGGACTTCCGGCGGATCGAACGCCAGGCCCTGGACGAGGCGAGCGTGGAGCCGCACGCCATCAGCCAGATCAGCCACCTCCTCGCGGAACTCCTGGACAACGCCACCCGGTTCTCCCCGCCCAAGTCCAAGGTGGTCATCCGCGCCGAACTGGTCGCGGACGGCCTGTCCGTCGAGATCGAGGACCGCGGCCCGCGGGTCGGCAGCGCCCGCTACGAGGAGATGAACCGGCGCCTGCACACCGCGCCGCCGTACTCCGTACTCGCCGAGAACGCCCACCGGCTCGGCCTCTTCGTGGTCGGCCACCTCGCCGACCGGCTGGGGGCCACCGTCACCCTGCGCCGCTCGGTGTACGGGGGCACCTCGGCCGTGGTCATCCTGCCCGGCTCCCTGCTGGCGGACGCGGGCGAGCAGCCGCCTTCGGCCCGGCCCGCGCCGGAGCGGATCCCCGCCGCGGGCGCGGCGCCCGTACCCGATCCCGTGCGGGATCCCGTACCGGCCGGTGCGGTCGCGGCGGCCGCCGCGGGCGCCCCCGTCCCGGCACGCGCCTCCGGACCGCAGGCCGCTGCCGAGCCGCTGCCGCCCACCGCCGCCGGGCTGCCCGGCCGCCGCCGGACCGGCCCGCCGCTCTCCGCCGCACCCGGACCGGACGGGCCCCCGCAGCCGCAGCGCCCGGTCGCCCTCAGGTCCGTCCCCGCGCAGGCCCCCGCCCGCCCGGCCCTGCCCGAGCGCGTCCCGCAGACCCACATGACGGCGCAGCTGCGCGCCCCGCGCCCCGCGGAGCCGGACCGCGGCCCGGACACCGCCACCCCCGAAGAGGTGGCCGACGCCTGGGCGGACTACGAACACGGGACCCAGACAGTGGAACAAGAGCTCAGACGGGATCAGCCATGACGACCGCATCCAACGACATGATCTACAGCGTCCTGGACAACAACCTCAGCCGGATCGCCGGCATCCAGGGAGCGGTGCTCCTGTCCAACGACGGGATCATGCTCAGCGCCTACCTCCTCGACCGGGACCAGGCCGAGCGCATCGCCGCCGCCTCCTCGGGGGTCGCCGCCACGATGAAGGCGATATCCCGGGAGCTCGAAGGCGGCCGGGTCATCCGCCAGCTCGTCGAGATGGACGACCGCTACCTGTGCATCGTCGGGTGCGGGGAGGGCAGCACGCTGATCGTGGTCACCTCCCGCAAGGCCCGCCTGGGCGAGCTGGGCGGCGAGGCGGTACGCACCGCCCAGGCGCTCGGCGAGTGGCTCGGCACCCCGCAGCGCGCCCAGGTCCCCACGGCCTGATGCCCGCCGCCGAGGAGCAGCCGCAGCCGGGGCGCCGCCGCGCGGCCGCACGCGGACCGGTACCGGAGCCCGGTCCGGAAGCCGGTCCGGACACTGGCCCGGACACCGGCCCCGGCGCGGTCCCCGAGCCCGCGCGCCCGTGGGGCCGCCGCCGGACGCGCCTGTACGCCCTCACCGACGGGCGCACCGGCACGGCCGGGCACACCGCGCTCACGATGGACACCACCATCACGGCCGCCGCCCGCCCGGAGGCCGCCGGCGGGCTGCCCACCGAGTGGCGGGCCGTGCTCGCCCTGTGCCCGGCCCCCGGCGGGCGGGCCGTCGCCGAGCTCGCGGCCCGGATGCACATGCGGCTCACCCCGATGACGCTGCTCCTCGGCGAACTCGCGGACCGCGGGCTCGTCCACCACCGGCCGCCCCTGTCGGGGGCCGAGACCACCAACGTCCACCTGCTCATGAGAATCAGGGACAACCTTGCCCGGATATGAGACCTCCGCCGCCGAGGCGGCCCCCGTCAAGATCCTGATCGCCGGAGGCTTCGGAGTCGGCAAGACCACCCTGGTGGAGGCGGTCTCCGAGATCGAGCCGCTGCGCACGGAGGAGCGGCTGACGGCCGCCGGCGTCGGCGTGGACGACCTGGACGGCATCGAGTCCAAGGCGGTCACCACCGTGGCCATGGACTTCGGCCGGCTCACCCTCACCGACGCCGGAGTGGTCCTCTACCTCTTCGGCACCCCGGGGCAGGAGCGCTTCTGGTTCATGTGGGACGACCTGCTGAACGGGGCGCTCGGCGCGGTCGTGCTCGTCGACACCCGCCGCCTGGACCGCAGCTTCGCCGCCGTGGACTTCTTCGAGAGCCGGGGCCTGCCCTTCGTGGTCGGCGCCAACTGCTTCCACGGCGAACAGCCCTACACCGCCGCGGAGATCGCGGCCGCCCTGCACCTGCGCAACCCCAACACCCCCGTCCTGATGCTCGACGCCCGCGACCGCGGCGACGTGCGCACGGTCCTGGTCTCCCTCCTGGACCTGCTCATCGCGGACGCCGCGGCGAAGTCCGGGGTCGGAGCGCCGGCCACCGTCTGACCGGCACCGGCACCGGCACCGGCACCGGCACCGGCCGACCGGGCCGTCCGACCGCCACCGTCCGACCGGCAGCGCCCGGGATGCGCCGGAGCCCCTCCGCCGGCCGCGGTGTGCGGCCGCCGGAGGGGCTCCCGTACGCAGGGCTGCCGAGGTCAGGCGCCCGGCGGCAGGTGCGAGGGGCGGCCCGTGCCGCGGGTGAGTCGGTAGCCCCAGATGCCCGCGAGGGCGGCCAGCAGCCCGCCGACGGCCGTCCACAGCCAGCGGTCCGTCCACCAGCCCGAGGCCCAGCCGTCCTCCGGCTCCCCGGAGAACAGCGTGGCCACCGTACGCCCGGCCGTCCCGCCGGATCCGTCCCCGGCCCCCGCACCGGCCGCGATGCCCGGCACCAGAGGCTGGGCCAGCGAGCCGTCCACGGCCGCCGAGCCGCCCGCCTCCTCGGTGGCGACCGAGACCTCGGCGTGCACCGGCAGGCCCTGGTCGGCCTTGGCCAGGCCCACGGCCGTCAGCCGGACGTAGTACGTGCCCGGCAGCGGGTCCACGGCCCACGGCTCGGTCCAGGCCCGCACCGTCCGCAGCGCGCAGACCAGTTCGACCGCGCGCTCGCCGGCCGCCGCGGCCCGCGTGGTGACCCCGTACCGGCAGGCCTGCCGGCGGCGCAGCCCGTCGTACACGTCGAGCTGCCAGGCAGAGGAGGACCGCCCGGCGGCGGTCTCCGGCAGCCGGACCTCCGCCCGCACCGTGGGCTGCTGCCCGGCGTCCGCGGCGAAGGACCAGTACAGGTAGTCGCCGGTGGAGGCGTCGGCGCTGCCGCGGCCCTCCGCGGGGATCTCCCCGGCGGTGCGGAACGAGGTACCGGCCTCGGCGGGCCCGGCGGCCGCGCCGCTCGCCGACGCGGACGGGGACGGGCCGTCGGCCGCGGCCGGACCCGCCCCGGCCATCAGCACGAGTGCCGCGGCGGCGCCCGCCACGATCTTCTTGACACCCATCAGTTGGTCCTCCACACGGTCACGCGCCAACGCGAGATCCAGCCCCACAGCAGGCCCCCGAGGAACCCGGCCAGTACCAGGACCACCAGCAGCCACCAGCCGCGGCCCAGCCCGAACGCGGCCACGTCCGAGGCCTCGTCGGGCCCGTCCACCACGTCCACGGTCAGTTCCACGGGGAAGCCGGGACTGGTCTTCACCCCCGGGGCGGGCGCGTACGAGTTGCTCACGCGCAGGCACACGGTCTCCGCGGCGGTGTCCTCGGCATCGTCGGACTCCGCTTCCGGCCGCGGGTACCGCAGTCCGGTGGAGATCACGTCGGTGCGGCCGTCACCCGACTCCTGCCCGCGGACGATTTCCCGCCCGTACAGGGTCGTGGCGCGCAGCAGCACCCCGTAGTCACGCCCCACCGCGCGGTCCGCGGCCACGCTCACCGAGGCGCGCAGCTCCTGGCCGGGCTTCAGCGAGACGCGGTACCAGCGGTGCGCGCCGAACTCCTCGCGGTCGCTGTACAGCCCGGACTTCAGCTCCGGTGCCTTCGTGCACTCGGCCGCACCCTCGACGGCCACCGGGGTGACCTCGGGTTCGGCCGCCCGGTCCACGAGTTGGTTCACGCGCCGCGAGAGGTCCTTCTTGTGCCGGACCGCGGTGTACGTGCCGCCCGTCGCGGACGCGATGCAGCTCAGCTGCGCCTGGGTCTTGGCGTCGGGCACCAGGCCGAGCGTGTCGATCGTGATGTGGATGCCCTCGGCTGCGATCTCGCGCGCCACCACGCACGGGTCGAGCGGGGCGCAGGTGTCCTCGCCGTCGCTGATGAGGACGATCCGCCGGGCGCCCTCGCCGCCCTCCAGGTCGTCCGCCGCCTTCAGCAGGGCGGGGCCGATCGGGGTCCAGCCGGTGGGCGCCAGCGTGGCCACGGCGGTCTTGGCGTCGGTGCGGTCCAGCGGGCCGACGGGGTAGAGGAGCTGCGTGTCCTTGCAGCCCTCCTGCCGGTCGTTGCCGCGGTACTGGGCGCCGAGGGTCCGTATCCCGAGCTCGACCTCCGAAGGGGTCGCGTCGAGCACCTCGTTGAACGCCTGCTTCGCCGCCGCCATGCGGGAGCCGCCGTCGATGTCCCGGGCCCGCATGGAGCCGCTGACATCGAGCACCAGCTCGACCTTCGGCGCCGCGTCCCCGCCCGGTTCACCCGCGAAGGCGGGACCGGGCTGAAGTCCCATGGTGAGCGCGGCGAGCAGGACCCAGAGCCATGCCGCCGGCCGCAGTTTAGTGATCACCGGCGGATCCTATTGACCGTCAGGCGCTGGGCCAAACGGGCGGCGGGCCCGGCGCCCCGACATCCGGACGCCGAGCCTCCGCCGGAACGGGCGCCCCGGCCGCGCCCGCCCGTTCAGCGGAGGAGGTCCCAGATGCGGACGGTGCCGTCGGAGGCCGCCACGGCGATCCGCCGGGCCGCGTGGTCGAAGGCCATGGCGACGGCGCCCCGCAGATGCCCCGTCAGGACCGGTCCGCGGCGGACCCCCGTATGCGTGTCGAGGACCTGGACGCCGCCCCCTTCGTCGCCGTACGAGGAGCCCGTGTCGATCGCGGCCAGCCGGCCGTCGTCGCTGAGGGCTGCCACGGTCTGCGTGTTGCACACGGCGGGGAAGGACCGGCGGCGGCCCGTGCCCAGGTCCCAGACCGCGAACGCTTCGCAGTCCCCGGTGCTCTGCAGGTCGGCCACCACCGTACGGCCGGAGTTGAACGTGTACAGGCCCTGGCACCCCTTCCAGTCGCGCAGCGCAGGCAGCCGCCGCAGCACCCGCCGGGCCGTCACGTCCCACAGCAGCGGCGCGGGGGCGCACGGTGCGACCAGGACCACGGGATGCCCGCCGCCCCGCCAGTACACCGCCGCGTCCGGGTCGTGGTCCGGGCGCACCCGGTACGCGGTCCCGCGCTGCACGTCGAGCACGTCGACCTCGCCCTCGGCGAGGAGTCCCCGCAGCTCCGGGGGGACCGGGGAGCGGAACAGCTCCCTCGACAGGTCCACGGGCCGGAGCCGGACCGGCGGCCCTCCCGCGACCCGCTCGCCCGTGTCCGCGTCCCAGCGTTCGACCGCCCCGGCCTGGGAGGTGTACAGCCGTCCGCCCTCGAACCACAGGTGGTCCGGCCGCAACCGGGGCATGAGGGTGGCACGCGCGGTGTCCGGGGGCACGGCCCGGGCCGGCGGCAGCGCGAGGAGCGCGCACACCGGCAGCAGGCAGACCGCCAGGACCAGGGCGAGCCGCCGGCGCCCCGCCGGCGCCTGCGCGGGCCCGGTGCCCGGGTCCCGTCCGCCCGAGGCGTTCACCAGGGTCTCCTGGATCCGCACGTGCCGGAACCGGTACAGCCCGCCCGACTGCCGCAGCACACCCCGCCGGTGGGCGTCCGCCAGGAAGCCCATCAGCCGCCACGGCAGCCGCCCCCGGGCCGCACCGATCAGTCGGAGCAGCGCGAACCGGGTCCACGCCCGCGTCAGCAGCGTCAGCAGGGCGGTGACCAGGCCGGGGAGCACGCAGCAGACCGCGATGAGCACCGGGGCGTCACCGAGGCCGTCGGACGCCCCGAACCGCGCCGCCTCGGTGCGGAACTGATGGGCCAGCAGGTCGGTGGTGCCCGGCTCGTGCGCCCAGCCGTTGGACGCCGCCCCCACCACCGTCGCCACCGCGGCGCACAGCACCAGCGTGGGGAACGCCAGCAGGGCGACCACCGCACCCGCGGCCAGCGCCCCGGCCAGCGCCGAGTTGCGGTCCTCGCGCAGCGAGCCCGACGGGTTCGAACGGGCCGCCTGCCCGGGCGGCGCGTCCAGGAACTCGTACACCGCCAGCGCACAGGACACGGCGGTCATCACCGCCACCGCGAGGTTCTGCACCGTGACCAGGATGCCCGCCGAGTCCTGCCCCCAGCCCTGGGAGACCAGCACCAGGGCCAGTGCTCCCAGCACGGCCGCGGCCGGGACCGCGGTGAAGGCGAGCCCCGCCAGGAACCCGCGGCGCAGCCGGGGCCCGGCGCCCCGGATCGTGACGGCGGGCCTGCCCGGGCGCCGGTCGGCCGTCGCGAACCAGACGATCATGGCCAGCAGGGCGAAGCAGCCCCCGACGGCAGCGCCCTGCCCGTCCTTGAACTCGTACGCGGACAGGCGGGCGGTGAGCACGCCGGTGAACACCCACAGCAGGATGCCCAGCCCCAGCCCCACCCCGGCCGCCGCCCACGCCGAGAACAGCCGACCCGGCATCAGCCACCAGGCCAGGTCCTGCTCCCGGTGCCGGTGCAGGTAGAGGGCGAGGGAGGAGAGCCAGGCGCGGGCCCGGTCCGCCTCCGCCGCGGGCAGGTCCGCGTACGCGGCGTCCACGAACCGCTCCACGAGGTGGTCCTCGACGGCGTGCCGGCTCGGGAACCGTGCCGGGTCGGCGAGTTCGGCCGGGCGGCCGGCGGACCGCTCGTACCGGGAACGGGCCACCGAGATCATCAGCGGGGTGGAGAGCGCCAGGGCCACGGGCCCGCCCGGATCCGTGCGCAGCGCCCCGAACACCGGCCCCCAGTCGGTGCCCTCCGGCCACTCGGCGTCCGCGAGGTAGCCGATCGCGTCCTCGGCCGCCACCGGGGCGATCTCCACGACCGGTGCCCGGCGCAGGGCGGGGGAGCCGCCCTCGATCACGTCCTCGTACTCGGCGCTCCGGCAGGTGACCACCACCGGCCGGTCCGTGCCGAGGGCCCGGTTCAGGGCCCGGACCGCTCCGCGGCGGGCCGATTCGGGGATCTCGTCCAGCCCGTCGAGCACCGGCAGGAGGAGCCCGTGGGACAGCAGGGTCCGGGGGATCTCGGTGCGTCCGGCGTAGTACGCCCCGGCCACGGTGCGCACGAGCCAGTCGTCCAGGTCCTCCACGACGGGGTCCCAGGAGGACACGGGCACCAGGACGGGGACCGGGCGGACCGCCTCGCCGCGGTCCGCGGCGGCGAGCAGGCCGAGGGTGAGCAGCATGGCCAGCACGCTCTTGCCGGCGCCGGGTTCGCCGAGGACCACCAGGCGCCCGCTGTCGATCTGCCGGTACCCGGCGGCGAGCCGGGCGGTGGCCTCTTCGAAGCGGCCGTCGAGCCGGCCGTCGAGCCGGACCCGCAGGATCCGGCCGGCGGGGGAGGCGCGTGCACCCGGGATCCGGGCGGCCGGCCCGCCGCGGGGCGGGCCCCCGGCGGGGACCCGTTCGCCGCCCGGGCCGGCCGGCGGATCGGCGACCTCGCGCCGGGTCGCGGCCCAGGCGAGCGGCAGCACCCGCGGATCGCGCAGCCGCCGGGCCGCGGCCTCCTCCAGCCACTGGGCCCGTACGGTCCGTCCGAGGTCGTCGGCGAGTGCCGCCGGGTCGGGCGCCGGCTGCTCCGTCCCGCGCAGGAACTCCACGAGGCTGAGCAGGAATCCGGCGAGGCCCAGGAAGAAGCTCAGCACGCTGGCGAGGGAGTCGCCGGTGCCGAGGTCGAGGCCCTGGAACACGAGGAAGAGCAGGAGCCCGAGGGCACCGAAGGCCAGGAACAGGAACGTCCGGATCCGTCGCCGCGGCGTGCGTCCCCCCGGCCGTGACATGGCAGCCATGCCACCGATGATGACAGTGCGTCACCCCGGCCGACCAGGTGTGGCGGCGATCTCCCCCGCGCAGGTGACGGGCGTGGCGCACGGGCCGTCCGGGGGCTGCGGAGTCGGGCGTTCTCCTGGCGTACGGCCGTGCGTCACGGGGCAGTCTCCGGGCGGTACCACGCACGAGCTGTTCTGAGTCCGCCCCTCACCCCCTCACCCGCAGAGGTCAACTCACCCATGGCTGAACTCGACCGCCGTCGTTTCCTCCAGCTCGCCGGTGGCGGTGCCGCCGCGCTGACCATGCTGTCCGACAGCATCGCGCGCGCCGCCGCCATCCCCGCCCAGGGCGCCACCGGGACCCTCCAGGACGTGGAGCACATCGTCGTCCTGATGCAGGAGAATCGTTCCTTCGACCACTACTTCGGCGCGCTGAAGGGCGTGCGCGGCTTCGGCGACCCCCGTCCGGTCACCCAGCCGAACGGCAAGTCCGTCTGGTACCAGTCGAACGGCAGCAAGGACGTCCTGCCCTTCCGCCCGCAGGCGGACAACCTCGGCATGCAGTTCATCCAGGACCTCAACCACGACTGGGCCGGCGGCCAGAAGGCCTTCAACAAGGGCAAGTACGACCAGTGGGTGCCCGCCAAGACCGCCACCACCATGGCGTACCTGACCCGCGAGGACATCCCGTTCCACTACGCCCTCGCGGACGCCTTCACGATCTGCGACGCGTACCACTGCTCGTTCATCGGCTCCACCGACCCGAACCGCTACTACATGTGGACCGGGTACACCGGCAACGACGGCACCGGCGGCGGGCCGGTCCTGAACAACGCCGAGGCCGGCTACGGCTGGACCACCTACCCCGAGCGCCTGGAGGCCGCCGGGGTCTCCTGGAAGATCTACCAGGACATCGGCGACGGCCTCGACGCCGCCGGCTCCTGGGGCTGGATCAACGACGCCTACCGGGGCAACTACGGGGACAACTCCCTCCTCTACTTCAACAAGTACCGGAGCGCCCAGCCCGGCAGCCCGCTCTACGAGAAGGCCCGCACCGGCACCAACGCCAAGGCGGGCGACGGGCTCTTCGACGTCCTGCGCGCCGACGTGCAGGCCGGCCGGCTCCCGAAGATCTCCTGGATCGCCGCCCCCGAGGCCTTCACCGAGCACCCCAACTGGCCCGCGAACTACGGCGCCTGGTACATCGCCCAGGTACTGGACGCGCTGACCTCGAACCCCGACGTGTGGTCCCGTACCGCCCTCTTCATCACCTACGACGAGAACGACGGCTTCTTCGACCACGTCGTCCCGCCGTTCGTGCCCTCGGGCCCCGGCCAGGGCCTGTCCACCGTGGCCACCGGGCCGGACTACTTCCCCGGCAAGACCGGCTACGTCGCGGGCCCGTACGGGCTGGGGCAGCGGGTCCCGATGCTGGTGGTCTCGCCCTGGAGCAAGGGGGGCTACACCTGCTCCGAGACCTTCGACCACACTTCCGTCATCCGCTTCATGGAGCAGCGCTTCGGCGTCCGGGAGCCCAACATCTCGCCCTGGCGGCGGGCCGTCTGCGGGGACCTCACCTCCGCCTTCGACTTCAGCCGCCCCGACGCCGCGCCGCCCGCCCTGCCGCCCACCGCGGGCTACTACCCGCCGGACCGCAACCGGCACCCCGACTACGTGCCCGCGGCCCCCGCCACCGGCACGATGCCCCGCCAGGAGGCCGGGGCCAAGGCCACCCGCCCGCTCAAGTACGCCCCGTACGTGGACGGCGCGGCGAACACCGGCACCGGCAAGTACCAGCTGACCTTCAGCGGCGGCCCGCAGGCCGGCGCCCAGTTCCTGGTCACGGCCACCAACCGGACCGACGGCCCCTGGACGTACACCACCGAGGCCGGCAAGTCCCTCGCGGACTCCTGGAACACCCAGTACTCCAAGGGGGTCACCGACCTCACCGTCCACGGCCCCAACGGCTTCCTGCGCCGCTTCCGCAGCCCGGGCAAGACGGCCGGACCCGAGGCCACCGCCCGCCACAACGCGGCCACCGGCGCCCTCGACCTGACCTTCACCAACGCCTCCGCCGCGGACGCCCACCTCACCGTGACCAACGCCTACGGAGGCGCCCCCCAGACCTTCACGGTCCGGCCCGGGGCCGCCGTCACGGCCTCGCTGGACCTGCGGAACACCCGCAACTGGTACGACGTGACGATCGTGTCCGCCGAGGACGCCACCTTCCTGCGCCGCCTGGCGGGCAAGGTCGAGACCGGCGCCGCGGGCCTGTCCGACCCCGGCATCCTCACGGTCTGACCGGCTCCCGCACCCGTGCGGCGGGCGCCGCCCCGGCACCCCGCGGTGCCCGGGCGGCCCCCGTCCGGTTGAGCGCGGGCGGACGGGGCAGACCCTACGGCGTCAGTCCTCGGCGAACGCAGGGAGAACGCATGGCCATCGCCCACCGGATCACCGGATCGGGACCCGTCCGCGTCATCGTGCTGCACGACTGGTTCGGAACCTCCGCCAACTGGGGTTCCGTACTGGACTACTTCGACCCCGAGCGGTTCACGTACGCCTTCCTCGACTACCGGGGCTACGGCGACCGCAAGGAGGAGACCGGCCGCTACAGCGTCCCCGAGATCGCCGAGGACGTGCTCGCCCTCGCCGACGAGCTCGGCTGGGAGCGCTTCTCCCTGGTCGGCCACTCGATGGGCGGCAAGGCGATCCAGCAGGTCCTGGTCCGGGCTCCCGAACGGGTCGAGCGGCTCATCGGGCTCGCGCCCGTGCCCGCCGCCCCGTACGAGATGGACGACCAGGCGCACGCCCTGTTCTTCGGCGCCGCCGAGGACCCGCAGAAGCGGCGCGCCATCCTCGACCTGGTCACCGGCAACCGGGCCAGCGGCCACTGGCTGGACCGGATGGTCGCGCACTCCCTGGAGGTCTCCCGGCCCGAGGCCTTCGCCGGCTACCTCGCCAGCTGGCAGTCCCTCGACCTGTCCGCCGCCGTCAAGGGCAGCACCGTGCCCGTGCTGGTGCTGGTCGGCGCGTACGACCTGGCCCTGACGGCGGAGGTGATGCAGGCCACCTGGCAGGTCTGGTACCCGAACGCCGAGGTCCGGACCCTGCCGGGCAGCGGCCACTACCCGATGCACGAGACCCCGGTGGCCCTCGTCACCGAGATCGAGGCCTTCCTCACCGCCTGATCCGGCGGGCGCGGCAGACCCCGGAAACGGCCGAGGGGCGTACGAGAAGATCTCGTACGCCCCTCGGGCGAAGGGTGAGTGACGGGACTCGAACCCGCGGCCACCTGGACCACAACCAGGTGCTCTACCAACTGAGCTACACCCACCACGAAGGACGGCGCTGCCGTCGTTCGATGTGCACGCACAGCATAGCCGATCAGCGGGGTGCTCCCGCGCCGCCGTGGACGCCGTCGCGGGAATCTGTGACCGGCCCCACACGGCGGGAACCCGTCGCCGCCTCATAGGCCAAGCAGGCGGTCCTGTGATAGTCACACTCGCATGGATGACTTGGTAACCGAACGGCTGGTCCTGCATCCGATGAGCGCCGAGGAAGCGGAGCGCCTGCTGGCGCCCGGTCCTGCCGACGCCGCCGCCTGGGCGCCCGGGTATCCGGCCGAGGTGGACGCGATCGGCGCCCGGAACTTCCTCAGCACCTGCGAGGAGACCGGCAACCCACAGCCCTTCGGGGCGTACGAGATCCGCCGCCGCGCCGACGGGCTGGCCATCGGAGGGCTCGGGTTCCACGGTCCCGCGGACGAGGAGGGCAGCGTCACCATCGGATACGGCCTGATCCCCTCGGTGCGCGGCGAGGGCTACGCCACCGAGGCGGTCCGGGCCCTGCTGCGGCTGGCCCGCGAGCACGGGGTCCGCCGGGTCCGCGGGGACACCGCCCACGACAACGTCGCCTCCCAGCGGGTCATGACCGCCGCCGGACTCCGGCTGGTCGCCGAGGACGACCAGCTGAAGTACTACGAACTCTCCTGGACCTGATCCGGCCTGCGGGCCCCGGCCCCGACCCCGGCCCGGCCCCGCGCAGGGGCCGCCCCGGAGGCCGGGGCCCGCATCCTCGCAGGTCAGGTCCAGATGATGTCGCCGAGCAGCACGGCGCTCCCCCTCCTGTGTCGTTGTGCCCCTGTCACGCCGGCGTCAGAGCCAGACCACGTCGCTGAGCAGCACGGCGGTCACCTCCTCCGTCCGCGCGGGTTCCCCGCGCCTCCCGCCTCAGGTCCAGACCACGTCGCTGAGCAGCATCCCCGTCACCTCCTCCGGTCCTTGGCCCGTCCGGACCAGCGTGCGGCGGGGGGCGGCCCGCGGGCCACGATTCGGCCGTGGCTTAAACGGAGGCGGGTCCGGCGGGAGGGGGCGCCGCACCGGGGGCTCAGTGCCCCAGGACCACCGCGCACTCGCCCGGGAGGTGGATGCGCCCGTACGCGTCCGGGGGCTGGACCGGCTCCCAGGCGGCGAGGACCCGGACCCCGTTGCGGCCCAGGGCGATCGTCACCGGCTCGGGCGCCAGGTTGACCGAGACCCGGACGTCCCCGCGCCGGAAGGTCAGCCAGCGCCGCTCCTCGTCGTACGCCACCCGCACCGCGGCCAGGTCCGGGTCCCGCAGGTCGTGCTGGTGGCGGCGGAGGCCGATCAGGGTGCGGTGCCACTCCAGCAGCCGGGCGTGCGGGGCCTGTCCGCGCTCGTCCCGGTTCAGGCAGGACCGCTCCCGGGTCGCCGGGTCCTGCGGGTCCGGCACCTCCCCGGACCAGCCCTGCGCCGCGAACTCCCGCCGCCGCCCCTCCCGTACGGCCTGCCCGAGCCGCGGGTCGGTGTGGTCGGTGAAGTACTGCCAGGGGGTCGAGGCCCCCCACTCCTCGCCCATGAACAGCATCGGCACGAACGGCCCGGTCAGCACCAGGGCCGCGGCGCAGGCCAGCAGGCCGGGGGAGAGGGACGCCGACAACCGGTCCCCGCGCGCCCGGTTCCCGATCTGGTCGTGGGTCTGCGCGTAGCCGAGGAAGCGGTGCGCCGGGGTGCGGCGCCGGTCCACCGGACGGCCGTGGGTGCGCCCCCGGAACGCCGAGTACGTGCCGTCGTGGAAGAAGCCCCGGGTCATCGTCTTGGCGAGCGCCGCCATGGGGGCCGCCGCGTAGTCGGCGTAGTAGCCCTGGTCCTCGCCGGTCAGCGCGGTGTGCAGGGCGTGGTGGAAGTCGTCGTTCCACTGGGCGTGCAGGCCCAGCCCGCCGGCCGTCCGCGGAGTGGTGGTCCGCGGATCGCACCGGTCCGACTCGGCGATCAGGAACAGCGCCCGGCCGGTCTCCGCCGCCAGCGCGTCCACCGCCGCCGACAGCTCCTCCAGGAAGGTCAGAGCCCGCCCGTCCACCAGCGCGTGCACCGCGTCCAGCCGCAGCCCGTCGATCCGGTAGTCCCGCAGCCAGGCCAGCGCACTGCCCAGCAGGTAGGCCCGCACCTCGTCCGAGCCCGCCGCGTCCAGGTTCACCGCCGCGCCCCACGGGGTGTGGTGGGCCTCGGTGAAGTACGGCCCGAAGGCGGGCAGATGGTTGCCGGACGGCCCCAGGTGGTTGTGCACGACGTCCAGGACCACGCCCAGTCCGTGCTCGTGCGCGGTGTCCACGAACCGGGCCAGCCCGGCCGGCCCGCCGTACGGCTCGTGCACCGCCCAGGGCGCCACCCCGTCGTAGCCCCAGCCGTGCCGGCCGGGGAACGGACACACCGGCATCAGCTCCACGTGCGTCACCCCCAGCCCGGCCAGCTCGCCCAGCCGTGCGGCCGCCGCGTCGAAGGTGCCCTCCGGGGTGAACGTGCCGATGTGCAGCTCGTACAGCACCGCGTCCTGGAGGGGGGTGGCCGGGCCCGGCACCGACCAGACGAACCGGTCGAAATCAACCACGGCACTGGGCCCGTCCGGCCCCTCGGGCAGCCGCCGCCCGCGCGGGTCCGGCCGCAGCACCGGGTCCTCGTCCAGCAGGTACCCGTACCGGTCCCCGTCGGCGGCATCCGCGGCCACCGCCCACCAGCCCGGCCGCTGCGGATCGGGCGCCATCGGATGCGGCGCGCCGTCGCCCAGCCGCAGCGCGACCCGTTCTGCCTGTGGTGCCCACACCTCGAACTGCACGGAAGGTCCCCTCGTAGCGGAGTGACTCACCTGCCGTGGCCCATCATCACCGGCCGGGCGCGGGAGTTCTGGACACTCCGGGCCCGACGGGCCGACAATCACCCTGTGACATCGAGTTTCGAGTTCCCCCTCCGCCCCGCGCCGCGGCTGTCCGATGCCGAGCGCGACCGGGCGCTGGGCCTCCTCAGGGAGGGAGCCGCGCAGGGCAGGCTGTCGCACGACACCTTCATGCGCCGCATGGAACTCGCCCTCGCCGCCCGCCGGTCCGACGAACTCGCCGTGCTCACCGCCGACCTCGTGCCCCACCGGGCCGAAAGCCCGTGGTCCGTGCGGCTGTTCGGCTGGGTCGGCCGGGTCTCCGCGGTCTCCGAGGGGGTCCGCCGGGCCTGGCAGACCCAGAAACTCCCCACCCTGCTCCTGCCCCAGCACGGCCCGCACCCGCTGCGCATCGGCCGGGACCCCGGCAACGGACTGCGCCTCAGCCACGACACGGTCTCCCGGGCCCACGCCGAACTGAGCCTCCAGGGCGGCCAGTGGGTGCTGCGCGACCTGGGCTCCACCAACGGGACCACCGTCAACGGGCGCCGGGTCACCGGCTCCGCGGTGGTCCGCGACGGGGACCAGGTCGCCTTCGGCCGGATGTCCTTCCGGCTCTCCGCGGGCTGACCCGGCTCTCCGCGGGCCGAACCGCGCCCCGCCCGCCGGCCCGGTCCGGTCCCCCCGCATGATGGCGATCATGAACGAGACCCGTCAGACGGACCGGCGCGAAGGGGGCCCCGCCGTGCGGGCGGCCCGCCCCGAGGACCTGCCGCGCATCGTCGAGCTCATGCACGAGCACATCGCCTACGAGAAGTCCGCCCTGCGCCCCGAAGGCCTCGCCGAGCGGCTGCACCCGCTGCTGTTCGGGCCCGGTCGCGAGCCCGGACGGCAGGTCCTCGTGGCGGCCGACCCGGACGGCCGCCTCGTCGGATATGCGGCCTGCGCCCCCGAGTTCTGCTTCTGGGAGGCCCGCCACTACCTGCACATGGACTGCCTCTACCTCGCGGAGGGGGCGCGCGGCCTCGGCCTGGGCGCGCAGCTGATGGCGGCCGTGGCGGAGCTCGCCCGCGAACTCGGCTTCGCCGAGGTGCAGTGGCAGACCCCCGAGTGGAACGCGGGGGCGGTCCGCTTCTACGACCGGCTCGGGGCCCGCTCCCGCCCCAAGCACCGCTACAGCCTGGCCGTCCCGCCGGTTGCGCCGGGCCCGCCCGTACCGCCCGTACCTTCCGTCACCGGCTGAGCGCGGGCAGCAGCCGGTGGGCCGCCACCACCGTCCTCGCCTGGTGCTCCACCTGCGTGGCCACCGGCACCCACCGGGCCCCGAAGCGGGCGGCGAAGGACTCGCAGCCGCCCGCCAGCAGCCGTTCCAGCTCCGGCGCGGCCCGGTGCCCGGCCGCCCGCAGCACCCGCAGCAGCATGGCGGCGACCCGCAGCACCAGCCGCCGCCCGAACGCGTCGAGGGAGCCCACGTACGCCGCACTGGCCTCGGCCGGGGCGGCGCTGCGCCACTCCTCGGCGATCCGCGGGATCAGCGCGAGGGTCCAGTCCACGGCCCGCAGCAGCGGGGCCGCGGCCGGGTCGGCGGGCAGCTCCGGGCGCACCCGGGCCAGTACCGCCCCCACCTGCCGGGCCTCGTCGTCCAGCCGCCGGGCCAGCACCCGCAGGGCCTGCCGGGGGTCGGGATGCGGGGCGGGGTCGTCCACGAGGTCGCTCGCCCACATCGGGACCTCCACCACCGCCGTGGTCCCGCCGTACCGGTGGGCGTGGTACCAGGTGCTGAGCCGGGTGTCCTCGGGGTGGAAGGGTCCGGCTCCGTCCCCGCCCGGCTCCGGCATCACGAAGATGCCGGGGCCCGGCGAGGGCCACCCCGCCGCGTCCGAGGCACTGGTCTCCACCGGGATCCGCAGCTCGGCCGCGGACTTCCCGAAGGGCTCGGCCAGCCCCGGTATGTCCCGGGTCAGCTGCACCCAGCTGCCGCCCAGGTCGGTGCCGTGCAGGGACACCTGGAGGGCCGGCCGCACCTCGTCGATCAGCCGCAGCAGGGTGCGGGTCTCGGGCGGCAGCCGGTCGGGGGCCAGTAAAGAGGGCGCCCACTCCGGCTGCTCCGGCCCGGGCGGGCGGAAGAAGTTCCGGTGGTAGTCGAGCAGGGTGTACGGCCGCGGAGTGCGGTGCAGGGCCGCGCCGTCCGGGTCGGCGCACAGCAGGAAGTGCCAGCCGGCGCCCTCCCGCAGGGCCGGCTCGCGGATCACCTGCCGGGCCAGGGCCAGGGCGGTGGGGCCGCCGGCCGGCTCGTTGGCGTGGGCGCCGGCGACGACGAGCACGTCGCGGCCACCCGCCCCGCCGGGCGGGGACTCACCGGCGGACAGCACCCACAGCGGGCGGCCCGCCCGGGAGGTGCCGGCCTGCCGGAGCCGGACCAGGCCGGGGTGCTCGTCCGCGAGGGCGCGTGCGGTCAGGGCGAGTTCGTGTGCGGTGGGGTAGCACGTGTCACGGGAAAGGGTCACCCCGTTGTGCTGCCCGTCGCACGCACCGCGTACTGCTCCGGCGGGGCTCCTGTTGCCATGCTGTGGCGGGCGCGCTCAGCAGTAGGACTCCCGTACGAGCAGGGCCACCGGCAGCACCCCGAACAACGCACTCACGGGCACCCACCCGGGGCCGACGACCACCCCGCCTGCCTCTTCTTGCCCCTCTTGCCCCTCCTGCGCCACGGACCCCGCCTGCCCCGCGGCGCCCGCCGGTCCGGCCGGGCCCGGCGCCCCCGCCGCCTCCGGCACCAGCGGAACCCAGCGCCCCGGCGGCAGGAGGAGTTCCGTGTCCCGCCAGCCGCCCTCCGCCGACAGCCCGGCCGACAGCCGGGTGACGGCGGTGAGGGCCCCGCCGCCGCGTACGAAGGCCACGCAGTGCCCGGCCGCCGGTCCGCGCACCGCCACCGGCTCGTACGAGCCCGCCCCCGCGGGCCCGCCCGGCAGCGGGGCGAAGAGCTCCGGGCGCCGGCGGCGCAGCCGCAGCGCCGCCCGGGTCACCGCCGTCTTCTCGTCCGGGGCCGGAACGCGGAACGGGGCCCGGTTGTCGGGGTCCACCAGGGCCCGGTAGTCCGCCTCGCAGCCCTGGTAGAGCTCCGGCACGCCCGGCATGGTCAGCTGGAGCAGGGCCGCCCCCAGCGCGTTCACCCGGGCGTGCGGGGCCAGCTCGGCGGCCAGCGCGGCCAGCGGCGGACCGGGCATCGCGGCCACGTACTGCGCGAGTTCCGCCTCGTACGCCTCGTCCGGCTCGGTCCACGAGGTGCGCAGCCCCGCCTCCCGGGCCGCCTTCAGGAGGGCCGCGGTCAGCCGGCCGCGGTCCGCCGCGCCCAGGCCGAGGGCCGTCTGCCAGGCCGTCCAGGCCAGCTGGGGGTCCGGGCCGGCCGGGACCGAGCCGAGGAACTCCGCCCAGCGCTCCGGCAGCTGGGAGAGCGCCGAGATCCGGGCGCGCACGTCGGCGCTGCGCTTGGTGTCGTGCGTGGACAGCACCGTCCCGCCCAGCGGCCAGTCCCGGGCCATCCGGGCGCAGTACGCATGGAACTCCTCGGGGGAGCGGGCCGGCCGCGCCGGATCCCCGCCCACCTCCGTCGCCGACAGCAGCGGCGCGTACCGGTAGAAGGCCCGGTCCTCCAGGGACTTGGCCCGCAGGGCCGCCGCGGTCTGCGCGAACCGGGCCGCGAAGGCCGGGTCCCCGCCCAGCGCGAGGTGCCGTACGCAGTCCACGGCGGCCGCCTCGGCCGGCACGGCGAAGGCCGCCCGGGCCGCGGCCACCGCCTCCGGCGGCAGCAGGTCCGCCGCGTCCGGTTCGGGATAGGGCCGGTAGACCGGCAGCGCGAGCAGCAGCCCGTGCACCGCCGTGCGCAGCGCCCACGGCGCGTGGTCCCGGGCCGCGGCGTGCGGCTCCGCCAGCCGCACCAGGGCGGCCGTCTCGGCGGCCAGGTCGTGCGCGGCCACCTCGGCCCCGGCCCGCCGGGCGGTGGCCTCCCACTCCCCGCCGGCGTCCGGGGCGGCCCCGGTGTACTCCCGGTGCAGCCGCTCCAGCGCCCGGGCCCCCGCCGGATCCGTGAACAGGCCGTCCAGCCGGTGCAGGGCGTCGTACCCGGTGGTGCCGGCCACCGGCCAGCCCGCCGGGAGCCGCTCCTGCGGGGAGAGGATCTTCTCCACGACCGTCCACCGGCCGCCGGTCTCCGCCGCCAGCCGCCGCAGGTACGCCCCCGGATCCGCGAGCCCGTCCGGATGGTCGATCCGCAGGCCGTCGGCCACCCCGTCCCGCAGCAGCTCCAGCACCTTGCCGTGGGTGGCGGCGAACACCTCGGGGTCCTCCACCCGGACCCCCATCAGCTCCGAAACCGTGAAGAACCGCCGGTAGTTGAGCTCGGTCCGAGCCAGCCGCCACCAGCCCAGCCGGTACCACTGCGCCGCCAGCAGCTCCGGCAGCGGCAGCCCGGCCGTGCCGGCGCGCAGCGGGAACTCGTGGTCCCCGTACCGCAGCACGCCCGCCCCGGGCACCGGCACCAGCCGGCCCAGCTCCCCGGCCAGCGGGCCGTGCAGCACCGGCAGCAGCACCCGGCCCCCGCCGGCCGCCCAGTCGATGTCGAACCAGCGCGCGTACGGGGAGTGCGGGCCCTCCCGCAGCACCTCCCACAGCGGCCGGCTGAGCCGCTCCGGGACCGGCACTGCCATGTGGTTGGGCACGATGTCCAGCACCAGGCCCAGCCCGTGGGCCCGCGCCGTGTCCGCCAGTGCCCGCAGCCCGGCCTCCCCGCCGAGCTCCTCCCGCACCCGGGTGTGGTCCACCACGTCGTAGCCGTGCGAGGATCCGGGCACCGCCTCCAGTACGGGGGACAGGTGCAGGTGCGAGACCCCCAGCGAGGCGAGGTACGGCACGGCCGCCGCGGCCGCGGCGAAGGGGAAGTCCGGCTGGAGCTGGAGCCGGTAGGTGGCCGTGGGCGGGGCCGGGGCCCCGTGCGGGGCCGTCTGCTGACGGTCCGTCGGAATCCTGCTGGAGTACTCCTCGGTCATGAGAACGTACGTACCCACCGGCCGCGTTTCCGTGCCATTGCCCAGTGCATTCGGGTGACTCCAGCGCGTTAGCGTTGACCGAGTGGTTGGAACCGTCCTCACCTATCGCAGAGTCATCGCCCTGACCGGGCCCCTACTCCCGCTCGTCTCCTTCTTCGCCCGACTCCCCGTGGCCATGGCCCAGTTCGGCAGCGTGCTCCTCGTCGCCGAGACCAGCGGCTCGCTGGCGACCGCGGGGATCGTCGGCGGCACCCTGTCCGCCGGGCAGGTCGTGTGCGGGCCGCTGCTCGGCCGGTGCGCCGACCGCCGCGGCCAGCGGCCCGTCGTGCTCGCCGCGGCCGCGGTGAACGCCGTGGCCACCGCGGCCCTCGTGGCAGGCGCCCTCGCCGGGCTCGGCACCGCCGCGCTCGCCGCCGTGGGCGCCGTCACGGGAGCCTCCGTCCCGCTGATCGGGCCGCTGGCCCGGACCCGCTCGGTGGCCCTCGCGCACCGGGCCGGGGCCGGTGAGCCCGTGGTGGGCGCCGTCCACTCGCTGGAGGGCACCCTCGACGAGATCTCCTTCGTCTTCGGGCCGGCCCTCGTGGGCCTGGCCGCCCTCGTGGCGCACCCGGCCGTGGCCCTCGGCGGTGCCGCCGCCCTCGTCGCCGTCTTCGGCACCGCCTTCGCCCTGCACCCGACCGCCGCCGTCACCGCCGGGAGCCCCGCCGCCCGCCGGCCCCCGGGCGGCGCGGCCCGCCGCCGGCACCCCGGCGTGGTCCACGCCGTCCGTGCCTCCCTCGCCCTCCAGGGCGCCATGTTCGGCGCCTGCCAGGCGGGCATCGCCTCGCTCACCGACCGGCTCGGCGTGCCCGGGCAGGCCGGGCTCGTCTACGCCGCCATGGGCGTGGTCAGCGCGGCCGTCGGCCTGGCGCTGGGCGCCCTCCCCGCCCGTATCGGACTGCGGCTGCGCTGGCGGGCCGCCACCGCCGCCGCTCTCGTGCTGTCCGTACCGCTCGTGTTCACGGACGGCCTGTGGAGCCTGTACGCGGTCGTCACCGTGCTCGGCGCGGCCTACGCCCCGCACCTGATCACCGCCTTCGCGCTGACCGAGCGGGCCGTGGCCCCGGCGCGGCTGGCCGAGGCCATGGCCTTCGCGGCCAGCTCGCTGGTGGCGGGCCAGGCCCTCGCGCTCGCCCTCTCCGGGCGGCTCGCCGAGCACCACGGCCCGGCCGGGGCCTTCCTGGTCGCCGTCGCGGCCGCCGCCCTCTGCCTGTGCCTGGCCCTGTTCACCCGGGTCCCGGCCGGCCGCACCGCGCCCGTCCACCCGAACCCGGCCCCCGGGCGGCCCGGGCCCGGCGGACCGGTCCCCGGCGGGCGGGCCTACGCCGGCCGCTGAAGCACCACCAGGCTCCGCCCCGCCAGCGTCACCCGGTCGCCGGCCCCCCATCGCGGGCCGGTGCCGGGTGCCGGCAGATCCTCCCTGGCGGTGTCCACGACCAGCTGCCACTGCCGCCCGTGCCCCGGCGGGAGCGTGAACCCCAGCGGCTCCGCGCTCGCGTTGAACATCAGCAGGAACGAGTCGTCGGTGATCCGCTCCCCGCGCACCCCCGGCTCCGAGATCGCCTCCCCGTTGAGGAAGACCGTCAGCGCCCGGGCGTGCTGGGCCTGCCAGTCCCGGGCCCGCATCTCCTCGCCCGCCGGGGTGAACCAGGCGATGTCCGACAGCTCGTCGTGGGTGCCCTCCACCGGCCGGCCGTGGAAGAACCGGCGGCGCCGGAACACCGGGTGGTTGCGCCGCAGCCACACCATCTGCCGGGTGAACTCCAGCAGCGGCGGGGCCGGCTTGCCGGGCTCCGGCCACTCCACCCAGGAGACCTCGTTGTCCTGGCAGTAGGCGTTGTTGTTGCCGCCCTGGGTGCGGGCGAACTCGTCCCCGTGGCTGAGCATCGGCACCCCCTGCGAGAGCATCAGGGTGGCCGTGAAGTTGCGCATCTGGCGGGCCCGCAGCTCCTGCACCTCCGGATCGTCGGTGGGGCCCTCCACCCCGCAGTTCCAGGACCGGTTGTACGCCTCCCCGTCCCGGTTGCCCTCGCGGTTCGCCTCGTTGTGCTTCTCGTCGTACGACACCAGGTCGTGCAGCGTGAACCCGTCGTGGCAGGTGGTGAAGTTCACCGAGGCCAGCGGGCGCCGCCCGTCGTCCTGGTAGAGGTCCGAGGAGCCGGTGAGCCGGCCCGCGAACTCCGCGAGGGTGCGCGGCTGGCCCCGCCACAGGTCCCGTACGGTGTCGCGGTACTTGCCGTTCCACTCGGTCCACAGCGGCGGGAAGTTGCCCACCTGGTAGCCGCCCTCGCCCAGGTCCCACGGCTCGGCGATCAGCTTCACCTGGCTCACCACCGGGTCCTGCTGCACCAGGTCGAAGAAGGAGCTGAGCCGGTCCACCTCGTGGAACTGCCGGGCCAGCGTGGCGGCCAGGTCGAAGCGGAAGCCGTCCACGTGCATCTCGGTGACCCAGTACCGCAGCGAGTCCATGATCAGCTGGAGCACGTGCGGGGAGCGCATCAGCAGCGAGTTCCCGGTGCCGGTGGTGTCCACGTAGTACCGCGGGTCCTGCGCCAGCCGGTAGTACGAGGCGTTGTCCAGCCCCCGGAAGGACAGGGTCGGGCCGAGGTGGTTGCCCTCGGCCGTGTGGTTGTAGACCACGTCGAGGATCACCTCGATGCCCGCCTCGTGCAGGGCCCGCACCGCCGACTTGAACTCCAGCACCTGCTGGCCGCGGTCCCCCGAGGCGTAGCCGTTGTGCGGGGCGAAGTAGCCGATCGTGTTGTAGCCCCAGTAGTTGCTGAGGCCGTCGTCCACCAGCCGGTGGTCGTTGACGAACTGGTGCACCGGCATCAGCTCCAGCGCGGTCACGCCGAGCTTCACCAGGTGCCCGATCACCGCCGGGTGGGCCAGGGCCGCGTACGTGCCCCGCAGCTCCTCCGGCAGCTCCGGGTGCCGCATCGTGAGCCCCTTGACGTGGGCCTCGTAGAGCACGGTGTGGTGGTACTCGGTCCGCGGCGGGCGGTCGTTCGCCCAGTCGAAGTACGGGTTCACCACGACCGAGCTCATGGTGTGCGGGGCGGAGTCCAGGTCGTTGCGGGAGTCCGGCCGCCCGAAGTGGTACCCGTACACCTCCTCGCCCCAGGAGATGCTCCCGCTGATCGCCCGGGCGTACGGGTCGAGGAGCAGCTTCGCGGGGTTGCAGCGCTGCCCGCGCTCGGGCTCGTACGGGCCGTGCACCCGGAAGCCGTACCGCTGCCCGGGCATCACCCCGGGGAGGTACGCGTGCCGCACGAACGCGTCCGTCTCGCGCAGCTCGACGGCGGTCTCCGAGCCGTCGTCGTGGAGGAGGCAGAGCTCGATGCGTCGGGCGGCCTCGGAGTAGACCGCGAAATTCGTGCCGGCGCCGTCGTACGTGGCACCGAGGGGGTACGCCTGTCCCGGCCAGACCTGCATATATGTGACTCTTCCGCTCCTGATCCGGCATCTGGGTCTTTTCCTTCGCCAGATCTTCCCCGAAAGGAGGGCAACCCGGGGGGACTTGGGACCGTCCTACCGGGTGACCACGCATACCAGGTATGCATGTAAGGGGGAAATGTGCACATAACAGTACGCCGCCATCTGGGGAAGCTGCTGGCCGGCGCGGCCATCGCCGTCACCGGCACCGCCGTGATGATCGGCGTCACCCTGCCGGGCTCCGCGGACGCCGCCGGCGGACAGGACGCCAAGGGCGCGGCGAGCGGCACCGCGGCGGCCGCCGAGGCGGCCGGCAGCGCCGGCCGGGGCCTGCAGAACGTACGGCCGGGCACCGTCCAGGCGGCGCCCGCCGAGGGGACCAGGGGATTCGGCCGCGACCCGCTGACCGACGCCGAGCTCGACCGGCTCAAGGCGCTCGTCACCGGCCCCGCCGGCCTGGGGGCGAAGAACGCCCGCGGCGGCAAGGGCCCCCAGTGGCTGACCACCGACCTGGCCGAGCTGCGCCCCGAGGACGTGCGCAAGGGCCACGCGCCCCGGCGCGCCCAGGTCACCTCGTACGACTACAAGGGCGACGCCCTGCGGACCTCGGTGGTCAACCTCGACACCGGCAAGGTGGAGTCCACCGACGTCCAGAAGGGCGTCCAGCCGCCGCTCGCCCGCGAGGAGGCCGTCGAGGCGGTCAAGCTCATCATCGCGGCGAAGCAGGGCGAGGGGCTGCGCAAGGACTACAAGGACGCCACCGGCAGGGCGCTCACCACGCCGGACCAGCTGTCCCTGAAGAACGCGCTCGTCTACCGCGTCGACGCCGAGAACCCGGGCCCCGCAGCCGTCGCCGAATGCGGCAGGCACCGCTGTGCCCGCCTCTTCCTCAAGGTGAAGAACGGTCCGTGGATCGACGTCCGCTCGCTGGTCGTCGACCTCAGCGCCCGCACCGTACACAAGCTCTGACGTCCTCCCGCGCCCTCCCCGCAGCGCAGGCCGTCCTGCCCCTCCCGTCCAGGAGTCTCTCCACATGCACGTGAACCGTTCCCGCGGCACCCGCCGCAAGGCCGCCGTCGCCCTGGCGGTCGCCGCCCTGCTCGGCGGAGCCACCGCGGCCGCCGGCCCCGTCTCCGCCGCCCCCCTGGCCAAGAAGGCCCCCAGCGCCCCCGAACCCGACTGCAGCGAGGCCTACCGGATCCAGCAGACGCTGGCCGGCGGCACCACCTGGCGGATGTGCTGGCGCTACGAGAGCGAGGCCGGCCTGGTCCTCGACCAGATCTCGTACCAGCCCAAGGGCGAGCCCGCCCCGATCGCGGTGCTCACCTCCGCCAAGCTCGGCCAGATCCACGTCCCCTACGACGACGGCCGCGCCGAGTACGACGACCTGACCGGCGCCGGCTTCGGCGCGGGCCTCCAGGACATGGCCGTGGGCGAGTGCCCCGGGGGCACCATCAAGACCGTCAAGGTCACCAACACCTGGGACCAGACCCAGAAGGACGTCAAGGGCCTGTGCACCACCACCCGCGCACGCGGCCACGCGTACCGGATGGCGGGTGACAACCCCGGCCAGATCTGGCAGGAGCAGGGCAAGGACCTGCTGGTCTACACCGTCAACAAGGTCGGCTGGTACGAGTACATCACCGAATGGCGCTTCCAGGACGACGGCATGATCCACGCCAACGTCGGCGCCACCGGCAGCCTCTCGCCCGGTGACTACGACGCCGGCGACGGCCGCGGCTGGCCCATCGGCAAGGGCGCCAAGGCCTACGCCACCAGCCACAGCCACAACGTCTTCTGGCGGCTGAACTTCGCCCTCGACGGCTCGCCCAACGGCACGGTGGAGCAGTACGACTCCCAGACCACCCCCAGCGCGGACGGGTCCACCCCGAAGACCCTGACCACCCGCACCCCCGTCACCAAGGAACTCGCGGGCGACGCGCAGGGCATGCGCTGGTGGCGGATGGTCAGCGCCACCGGCAGGAACAAGGACGGGCACGCCCGCAGCTACGAGATCGTGCCGGGCGCCTCCGCCAAGTACCCCGGACGGCCCTACACCCAGCACGACGTGTACTTCACCGAGTACAAGGCGTGTGAGCAGTTCGCCACCCACAACCTGCGCAACTGCGGCCCCGAGGCGGGCCGGAGCGTGGACACCTGGGTCAACGGCGAGGCGCTCAAGCACCCCATCGCGTGGGTCAACATCGGCTTCCACCACGTCGCCCGCGACGAGGACCAGCAGCCGATGCCGGTGCACTGGCAGGGCTTCCAGCTCAGCCCGCGTGACGTCACCGCTATGAATCCGCTCACTCCGCCGGCCCTCGCAGGACAGAACGGACGCCCCAACTAAGAGAGTTGGCCAACCGTAGCGGCCATCCGGCTGCACCGCCTCCCGCTCCCGGAGTACCCTTCCTTGATCACTGGAGAAGGCGTCCAGCCAGGAGCGGGAGGCGGTGCACGGGTGAGCTCGGGAGGGCTGGAGCTTCCCCCTGGTGACGGCGGTCACGAGGGCGGTCCGCCGGAGGGTGCGGCCGGGGCGGTGTCCCTGGCGCAGCCGCCGGACGCCGCCGCGGCGCGGGCCGGGGCCGAACTGGACTGGAGTGCGGAGGCCTGGAGCGAGGTCCGCACCCGGGCCCAGCGCGCCGGCCGCGCCTACATCTGGCTGAACCTCATCGAACAGCGGCTGCGCGCCGTGGTGGGCGCGGTGCTGCGGCCCATCTACGAGCCGGTGCACGGCGAGGACGACTGGGTGGTGGCCGCGGCCGGACCGGCCGGGCAGGAGTGGGTGCAGCGGGCCGTCGCCGTCCGCGAGGTCAGCCGCCGCAAGGGCTACCTGCTCGACCCCGCCGACGACAACGTGCTGAGCTTCCTGACCCTGCCGCAGCTGCGGGAGCTGATGGTCCAGCACTGGCCCTGCTTCGAGCCGTACTTCGACGACCGCCGCGAGGTGGAGCTCGCCCTCGACGAGCTGGAGGTCACGCGCAACGTGGTCTCCCGCAACCGGGCGCTGTCCCGGGCCGTGCTCTCCCAGGCCGAGCGGGCGTCCGCCCGGCTGCTGGAGGTGCTCGGCGGCGGCGCCGGCAGCCCCTCGGCCGAGCGGCTGCCGATCGACGCGGTGGAGGACCTGGTCGGGGACCGGTACGCCGACGTGGTCTCGGTGCACCCGGACCGGGTGCGGCTCCAGCGGCAGCTGCCCGCGGAGGACCTCTTCGGCGGGGCCCGGCGGCTCGACGCGATCGGCATAGGCCTGAACCTGCTCGTCCAGAACTACTCCGGCCGCCGGCTGGTCCGGCTCGCCGAGGCGGGCTGCCGGGTCCGGCTGCTGTTCCTCAACCCGGCGAGCAGCGCGGTCAAGCGGCGGGAGCGGGAGCTCGGGCTGCGCAAGGGCGAGCTGAGCCGCTCGGTCGAGATGAACATCCTGCACGTCCGCCGGGTCCGGTCCCGGCTGACCGACCCTTCGGCCTTCGCGATCCACGTCTTCGACGAGACCCCGCGCTTCACGGCCTACCTGGTGGACGGGGAGACCCCCGGCCACGGCATAGCGGTGGTGCAGTCCTACCTGCGGCGGGCCCGCGGGATGGAGGCGCCGGTGCTCGTCCTGCGCGGCGGCGGCCGGGGCGTGCCGAAGGACGCCGACCACGGGCTCTTCACCACGTACCGCGAGGAGTTCGAGTCGGTGTGGCAGGACTCGCGGCCGGTCTCCTGAGCGGCCGCCGCCCGCCGCGGCCCCCGGTGCGGCGGTCCCGGGCGCGGCGGTGTCAGTGCGGCGTGCGAGGCTGAGGCCGTCGAGAACGAACGGGGGAGGGACGCATGGGGGACTGGCACGGGGGAGTACTGGCCGGATTCGACCTGGAGACGACGGGCACGGAGCCGCGCGAGGCGCGGATCGTGACGGCCGCGGTGCTGGAGGTGGAGCCCGACGGGACGGTGGTCAGGCGGACCCTCTGGCTGTCCGACCCCGGGATCGCCATCCCGGAACAGGCCACCGCCATCCACGGGATCAGCACGGCCGAGGCCGCGGCCGAGGGCCGTCCGGCGGCCGAGGTGGCCGACGAGGTCGCGAGTGCGCTGGCGGGCCTGTGGGACCGGGGCATACCGGTGGTGGCGTACAACGCCGCCTTCGACCTGACGCTGCTCGCGGCCGAACTGCACCGGCACGGGCTGCCCTCGCTCGCGGAGCGGAGCGGGGTGGCGGCCGGGGGGACCGGGCCCGTGGTGGACCCGCTGACCATCGACCGGGCGGTGGACCGCTACCGGCGCGGCAAGCGGACGCTGGAGGCGGCCTGCCGGGAGTACGGGGTGGTCCTCGCGGACGCGCACGATGCGGGGGCGGATGCGCTGGCGGCGGTGGAGGTGGCCCGGGCGATAGCCGTCCGGCACCCGAAGGTGGGGGCGCTGACGCCGGCTGACCTGCACCTGCGCCAGGTCTCCTGGTACGCGCGGTGGGCGGAGGACTTCCAGTCCTACCTCCGCCGCCAGGGCACCCCGGACGCCCACATCGACCCCACCTGGCCCCTCCGCCCCCTGACCCCGCTCACGCCGTAACGAGACCCGGCGGGCGGGCCATCGGGGCCCGCCGCGCGGCCTCGGGGGCTCCGCCCCCGAACCCCCGGTCCTCAAACGCCGGACGGGCTGTATTCCGCCGCCCCCGGCTTGGGCCAAGCCTCGCCGGCGATCGAGGCGCGGGGGTGCGGGGGCGGAGCCCCCCCCGGGGGGCTAGAACGCGTGCCAGCGGGTGTGGGGGTCGCCGGCGCGCAAGGAGGCCACGCGGCGGCGGAATTCGGCCCGGGCGGCAGCCCCGGCAGGGGCATGCTGCGCCACCCAGGCACAGCTCGCAGTCTCCCGCGCCCCCCGCAGCACCGCCCAGCCGCTCCACTCCCGCACGTCCCACCCGTACACCCGCACGAACTCCCGGTACGCCTTCCCGGGCAGCCCGTACCGGTCCCGCTGGAGGTCCATGACCACGAGGTCGTGCTCGCGCAGGTCCGAGGAGAAGGTCTCCAGGTCCACCAGGACCGGCCCGTCCGGACCGACGTGCACGTTGCGCGGGAGCGCGTCCCCGTGCACCGGCCCCGGCGGCAGGAACGGCTCCAGCCCCGCGGCCTCGGCCGCGAACGCGTCCCGGCGGGCCCGCAGGAAGGCCGCGTCCCCGGGGTCCACCGCATCTCCCGCCAGCCGCAGCCACCGTTCGACCCCGCCGAGGAGCTCCCGCCGGGGCAGCGGGAACGGCGCCGCCTCCAGCGCGTGCACCCGCCGCAGCAGCAGCGCCAGGTCCCGCGCCTCCGCGGGCCGGACCGCGGCCGGCAGCCGGTGCCAGAAGGTCACCGGATGCCCGCCGACCAGCCGGGCCGCCGGTTCGGCCGCCCGTACCGCCGGCACGTCCGCCGAGGCCAGCCACCGCGCCACCGCGAGCTCCCGCTCGGCCCGCGGCAGCAGCTCCGCATCCCGCCCCACCTTGACCACGAGCTCCCCGGCCGCGAACACCGCGTTCTCGCCGAGGGCCAGCAACTCGGCCCCCGCGGCCCCGATTCCGGCCTCCGCCAGCACCTCCCTGGCCCTCGCCTCGTCCATGCCGGCCGTCCGTCCTTCCCGCCGTTCGCCGCCGCCCCCCGCAACCGGCCGGGCGGACCGGCCCAGTCTCGCACCGGCACGCACGCCCCGGAGCCACCGGCACCCTTCCGCTGTCGGTGCCGTCCCCTACCCTGCGGGCATGGCGAAGACGAAGACCGTGCCGGACCCGGCCGCCGGGGAGCCCGCGGAGCGGTACGCGGCCCTGCTGCGCGGGATCAACGTGGGCGGCAAGAAGAAGGTCCCGATGGCCGAGCTGCGCACCGTGCTCGAAGGCCTCGGGCACCGCGAGGTGGTCACCTACCTCCAGAGCGGCAACGCCGTGTTCACCGCACCCCGGCAGGACCCCGACACCCTCGCCCGGCAGCTGGAACGGGCCATCGAGGCGCACTTCGGCTTCGCCGTCCCCTGCCTCGTGCTCGACGGGGCGCGGCTGGCGGCCGTGGCCGCGCAGTGCCCGTACCCGGCGGACGAGCTCGAAGGGAAGCAGCTGCACGCCACCTTCCTGTCGGAGCAGCCCGCGCCCGGCCGGCTCGACGCGGTGGACCCGGCCGACTTCGCCCCCGAGGACTACCGCCTCGGCGACCGGGTGCTCTACCTCTACGCCCCCGAGGGCCTGGGCCGTTCCAAGCTCGCCGAGGCCCTCGGCCGCCCGGCCCTGCTCAAGGGGGTCCTCACCACCACCCGCAACTGGAACACCGTGCTGAAGCTGGTCGAACTCACCGGCGGCAGCGGGCCGGAGCAAGGCTGACCCCCGGCCCGCGGCCACCGCGCAGGGGCCACCCGCCGCCCCTCCGGCCACCCCCGTGTGCCAAGGTCGGGGCATGCGCTACATCATCATCGGAGCGGGCGCCGTCGGCGCCACCGTCGGCGGCCGGCTCGCCGAGACCGGCAGCGAGGTCGTCCTCGTCGCGCGCGGAGCCCACGCGCAGGCCCTGCGCGCCGAAGGCCTGCACCTGACCACCGCGGACGGCACCCGCACCCACCGGCTGCCCGTCGTGGAGGGGCCGGAGGAGCTGGGCGAGCTGCGCCGGGACGACGTACTCCTGCTCACCGTGAAGACCCAGCACGCCGTCGAGGCCCTGGACACCTGGGCTGCCGCCCCCGTCGCGGGCGGCGGCACCGCGGCCCAGCGGCTCCCCGTGGTCTGCGCACAGAACGGGGTGGAGAGCCAGCGGCTCGCCCTGCGCCGCTTCGACCGGGTGTACGGCATGTGCGTCTGGCTGCCCTCCACCTTCCTGGAGCCCGGCACCGTCTCGGCGCTGTGCGCCCCGCTCACCGGCATGCTGCACCTGGGCCGCTACCCCTCCGGCTCCGACGAGCTGGTCCGGCGGATCGCGCAGGACCTGGAGAAGGCCCCGTTCGAGGCCCCCGTGGTCGACAACGTGATGGACTGGAAGTACGCGAAGCTGCTCGGCAACCTCGGCAACGCCGTCCAGGCCGTGACCGGCCCCGAGCCGCACCCCGCCAAGAGCGCCCTGCTGCGGCGCGCGGCCGAGGAGGGCGAAGCGGTGTTCGCCGCGGCCGGCATCGCCGCCGTCGGCCCCGCGGAGCAGGAGGCCGCCCGCTCCGGCAAGATCGTCCCCCCGGCCGCCGGAGAGGGGCCGGTGACGGGGGGCTCCTCCTGGCAGAGCCTGCGCCGGGGCACCGGATCCGTCGAAGCCGACTACCTCAACGGGGAGATCTCCCTGCTGGGCCGGCTGCACGCGGTCCCGACCCCGGTGAACGACACCCTGCGGCACGCGGCGAACATCTTCGCCCGCGAGGGCTGGGAGCCCGGCTCCATGGACATCGCCGAACTGACCGCCCTCGCCGACGAGGCGGCGGCCCGCGCGGCGAAGGCGCAGTAGGAGCAGCAGGAGGGGCTAGGCGGACAGGGCCACCGGCCGTGCGCCGGCCGCGAGTGCCCCGTCGTAGCGTTCCAGCAGCAGCAGGGCCAGCTCCGGGGCCGCGCCCAGCACCGCGGCCAGGACGTCCGCGCCCGCGGTGCGCGCCCCGTCCGCGATGCGGTCCGGGAGCCGTCCCGGGGCTATCACGTACGGGGCCACCACCACCCGGCGGACCCCTTCGGCGCGCAGCTCCCGTACCACGTCCTCGGTACGGGGGAAGCCGGCGGGAGAGGCTCCGGAGGCGAACGCAGGACGCACGGCGCACCAACCGGTGAGCCGCCACTCCCGCGCGGTTTCAGCGATCGCTGCGATCGCCTCCGGGTCCGATGAACCGGCGGACGCGAGCACCACGCCGGTGGTCGAGCGGTCGGCCGGGTCCACCCCGGCCTCGAAGAGCCGCCGCTCCAGGGCCGCGACCAGGAGCGGGGACGGGCCCAGCACCTCGGTCCGGCGGATCCGCAGCCCGGGCAGCCGCTCGGCCGCCTCCGCGAGGACGGCCGGGATGTCGGCCTTCGCGTGGAAGGCGCGGGTCAGCAGCAGCGGCAGGGCCACCACCTCGCGCACCCCGTCGGCGTGCAGCCGGGCGAGCACCTGCCCGACGGCGGGGGCGTTGAAGTCGAGGAACGCGGTCTCCACGGCGAGCCCCGGCCGCAGCGCCCGCACCCGCCGGGTCAGGGCGTGGACGGTCGCCGCGTGCCGCGGGTCGCGGCTGCCGTGGGCGATGACGAGGAGGACGGGACGGTGGTGCACGGCCGGCTCACTTCACCAGCAGGCCGCGGCTGCGCAGCACCCAGCGCTCGACCGGGCTGAAGATCAGCAGGTCGATGGCGATGCCGACGATCAGGATCAGCAGGATCGACAGGAACACGCCCGGCAGGTCGATGTTGTTGCGGGCGTTCTCCAGCAGCTGGCCCAGGCCCAGGCCCAGTTCCGGCGAGGAGGCGATGATCTCGGCGGCCATCAGCGAGCGCCAGGAGAAGGCCCAGCCCTGCTTCAGACCCGCCAGGTAGCCGGGCAGCGCGGCCGGCATGACGATGTGCCAGGTGCCCTTGAGGCCGGTGGCGCCCAGGGTGCGGCCCGCCCGCAGGAACAGCGGCGGCACCTGGTCCACGCCGGAGACCAGCCCGTTGGCGATCGAGGGGACCGCGCCGAGCAGGATCACGGTGTACATCATCGCGTCGTCCAGGCCGAACCACAGCACGGCCGGCGGCACCCAGGCCACCGAGGGCAGGGACTGCAGACCGGACAGGATCGGGCCGAGCGCGGCGCGCACCACCTTCACCCGTGCGACCAGCAGGCCCAGCGGGGTACCGATGGCCAGCGCGATCAGGAAGCCGAACAGGCCGCGGGAGACGGAGGTCCAGACCACCTCCAGCAGCGTGCCCTTCAGCCACATGGCGACCACGCCGTCCCACACCGCGGACGGGGCGGGCAGCTTGGTCTCGTCCACCGCCTCCAGCGAGACGAGGACCTGCCAGACGGCGAGGACCAGGGCCACCGCCAGGGCCGGCGGCAGCACCTTCTTGACGAGGACCTCGCGGACCGGGGTCCGGCGCACCTCGACCGCGTCGAGCGCGTCGAGACCGGCCTCCAGACCGGCGAGGTCGTCCTGCTTCGGGGCGGTGTCAGTGCTGGCCATGGCGGCGGATCTCCCCACGCAGGTGTTCAGTGATCTCAAGGGACAGCTCCGCGACGTCCGCGTCCTCGATGCGGCGCGGCTGCGGGATGCCCACGGTCCACTCCTTGGCGACCCGGCCGGGCCGCGAGGAGAGCAGGACCACGCGCTGGGCCAGCCGTACGGCCTCGCGCACGTTGTGCGTGACGAAGAGGACCGAGAGGTTCGTCTCCTCCCAGATCCGGGTGAGCTCGCCGTGCAGCACGTCCCGGGTGATGGCGTCGAGCGCGGCGAACGGCTCGTCCATCAGCAGCAGGTCGCTGGCCTGGGCCAGGGCCCGGGCCAGGGCCACGCGCTGGCGCATGCCGCCGGACAGCTCGTGCACCCGCTTGCCGTACGCGCCGCCGAGGCGGACCAGCTCCAGGAGCCGTTCGGCCTCGGGGCGGCGCTCGGCCTTGGGCACCCCGCGCAGCTTCAGGGCGAGTTCGATGTTCTTGCCCGCGGTCAGCCACGGGAAGAGGGCGTGCTCCTGGAACATCAGGGCGGGCCGGCCGCCGGGGGTCTCGATGGACCCCGCGGACGGCCGGTCCAGCCCGGCGACCAGGTTGAGCAGGGTGGACTTGCCGCATCCCGAGGCCCCGAGGATCGTCACGAACTCGCCGGGCGCGACATCGAGGCTGATGTCGTCCAGGACGAGCTGCGTTCCGGCGGGACCGGCGAAGGACTTCGAGACGTGCTCGATCCGGGCGGCGTGCGACACCGACGTGGTGCCCTCGGCAGCCTTGGCAAGCGTGGTGGCCATGGTCGTCACCTCCTGGGAACGTACGGGACTGCGGACTACTTGGCGCCGAGGCCGGCGTCGGAGACCGCGGGCTTGCCGGCGGCCTTGAGGACCTTGTTCAGGAGCGTCAGGTCGTAGATCCCGG
>NZ_JBVIDV010000031.1:0-8629 GCF_055572195.1 Streptomyces sp. NPDC030809
TCTCCCCCTCCCCCCCCCACCCCCCCCCCCCCCCCCCCCCCCCCCCCCCCCCCCCCCCCCCCCCCCCCCCCCCCCCCCCCCCCCCCCCCCCCCCCAGGTCCCGGGTCAGTCTTCGGTGAGCGGGAAGAAGTCGATGAGCATCATGTCGCGGATCCCGCGGTCGGCGCCCGCGGCCGGGGTGATCGCCGAGACCCCGTGGAACACCCGGCGGTCGTCGATCACGATCGACTCGAAGGGCCGGAGCAGGGTGGTCCGGAAGATCGGCTGCCGGTCGCGGTCGTAGAGCTGCGACTCCCCGCCGGCCACGCCCTCGCGGCTGATCAGCACCTGGGCCACGAAGTGGTGCCCGTCCTCGTGGATGCCCTCCGGGGCGGGCATCGAGGACTCGTCGCGGCCGGCGATGATCCGGATCTGGTGCACGCCCACCCCGGCGGTGGCGCGGTCGATCTCCCCGGGCAGGTGGTCCAGGAAGGCCAGCACGATCCGCCGGAGCACCTCGGAGGAGGCCACCGCGTCCGCGAGGGGCTCGAAGTGCCGCTCCACCCCGCCGAACAGGGAGTTCACCTCGGAGGACTGCTCGAACACGGCGGGGCCGGCGGGCACCAGCTGGTCGTTGGCCAGCCGGAACCGTCCGTAGCGGCGCTGGCGGAAGGTGGCCCCGTCCTTCAGGTAGGCGTCGACGGGCAGGTCCTCCCAGGAGCCGATGAATTCCTTGAGCGCCCACTCCGGGCATCCGGAGAGCGCGTCGCCGAGCAGCGCGGGGGAGGAGTGGCGGAACGGGACGGTGTCGATGACAACGGGCATGGCAGGTACTCCTGTCGGTTCGGTGGGGCGTGGGTGGTGGGTCGCGGGGGATGCGGGTGGGGGTGGCGGTGGGGGGGCGATGAGGAGGGGGGAAGGGGAGGGCGCCTGCGGAGGGGAGGGCGCGTGCGGAGGGGAGGGCGCGCGGGCCGGGCCCTAGGCGCGGCCGGCCGCCGTCAGCAGGCCGTCGTGCTCCGCTGCCGTCTCCTGCGGGGCGCCGGCGGGCACCCCGGCCACCCGGAAGGCGGCCGCGGTGGCGAGCACGGCCGCCTCGACCCCGGCGCTGTCGGCCGCCCGGAACCGGAACCGCCCGCCGACGTGCTCGTAGTACGCGTCCGCCGGCGGCAGCACCTCGCCGACCTCCAGCAGGGCTTCCGCGTACGGGCCGGGAGTCCGCCCGGTCATGGACGTGACCTCGGTGATCCGGCAGGGCCGGGCCTCGGGCGCCGGGACGATCAGGAAGCCGCCCACCTCGCCGCCCGCCGAGGTGTCCCCCGCGGGGGCGGGCAGCCCGAGCTGGAGCCGGAACGCGGCCTCCATCAGGTCGTACCCGTGCAGCTCCCGCCAGACGAACGGGATCTCGGCGCCGCCCACGCGGGCCCCGACCTCCAGGAAGCTGCACTGCGGGGTCCCGGCGGAGCGGTCCACGAACAGCTCCAGGTGGAAGACGAGCGGCTCGTCGGACAGGGCGCGCAGGTAGCCCGTGGCGGCCTGCCGGATCGCCGCGTTGACGGCCTCGTCGTCCTCCTCCACCGAGCCGAGGAAGTCCCCGGCGCGGAAGCCCAGGCAGGTGTTCAGGTAGCGGGAGGCCCGGATGTGCCGGATCACCTCGCCGGTGAAGACCCCGTCCACGTGGTAGATCAGCCCGGGGTGGAAGCGCTGGACCATCATCGGCCCGCCCGAGAGGTCCAGCGCGGCGAGCTCCGCCGGCCCGTCGAGCTTGACCACGCCCTCGCTCGAACTGCCCATCACCGGCTTGACGATGACCGGCCAGCCGTACCGGGCGGCGAAGTCGAGGACGGTGTCCTCGCCGGTCGCGAGGGCGAACTCCGGGAGTTCCAGGCCGGCTTCCGCGACCGCGGAGGCCATCAGGTACTTGTCGCGGAACCTCGCGAGCTGCTCCGTCCGCTGCCCCGGGCAGTCCCACTCCTCCCGGAGGGCCGCCGCGATCAGCAGGTCGTCCTCCTTGAGGGCCACGATGTGCTCGGGCCGGCCGTGCCGCACCGCCAGCACGCGCACCGCGGCGCGGACCGCCTCCAGGTCGTCCGTACGGTCCACCGTCACGATGTCCCCGGCCGCCTCCGGCACGGAGTCCAGGCCCACTTCGGTGGTGATGTACGAGACGTGGTGCGCAGTGTGGTCGAGGTAGGCGGCGTAGCGGGCGTACTGCTCGCGCCAGCGGTTGATGACGACGATGTGCGGGCGTCCCCGGTCTGCGGTGCTCCGGTCTGCGGTGCTCCGGTCCGCGGTGGTCCGGTCCGCGGTGCCCCGGTCTGCGGTGGTCACGACGCCTCGCCCTCGATCTCGTACATGCCGTCGCCGTCCAGGTAGTGGATGGTGCCGATGTCGCGCATGACCACTTCCTCGATCTCGTGGAAGAGGCGGACGAAGCCCACGTAGGTGCTGTCGTTGACGGTCGGGACGACGGTGCCGCCCAGCGGGACGAACTGCGAGAGGTCGTGGAAGCTCTCCAGCCGCTCGACCGCCTCCAGGTGGCGCAGGGACTTCAGCGGGCCGGCCTTGGCGGCGACGAGGCCCACGGAGGCGAAGTGGCGCTTGATCTCGTACGGGTCCTCGTGGCGCGCCGCGAAGCCCTCGGGGTTCGTGTACGCCTCCACGGTCCAGTCGAAGGGGGACTCGCCGGTGGCCAGCTGCACGTAGTGCGGGAGGTCGCCGCCGCAGATCCGGGCGCCCATCTCGATCAGCACCGGGCCCTCGGGGGTGAACTTGAGTTCGATGTGGGAGGGGCCGTGCTTGATGCCGAGGGCGTCGAGGACCTCGAAGGCGTAGGGCACCAGCTGGTCCTGCACCTCGCCGTGCCGGGGCATGAGGTGGACGGAGTTGCTGATGTCGTGGACGCCGTTCACCGAGATGCGTGAGGTGGCGATGATGTCGGTGACGTGGTGGCGGCCGTCCCGGCTGACGGTGTTGACCATGTACTCCCCGCCGAACAGGTGCTCCTGGGCCACCACCCCCTCGTTGACCTCGGAGAACACGTTGGAGGAGCCGGTGAGCTCGCGGAAGGCGGCCGCGCTCTCCTCGGGGGTGGCGCAGAAGTGGACCCCGTCGTTGGCGGCGCTCTTGACGGGCTTGACCACGATCCGGCGGCCCAGCTCCCGGTGCCAGTCGGCGAGTTCCTCGGCGCTGGTGGCCAGGATCTGCCGGGCGCCGCGCACTCCGGCGGCCTTGATGGTCTCGATCATCGTGAACTTGTCGCGGCGGGCGGTGCTGTGGGCGGTGCCGTTGGTCGGCAGGCCCATCGCCTCGCTCAGCTTGTCGGCGAACTCCACGCCGTACTCGCTGCCGGAGAACACGGCGACCGGCCGGTAGGCGCCGACGGCGCGGACGGTCTCGTCGAGGTCGCCGAGGTGGACGATGTTCTCCTCGTAGAGGGACAGGTCCAGGGAGCCGGCGAAGGCCGGGGGCACCTCTGCGGTGCTCTGGACGCGGATGCAGCGGTATCCGGCCTTCTCGAACTCCGGCGGGAAGAAGCGGGCGGGGGCGAAGGCGTCGACGATGGCTACGTAACCCTTGACGGTCACGGGAACTCCTCTTGTCTGCTGGGTTGTTCGGACGGGCGCGGGGCGCCCGGTCAGGCGGGGGACTCGGCCAGGGCCTGCGGGGCGGGCTCCGCGGCCGGCTTCCCGGCCCGGGCGAGCCAGGCGCTGCCGGCGAGGGCCAGGGCGGAGAGTGCGGCGCTCGCGGCGCCGACGGTCACGAAGGCCCACAGCGGGCTCGCGGCGTCCTGGACGGTTCCGGAGAGCGGGGCTCCGATGCTGTTGCCGAGGGTGAGGGCGGCGCTGTAGAAGCCCATGACCACACCGCGGGACCCGGCCGGCGCCAGTCCGCTGGCCGCTCCGGCGGTGGAGGCGAAGGACGGCGAGCACAGGGCGGCGGGCAGCACCATCGCCAGGCACAGCCAGCGCCAGTCCCCGGTGGCGAACCCGCCCACGACGGTGGTCAGGCCGACCAGGCCGGAGATGACCGCGAAGGCCGGGGGCTTCTTCAGCGTGCCGTAGACCAGCGCGCCGAGGAGGGAGCACAGCCCGCAGACCGTCAGGACCAGGCCGGACCACTGCACCTGCCCGGCCTCGCGCAGCCCGCCGACGATCGCGACCTCGTAGCCGGCGGTGGCCAGGGTGGTGGCGGTCGTGGCCATGAGCACCGGCACCAGGGCCGGGCTGAACCAGCTGCGGAACGGCACCTTCGCGGGCTTGGCGGCTCCCGCCTCCGCCCCCTTGACCCCTTCCCTGACCTGCGGGTTCAGCAGCCACAGGCCCGCTCCGGCCAGGGACACGACCAGGCCCAGGCCGCGCATGGACACGTCGCTGGAGATGGCGGTGGCGACGGTGACGCCGAGCGCCGGGCCGACCATGTACGAGATGTTCGAGGTCATGGCGTCCAGCGCGAACGCCGTGTGCCGCTGCTCCTCCGGGACGGCCACGGCCAGCCGCAGCCGTACGATCGCGAAACCGGGCAGGTTCAGCAGCCCGCAGGCCACCGCGGCCGCCGCCAGCGCCTCGTACGGCAGGGCGGGCCCGAACCCCCAGAAGAGGGCCTGGCCGGCCACCGACACGGCCAGCACCGGGCGGACCCCGTGCCGGTCCATCATCTTGCCCTGGAGCGGGCCGCCGAAGGCGACGCCGACCGTCCAGAGGGCGATCACCAGGCCGGAGGCGCCGAAGCCGCGGTCCAGGCCGAGGACGATGCCCAGGTTCATCACGACGGGGATCGCGACGACCGCGATCTTCGCGAAGAAGCCGAGCAGCATCAGCGGGCCGATGCCCGGGCGGGCGACGACCTTTCTGTAGCCGTCCATGCGCATGTCAGTGGTTTCCGTCCTCGGCGGAGGCGCCGTCGCGGTCGTCCGCCACGCCGATGGCCACCGCGATCTGCCGCAGGAAGGACCGGTCGGTGAACTCGTGGCGCTGCCAGAGGGATTCGAGCTTCGCGGGCAGGGCCGCCCGGTCTTCGAGCTCGCAGGTGATGACGATGTTGGGGTGCTCGACCCCGTCGATCGTGAGCGTCTGGGTGCGTACGACGTCCAGCTCGCGGGTGAGGTCGGCGACGAATTCGGGGGACAGCTCGCGGACCGGGAACTGGAGGCAGACCCGCCGGATGCCCTCGCGCGGCTCCGGGTTGCCGGGCCAGCTGCCGTCGAGGATGGACAGCAGGACGTCGTAGGTGTTGAAGTCGGTCGATGCGATGCACGGAGTCGTGGTGCCGGTGACCCGCGGGTTGATCTCCAGGATCTGGTAGACCCCGTTCTCGTAGATCATGTCGAGGCCGACGGCCCCGGAGAAGCCGACCTCGCGGCAGAGGTTCTTCAGCTTCTCGGCCACCGGGGCGAAGTCCCGGTCGTGCGGCTCGCGGGGGGCCACGTACCGCAGCCGGCCGAAGTTGAAGACCGGGCCGAGCTCGGCCGGGCCCTGCCAGACCCGGGGCTGGACCACGTACTCCCCGTCGGCGCCGACCACCTCCACCGAGCAGATCTCGCCGGAGACGCACTGCTCCAGGATGAAATTGCCGTGGTGCGGCTCCGCCAGGTGCCGCTCCAGGGCGGCCGCGTCGGGGATCGGGACCATGCCGGCGCCCATGCAGTCCCAGAGCGGCTTGCTGATCAGCGGGTATCCCATGTCGGAGACCTGGATCAGGACGGCGTCCGGGTAGGCGGGGATCTCCAGTCCGCGGCCGGCGAGGATGTCGTTGTCCACGAGCAGCCCGGGCGGGGTGTCCAGCCCGTGGCTCTCCAGGAGCCGCTTGGTCTCCCACTTGTTCGCCGTGAGGGTCAGGGCGGCCAGGCTGTGCGCGGTCATCGGAATGCCCACGGTCTCCAGCCGGCGCTTCACGACCCCGTCCCGGAGTGCGTTCTCGTCGGCGATCGAAAGGGATATCACGCCGTCGGCGCCCCAGTCGATGACCTTCTTGGCGAGTTCGTCCGCGGATATGTCGCCGGGAATGCGCTCGGATTCCCCGGGGAAGTCCTCCGGGCCGCATTCGCCGTCGGTGTAGAAGAGCTTGGCCTCGATGCCGTCCTTCCGGAAACGGTCCTCAAGGGCCTTGAGAAAAGGCTTCGTCTGCTGGATTTCAATGGAACGCAGGAAAGCGATTCTGCGCATGATTCACCCCTCTGGGGAATTTTCAGAACTCGCGCGACGCGTGCCGTCCAGCGCGATGAGAAGACTCTCGCAGCAGTGGCGGGCCGGGTGGAGAGATACTCGGTGTCCCAATGTGGACCGACCGGAAGAGGTTCTCGACAAATGGAGTGCTCAGGGGCAAAACGCCCCGGTGAAGCCGCCCGTCCGGCGCCGGAATCGCTGTCCCTCTACACCTGGGTCCTCCGGAACGGTGTGCTCCGTGACCCCGACCTGCCCGCGGCGGCCGCCGAACTCGGGCTCTCCGCGGGGGAGACGGCCCGAGCGCGCGACAACCTACTGGACACCGGCCTGCTGCTGCCCGGCGGACGCGGAGATGGCCTGATACCGGCGGACCCGGCGATCGCCGAGATGGCCCTGCGCGCCCCCCTGGAGCAGGAGATCCTGCGCAGGCAGCAGGAACTGGCCGACATCCACGGCCGACTGCGGCCGCTGGCACCGCTGTTCGCCCAGTACGAGCGCTCCGGGCGGCGGTCCGAGGGGGTGCGCTCGTACGACGAGGCGGACGAGGTCCGCCGGGAGCTGTCGCTGATGACGCGGCTGTGCTCCGAGGAGATGGTGAGCATCCAGCCCGGCGGCGGCCGCAACCCCGACACGCTGCGCGGGATCGTCGAGGAGAGCCTTGCGATGCTCGGCCGCGGGGTCCGGCTGCGGACCCTCTACCAGCACACCGCCCGGGCCAGCCTCAGCACGCAGACGTACGTGCGCGCGGTCTCGGCCGCCGGGGCCGAAATCCGCACCACCGCCGAGGCGTTCGACCGGATCATCATCTTCGACCGGGAGACCGCCTTCGTGCCGCAGCCCCGGGCGGCGGGCCGGCCCCAGGGCGCCTCGATCGTCACGGACCCCACCGTGGTCGGCTTCCTGTACCGGATGTTCGAGAGCCTGTGGGAATCCGGCCGTCCTTTCGACGCGATCCAGCCGGACGCCCCCCAGCCCCCCGAGGCCCTCCGGCTCACGATCCTGCGGCTGATGGCGGCCGGACTGAAGGACGAGGCGATCGCGAAGCGGCTGGGGATGGCCACGCGGACCCTGCGCCGCTATGTGAAGGAGGTCACGGACGAATTGGGCGCAGAGAGCCGTTTTCAGGCGGGATACAAAGCGCACCGCCTGGGTCTCCGACTTGACGCAGAAGAAGGCGAGTAGTCTGGCCCGCGGCTGGCAACACCCCTATGATCCAGCCACGTTGACCGCCACAATCCCCTCGCGGCACACAAGCACGCGGGCTACACTCTGCCCTCTTTTTTCGTGTGATGACCATTGCTCTCATCGGAGTCGGCCATGCAACCGCACCAGTCAGTGATGCCCGTCCTCAGTACGAAGGCGCGCGCGGCGTACCTAGACCTGCTCCGCCGGGAATCACACAGAAGACCCGTACCGGCCAATCCTGATCCGTTGTCGGAGTTGGCCGAAGAGGACCGGGAGGCGCTTCAGGAGCTCCTCTCGATGGGCATGGTCAATGCGGACGATTCTGCTCCGGACCGGCTGACCGCCGTGGACCCCGGAATCGTCGAGGCGCGCATCGGCGCGCAGCTGAGGTCCTCGGCGCTGATGATGCTGGAAGAGGCGCGCAGCCTCACCGAGATGCTCCGCCCGCTGATCGCGGAGTCCCGTTCCCCTTCGGGCAGTTCGGACGGTGAGCCCATCGTCCGCATCGAGGGGAAGGCGGCGATCAGCGCGATCGTCAACGAAGCGGTGCAGCAGTGCGCGAAGGAGCTGTTCACGGCGCAGCCCGGCGGGGGCCGGCCGAAGGCCACCCTGCACGCGATCCGCCAGCAGACCGCGGCGCTGCTCGACCGCGGGGTCGAGGTGCGGACCCTCTACCAGCACACCGCCTGGCACGACGGCCCCACCCGCGAGTACGTGAGCGAGATGACCTCGCTCGGTGCCCAGATCCGCACCCTCGACGAGTTCTTCGACCGGCTGATCATCGTGGACCGGACCCTGGCCGTCATTCCGGCCGACACCGCCCGCGACCAGGCCGTCATCGTGCGGGACCCGGCCGTCGTGCGCTTCCTGACCGAGGTGTTCGAGCGCAACTGGCAGCGGGCCAAGCCCTTCCAGGGCTCCCGTACGCCGAACGAATCCAGCCAGCTGAGCGGGGTGCTGCGCGAGACGATCATCCGCTGCCTCATCCACGGCGACAGCGACAACGTGATTGCGAAACGCATCGGGCTCAGCACCCGTGCGTACGCCTCCCACCTGGCCAAACTCAAAGCCGAGCTGAAGGCGGAGACCCGCTTCCAGCTCGGCTACCGGCTGGGTCAGCTCGCCGGTTCCCAGAACTTCGATCCCGGTGCCGGCCCCGGTGCCGGGACACGCGAAACGGGCGGGGGGGGGGGGGGGGGGGGGGGGGGAGACCCCACCCCCACCCCATGTGTTGGGGGGGGGGAGGGTGTTGTTGTGCCCCAACCCTCAGGGGGGTTTTGTTGGGGTGGGAGAGGGGGGGCGTG